>CAYMCP010000014.1:0-50264 GCA_964388965.1 uncultured Thiotrichaceae bacterium | reverse complement strand
CCACCATTATCGCGTACCACACCTTTAGGAATACCAGTTGTGCCAGAGGTATATAAAACATATAATGGATCAGTTGCTAAAACAGGAATACAATCAACAGGTTGCGCGACTTCATACGCTTGCATCCAATCAATATCACGCTCTGCAATTAAATTTGCCTCAGCTTGTGGACGTTGATAAATAATACATTTACTTGGTTTGTGTTCAGAGAGCGTAATAGCTTGATCAAGCAATGGTTTGTATTCAATAATCCGTTTTCCCTCAATACCACAGGAGGCGGATATGACCATCACAGGTTTTGCGTCATCAATACGGGTGGCTAACTCTTTAGCTGCAAAACCGCCAAAGACAACCGAATGAATCGCACCAATTCGCGCACACGCCAGCATTGCAATAACAGCTTCTGGAATCATCGGCATGTAGACAATGACGCGGTCGCCTTTACTCACACCATGAGTTTGCAATACGCCTGCGAAGCGCGCCACAGTATCACGCAACTGTTGATAGGTAAATTTTTTAACTGAATCGGTTACAGGACTGTCATAAATTAGAGCAAGTTGCGAAGCGCGCCCATTTTCAATATGCCTATCAAGCGCGTTATAACATGTATTCAACTCACCGTCAGCGAACCAGCGATAAAATGGTGGATTAGAATCATCTAAAATAATTGTGGGTTGTTTATACCAATCTATGCTTTTTGCGGCATCGCCCCAAAATTGCGTTGGATTATTTATTGATAAATCGTATAGTGCTTGATAGTTCATTTACTCCCCTCCAATCAATGTGATGGATTTTATAAGTCTTTATAAAGTGACAAATATTTCAGATGGTTTTATTGGATAAAAAGAACTGTCTGAACTATTAAAACTCAAACATTATTATTTTAGAAGGGAGTATAAAATATTTTGATATATAAATAAATAATTAACTGTGGCAAGCAATGCAATCGTCATAGGGCATTGCATTTTTTATTTGGTTTAGCTATTTCCTCTCTCAAAGTATGCCACATATTTGAGCTTTTAGTATCTTGAACTGAATAGTTACCCTTTATCGCGCTTCGCTGTTTACCGCTCACCCCTAGTGTAGGGTCATTGCGATTTTTTACGCAGATTAAGGGTTAGGAATGAGCCACACGGCGACGTAATTACTATCAGCTACGGAGCTTGTGAATCAGCATTAGTTACTAATGTTGTTGATAATGGTTTTAAGTTTCCATCCAATGGTGTTTGTGAATGAATATCAATCTTTGGGCGTGGTTTTGAATCAGTTGCACCAGTTGCAGTGGTTATGATTCTTAATTCAACTCGACGATTTTGTAGCCTACCGAATTCATGCGTATTTGAAGCAACAGCTTCTGTTTCACCGTAAAAATTAACAACTAATCTTTCAGGTGCAACCCCTCTTGCAATTAATGCCTCTTTCACAGCGATTGCGCGAGCTTCAGACAAAGATAAATTATGCTCATGGTTGTGTGAATTGTCAGCGTAACCTTCTATTAGGATTTTGTGATTACCACCACCTACTGCTATGGCAAAACTGTCCAATTTTACTATCGCTGTTGGCGACAAGATTGCGCTATCTGATTCAAATAAAATATTTTCCACCATATCAAGGACAACAGGCTGTGGCGAGTCGTCGGCAAGTGGCATGATGAGTAGCTTAGTTAATGGTTCGTTAAGCAGACGCACCGCAACAATAGGCGGTTCTTGTTGAAAACGAAGGTTAGCAGTGGTAATAAAAGCATTTGAATCATTAAGCCGAAAAGAGCTACAAGCCCCAAGTAACAAAAACGAAACAAGTACGGCAATACGAACACTGGTCAGCATCAGTAATCCCCTATTTTTTTAAATAAACGACCTACAATTTTTGTTTTTTATTTAAGTTATTAGTCATTTTTGTGAAACTGTTTAAAATAAAGCAGTTAGTGTACATTGAAAATAAGCTTAAATAGCTCCTAAATTGTATCGAATCAAAGCAAAAATCACAACTTAAAATTGCTATACTGTTTTAAATCAAATAGTAAGGTTTTACCTACGCTGTTTACTATGTAAAAATTATAGTGTAATCTAATTTTAATATAGGAAACGATGTATTTTACAAAAATAGCTGCTTCGTTATTTTAGATTAAAAAGATTAGCGTATAACTTACTAATTTTAAAAGTTAAAAATTAAAATGAACATCGGTTAATATAGGCTTAAATATCTAAATAAGACTTATTTTGCAAAAGTAATACATTCTAAATTCTATATCCAATTAATTCCTTTTTCCGTGCTATTATACTAGTGGGAAGGTCGAGTAAAATTTAAGAGTACGGAGGCTTTACATACCGTACAATTTTAAATAAAAAAACAAAATAAAACCGATAAAATAACGAGATGCACCATTATGACAATCAACTCTACAACCGATCATTTTTATATGGCGCGTGCTTTACGCTTGGCGGAAAAAGGGTTATGGACAACTGACCCGAATCCGCGTGTGGGTTGTGTCATTGTGAATGAAGGTAAAGTTGTAGGCGAGGGCTGGCATGAACGCGCAGGAGAAGCTCATGCTGAAATTCACGCACTCAATCAAGCTAAAGATCAAGCTAAAGGTGCTACTTGTTACGTGACTTTGGAGCCATGTTGTCATCATGGACGAACACCACCTTGCACCGACGCGCTAATTAAAGCGGGTATCGCTCGAGTGGTCGTTGCGATGACTGATCCGAATCCAGTTGTTGCGAGCAAAGGTATTGAGCAATTGCTAAAAGCCGGTATTACTGTTGATACGGGTGTGTTAAGTAACCAAGCTTTGGAATTAAATCAAGGTTTTTTCATGCGAATGCGTTATGAAAGACCGTTTGTGCGCTGTAAACTGGGTATGAGCTTAGACGGACGTACTGCAATGGCATCGGGTGAAAGTCAGTGGATTACTTCTCAGCATTCGCGCCGTGACGTGCAGGCTTTACGCGCTAGAAGTTCGGCTGTGATGACGGGAGCAGGTACGGTACTAGCAGATAACCCTAAATTGACTGTGCGAGAGCAAGAATTGCCTCAATATCTTGCTAAACCAAAGACTATACGTCAACCAATACGAGTGGTCGTTGATGTACATTTGAGTATGCCGTTGAATGCGCAAATGTTGCAATTAGCGGGTAAAACCATCATTTTTACTGCATCAGAAAATGAAGATTTAAAAACCGCATTAAAACAGGTCGGCGCAGAGGTCGTGACTTTACCACATACTAAGCATGGAATTGATTTGGCGTTGATGTGTAGGATGTTGGCAACGGAATATGAAGTAAATGAATTATTACTAGAAACAGGTGCAACGCTTGGTGGGGCTATGTTAAGAAATCAATTAGTTGATGAAATTATATTATATATCGCACCAATGTTTATGGGTAATAATGCCAGAGCGTTGTTCAATTTACCGCATATCGAATCATTAGCACAACATATTCCACTAGAGATCATAGATATTAGAGCGATTGGTCGAGACTGGCGTGTAACGGTTAGACCTGCTTGACATCTTCTTCCTCCTAAAAAGCGACGTACCTACATCCACCCAAATTTGACGCGGTGAGTAGGACTAGGAGGAATTCCGCCCGCTTCTGAATTTGATCAGCATTCAGATTGAGACAGCGTTTTACGTGCATCGGATAAAAAAATCGCTTAATGATTATTGAAATAGCTTATTTTAAACTGAATGTTTGCTGACATTTGTTGCGTGTTTTAGTATCCTTCCCAACGTGAGAGTCTTTGGAATTTTGTCGTTTTCAAAAAACGACTTGTTCTTATGCTTTAGGCACTTGTCTTGATTTATACTCAATTTTTAATAATCCTTTAGGAGAAATATTGATGTACTTCACATTTTTGATTACCACTTTATTGTGGCTTCTCTCTACAACTACTTTTGCTGCGGAGGAAAAAATACGCTGTGAATCAAGCGGCGGTCAATATCGTCATTGTGCAGTGGAAACAGCAGGCAAAGATATTCGCGTGGGAAAACAGCTAAGTACGTCGCGCTGTGTTATAAATGATTCTTGGGGTTATGATAATCGTGGTGTTTGGGTAGATAAGGGTTGCCGTGCTGAATTTGTGGTTGCAGACAGTGGTAGTAGCACTCGTAAAAACGATGATCAAATCGCAGATGAAGCAACATTTAGCTTACGCGGTGAAAATAGTAAATGTTTAGATATTGTGGGAGCTGATTTTGACAGTCGCAAAAATGGTGGTAGGGTGCAACTTTGGGATTGTAATGGTGGTAAAAATCAGCGTTGGTGGTTTGAAAATGGCGCGTTAGTTAATGCAGGCGGTAAGTGTTTAGATGTCCACAATTCAGATTTTGATGGTCGCAAAAATGGTAGTAGGGTACAAGTTTGGGAATGCACTGGCGCGGCTAACCAAAAGTGGACTACGAAACGAGATAATTTGATTAGTGGTAATGGATTATGTTTAGATGTCCATCGTCCAGACTTCGATAGTCGTGCAAATGGCGCAAAAATACAATTATGGGAATGTAATTCAGCCAAAAATCAGCAATGGGAAAAATATGTTTATTCTCAGGACGGCAAGTATACTGACAGCATCGAAGTAAAACACGCTAATCTGTTTTTAGTTGAAAATGTGCGTTATTGGGTCGATACCAATCCAGCTTGGGCGGGTGTTTATTATCCTTTGGTCGATGGAAAATGTCCTCATGGTGGAGCTTATTCTGGTGGTAATTGTTTAATTCATCGTTTCAGCAAAAAAGATGATATTCGACGCGGTGCAGATTATTGGGTGCGCACTGAACGTGGTTGGGCTGGCGTATATTACAAACAAATTAAAGAAAATTGTCCATACGGTGGACGCAAAGTAAGTGAATCATGTCAAATTTTGACTTTTAATTAATCGCGCAAGGAACAGGCGTGCAAAATTTATTTTGCAAGCACTTTGCGAAATTATCAAACTTCCTCATCCAGAGTTAATAAGTCTGGGTGGGGACGGCATCCCAATTTAGAGAAAATATGAATAAATACGATATGTTAATTATTGGAGCGGGTATCAGTGGTTTAAGTATGGCGCACTACTGTACACAGCAAGGTTTAAATACGCTGGTTTTGGAGAAAGAAAACCGCAACGGTGGTTTATTCCATTCGCACCAATTCAGTGATGATTTTTGGATTGAGCTTGGTACGCACAGTTGTTTTAATTCTTATGGTCATATTGTCAAATTAATTGAAGATTATGGTTTAATAAATGATTTAATCAAAAAACAATCCATTAGTTTTCAATTATGGAATGGGCATCAAATTAAATCCATTCCTTCACAATTGAATTATTTAGAATTATTAGTTTCAATCCCTAAATTATTTTTCCTCAAAAAACAGGGTAAAACAATTCAAGAATATTATACGCAAGTTGTTGGTAGACGTAATTATAACAAAGTTTTTTCACCGGCTTTTAATGGTGTCATTTGCCAACCGTCCGATAATTTTCCGGCGGATATGCTATTTCGGAAAAAACCACGTCGAAAAGATATTATTCGCAATTTTACTTTTAAACAAGGTATTCAAGTCTTACCCGATAAAATGGCGGAAAATTTAAATCTACTGCATGACAAGCTTGTAGAAACAATCAATTATGATGGACAATATTATCAAGTTACTGTAGGTAATCAAACTTATGAATCGCGCTATTTAACTTTAGCAACACCTGTTGACATCACAACAAAATTAACCCAAAACATCGCACCACAGATACACGAAATTTTGCGAGTAATTAATCAAGTTTCGATTGAAAGCATTGGCGTGATGCTAGAAAAGCAATTAATTGATTTAAAACCAATTGGCGGTATTATTGGACAACAGAGCAAATTTTATTCAGTCGTTTCACGCGATCCTGTTGAACATCCCCAATATCGTGGTTTTACTTTTCACTTTAAACCCAGCACGTTGAATAATGATGAAAAATTGGAATATTTAAGCGGTATTTTACAAGTCAGTAAAAATCAGATTCAGGATATAGTCACTAAGCAAAATTATTTACCCGCGCCGATTGTTGGACATCATCATACATTAGAAAAATTGCATATAGCATTAGAAAAGCAAGCTTCTTTATTTATTACAGGTAATTATTTTTACGGCGTATCGGCTGAGGACTGTGTTACCCGTTCCGTAGATGAATTTCAGCGTTTTTTGGATAAACTGACATAAAATAACGTTGATGTGTTAAATAATATATCAATTAAACTTATTTCCGCTATACTTTTCACAAGGCGGCATTGCTTAAAAATAGAATTTGCCAGTTAAACAAGGTTTTAGGTAGTTATACATAAAATTTACTTGAAGCTCACTATTGACCAATATTTTAAAAATTTGCTGATGACTCCTTATTATGTATAATACATTGAAAGTCAAAAAAAAGTTTCAAGAATTACAGCAATGGTATGCTGAACGTCGGCAACGCCACAGTCGCTATCTACAAACTGTAGAACGTGGTCGTATTGAGTGGTCAATATCACAATTATTACAACCGCGAAACAAAACAGTAGAAGTTTACAGCCAAATTAAAACGAAACCATTAAAACAATTGAGTAAAAAATTGCTCAAACAACACCGTTTGTCTTCCCCTATTTATAGAAAATATCGACGAATTATTAGCAGCGTAATTGTTTTTTTTATCTTATTTATCAGTGTCTTAGTCGCAATTGGTGTGTTGGAAATTCGCCGCTTACAAGCAACGCAACAATTTGCATTGACAGAGACAAATCGTGTTCAAAGTTTACATTCACGCTTTCTTGCAAATCTATCTGCCCAACAAACGAAACAAGGTAATGCAAATAATGGTATTTTGATTGCTTTAGCAGGGTTGCCTAATGGTCTTAATACAAACCGTCGCCCTTACGTCGCCGAAGTAGAACAGCAACTTTATAATGCTTTAATTGAGCCTAGAGAACATCGCACATTGCTAGGGCATCAATTGGCTATCAATCAAGCTATATTCAGCTCTAATGGACAACATGTGTTGACTTTATCCCAAGATAATACTGCACGCTTGTGGGCTGTTGAAACTGGTCAATTGGTATCCATTTTCACTCATGATACCTCGCGTCCGCTTCAGGCTCAATTTAGTAATAATAATCAGTGGTTACTTACTACTGCTCATGATAAAACGGTACAAATTTGGGATATGTATAGCGGTGAACAATTGTACACACTGCGCCAACAAGCTGATATTATCACGACTGCTGCATTTAGCCCTGATAATCAATATGTTGTAACGGGTTCTCAAGATAATATGGTCAGACTGTGGCAAATTAATTCTGGGCAAAGCATATTAGTTTTAGAGCAACATCAATCACCTATCCAATCTGTACAATTTTCACCTAATGGTGTGTATATTTTGATTGTGGAGCGCAATGGAATTATATCAATTTGGGATAGAAAGCAGGCACGTTACATACTTTCTATGCAAGCTGCAACGGGTTTAAAGAGTCAATTTAGTGCAGATAGCCAATATTTAATTGTGCCGATGACTGACTCTGACCTTGCCATTTGGCAACTTGAAAAAGTACAGCAAATTCATTTTTTACCTCATTCTGACCCGTTGATAAATTTTCAATTAACTAACGATTTAATTGTGTGCGCTTATGCGGATCAAAGCATTAAATTGTGGGATATAAATACTGGTCAAACGCGACATACAATTACCACTTCACAACCAATTAGAACATTAAATCTTAGTCATAATGGTGCGTGGTTAATTACAAGTCATTGGGATAAAAATATTATGATTTGGGGGGTGCATACGCAAAATCTGATTGCAACACTTTCTAGTCAGCAACAAGTTATTAATCAAGCGGTTTTTAGCCCAGATGACCGCTATATCATGACAGTGGCAGACGATACAACAGCAAAATTATGGTATTTCGACAATAGGCGGCAACGAGTGGCATTTACTCATCAACCAAAACCGCTTAAACATGCTGCATTTAGCTCTAATATGCAGTATTTAGCAACAGCACATGAGCAAGGTTTAGTATATTTATGGCATCATAATACTCAAATTAATCAGCTTAAAGGGCATGAAGCAACGGTAAATCATCTTGCTTTTAGTGCTGATAATGAATATTTATTAACAGGTTCGGATGATAAGAGTGTACGTTTATGGCACGTGATTACAGGGAAATCGATTGCAACTTTATCGGATTATGAAACAGCAGTGCAACAAGTAGCATTTAGTCCGCTGGGACATCGCATATTGAGCGTTGATGATAATAATGTATATTTACATGAGGTGTCTAGTCGTGAATTGGTCAAGAAATTTACTGGCAATAGCAATCCAATTACTTATGCTAATTTTAATGGTGACGGTAGTTATATTGTGAGTTTAGAAAATAATACGGCTTCATTATGGGACGGGTACGATGGTGAATTATTAACCCGTTTGGTTGGACATGAAAATGTAATTATATATGCAGCTTTTAGTCATGATAATCAATATCTTGCGACAACATCTTATGATAAAACGGTACGTTTGTGGCATTTACAGCGGCGATTTCATAATATTTCATCAACGGTATTACTGGGACATACGAATGTCGTAACTCATGCAGCTTTTAGTCCGGATGATCAGTATTTAGTAACAGCCTCGTCCGATAAAACAGCGCGTTTGTGGCGCGTAGAAACGGGAGAGGAAATCAGAAGTTTTGGTGAACATATAGATATGGTGGTTCATGTTGCGTTTAGTCCGGATGGACAGCGTTTATTAACAATGGATTATGGACATAGCGCGCATTTGTGGGATGTAAATTTGGGACATGAGGTAGTGCGTTTTGCGAACTCTGAAGCAATAGAATTCGCATTGTTTCGCCCAGATGGTAGATATATTTTGACTGGATTAAAAGATGGGCGTTTACTTTTGTATCCATATTTTGCCTCTACTCTGGATTTAGTCGAATACGCTCAAATGACTGTATCGCGTCAGTTGACTGAGTTGGAAAGAAAACAATTTTTTATCGATTAAATTACAATAAATAATGATTCCAATCGTTTCTAAAAAAAGCTTGTTTTCTCTTTCTGTTCAATGTAAGTTCCCAAATAAATAAAATCACTGTCTACACGCTTATGCTCATTCATATTGGCTACCACAAAACTGCGACGACATGGTTGCAACTTTTTTATTTTCCACATCATCCAGAATTGGCGTTTATTGCTGGACATGAAACCTTGTGGCAACATTTAATATCACCGCACCCACTGGAATTTAATCCACAAGTAGCCAAGCAATTATTTAATCCTCTGATAGAGCAGAGTTTAAAAAATCAACAACTACCTGTTTTATCAGCAGAACGTTTGTCAGGTAATCCACATGCAGGCGGTTTTGATAATAAGGAAATTGCTGATCGACTTAAAACAGTTTTCCCTGATGCTAAAATTTTACTGGTGATTCGTCGTCAAAAAGATGCAATTCTTTCTAATTATAAACAATACATTCGTGTTGGAGGAATTTGTAATTTAATTGATTATTTAAATCCGCCAGCAGATGGACGTATCCCATTGTTTCGTTTAGAAAATTTTGCTTATCATTATCTTGCTAATTACTATGTACAATTATTCGGTCAAGATAAGGTAAAAATCATGTTATATGAGCAATTTCGTCAACAACCACAACTATTTATTCAGCAATTATCTGAATTTATTGGTGTTAGTACAGATCAAACTTTTCCGACTGCACAGCAAGTAAATAATTCTATGTCAGATTTGGGCATTATCTTAAAGCGTCAAATTAATAAATGGCATGGTAATGATTCGCTTTATCCAATCACGCCTTGTTGTGCGTGGCTCACAACTCGTTTGAGTAAATTAATTGAACAATTTGAGCAAAAACAAAGACTTGATTTTTACAAAACTGATTTAGAAGGTCAAATACAAACTGTAGTGGGTGATAGATTTAAAACGAGTAATACACAACTTGTAACACAATTTCAATTAGATTTAGCAGCATACGATTATGATTTACATTAGGCGACAACAAGCACTTGTGCTAGTAATGACTTTATGGATGCTGGCGATATTAACGGTTGCTGCTAGTTTTTTCGCGGTTTGGACTCAACGTGCAATTGAGTTAGCACAAGAATTACAGACTAATTTACAAGGTGAAATTGATACTTACAATACTCAAGCTCAATTGATTTATTTATTTTCAACCCGTCGTTTAACGATGGCAGGTCTTAATCCTAAAATACCGAATAGAACGCTTAGTTTTAACACTTCCGCCGACGCTGACGTGACAATGGTGTTGCCTGTAGGAGGTGAAATCGAACTAGATGATACTGTTTATCAAGGTATTGGCTCTGCGCGTTTTTCAATTCAAGATAAGGCTGGATTATTTAGCTTGTACCGTTTATCTATTACTCTTAATCCCGAAACCAAACGTAAAGGTATGAAATTACTTGGCGTGTTAGGTGTGTCGGCTGAATTACGTGAACCATTAATTGCGCGTTTACAAGATTATGTAGACCCTGATGATTTTCACCGTTTGAATGGCGCAGAAGCAATACATTATGAGAAATCAGGTTTACCACCACCGGCAAATCGTTTATTGATTAATCCTATGGAATGTCGTGCTATTTTAGGTTGGGCTGAACAAGAAAGCTTGTGGAAAAATGGCATCTGGGGACAAATTACCACGACTGAGAGAGCCGGTTTTTTAAATTTGAATACCGCATCTGAGCTGGTTTTGCAGACTTTGGACGGTATAAACGCTGAAATAGCAAAAAATATTGTAGCAAGACGTAAAGAATTTGGCGCATTTACAGATTATTTACAATTTCAAAAATTGGTTGGTGTTGAGGTTGGTGGAGACAATTTTACCGCAGGCTATCGTGTTTATCCTTCCAAGCATTTTAGGATTTCAACATGGCATGAAAAGAGTCAGCGCGTCCGTCAACAGCATGTTCAATTAACGCCAATTGAGCCTGAATCGAAACCTTGGGCTGTCAGCTATTCAGCCGACGTTACTTTGCCCCTTCATCGTAACAAACCAATTGTTTTAAAGTCTGTGTTCATTGATTCAAAGACTTCCGAAACTTTGTAAAAGAGCTACAAAATGATGATTTTAATTGTCATAAAACAATACTTCGGACAGTTTTTGTGAATTATTAAATATTTCAATAAGTTACAAATATAAGCGTTCTTTCGTAAGTTATTGATTTTATTATATTATATGCTTTAAAAAAGTGTCCGAACCATTGCAAAAAAGAGTAATTTTTAAAAGTTATTAAGCTGCTTTTTGATGAGTGTGTTGGTGCGTGATAGGTATTTTTGTACGCTGTAATTGCATTTCCTGACGTAACCAGTCATACCAAGTTTCTAAGCCTTGTGTGGTCTTGGCTGATATTTCAAACACAGGGGCAGGATTTGCTAAGTGCTGCATGTACTGTTTAGCGCGTTGAGGCGAGAAATCATCTAAAACTGGTAATAAATCCATTTTACTTAGCAACATCACGTCAGTTGCACGAAACATTACCGGATATTTTGCTGGTTTATCATCGCCTTCAGTCACGGAGAGTAAAGTGACGTTACGGTGTTGACCCAAATCAAAACTTGCTGGACAAACTAAATTCCCCACATTTTCAATAAATATCATATCTAAGTTAGCTAAATCAAGTTGATGTACTGCTTTGTGTACGAGATGCGCGTCCAAATGACAAGCCGTACCTGTGGTAATTTGCACCGCCGGCACACCTGTTTGACGAATTCGTTGTGCATCATTTTCAGTTTCTAAATCGCCTTCAATCACAGCAATATTAAATTCAGATTTTAACGCTATAATCGTTGTTTCTAGTAAAGTCGTTTTGCCAGAACCCGGAGAAGACATCAAATTTATAGCTAAAACATGATGTTTATCAAAATGTTGGCGATTATGCAGGGCTTGATGATCATTTTCTGAAAGTAAATTTTTCAATACAGTCACTGCTGCTTTGCCATCTTCGGTTGTGGCGTGTTTACCTTGATTTTCAATAAGATGTTTATTACCAGAAGTTATATTGCAACCGCATGTATCACACATCTTTCTGCTCCGAATAAGTTTACCAAAAAAAAGGGAGCACAACGCTCCCTCTGTCATTCAATGGTATTTAAACCAACAATAATCTAATGATTACCACCTTCATGAATCAACTTGATGGATGTCACCGCACCTGACGTTCTGTTGACCGTTTGGTATACACCAGAAATATTCGCCGGTGGAGCAACGATAGTGAACTTAGCAGAACCACGCTGTTTGGTAGAGAAGCTAGCCAATTTTTCACCATTAATTTGCAAAATTGTACCCGCTTTAATCACACCCTCTTTTACTTCACCCGGTGTAACTACGTTACCTTCGTCACTTTGTACTTTCACGGTGAATTTCGCATCTTTTGAACCAAAGTTAGAAAGGATAACACGACTGATAGCACTAGAGTCCAAAGTAAAGTATGGGGTATCTAAGGTCGTACCGTTGCGTTTGATACTTCCTGCTTTTTGGTTAGTATAAGCGTCGGCTGCAATAGTAATATCGCTCTGTGTTTTAGGAGTAAAATCCAAACTGTATTCAGCTTGCTTATACTCAATTTCCGCACCTGAGTCGCGGTTGATACATAGATAAAACTTACTTTCAGAGGAAGCCCCCCCAGGCATATCTAAGATAGCCTTATCTGCTGTTAGCGAAGCAGTCGTAAAAATGTCTGTTTTAGTAGGATCGTAAGGCTCAGCACAACCGTTCGAGGAGTTAGAAGTTATAAACAAACGAGCTACATTATACTTCCCGCTAGCATCGGCTAAGGAACTAAAATCTCCATTAACGGTTAAAGTCGAACCACTCGGTTGTAGTATTTTATCCACGGCACTAGCTTTACCACTGGGCAAGTACGCATTGGTTGAGTTAACTTTTGCAGTTATCGTAGCAAGCTGACCATAAGTCTGTCCCCCCGTGAATTTCAAAAAGTCGTTCTCAACATCCGCCGTCAACGTGTTGTCAAGGACAGAAAAACTAAATCCCTTTTCAAACTGTATATAGGTCGCTTTCTTGGTAGTGAGAGGTGAGTCAGGTGCCGCAGCTTTTAAAGCAGTCAAGTAAACATTGTATGAGAGTTCCACGTCTGTCGTGGTATCAGCTAACTTCACGCCACCATGAGAAAATTCAAATTTAGCTTCACTAGTGATGTTAGTAGCACTAGCGTCATTTTTGACAGAAAAAATAACGAAAGACTCACCATCACCACCTGTAGATAATACAACATCAATGCTACGTGACACATCAGGAACTCCGCTACCAGCAGGCAAAGTCAATTCCATAGCACCTGAAAACTTGGCTCCAGCAGATAAATCAAAACGAATAAACTTCTCATCAGACGGATTAGTCGCAGCTCCCTTCGCATTAATGGTCTGACCAAACGTCATCTCAACCTTACCAAAATCAACGTCCGAAGGTATGGTAGTAGCATTAGACTCGGATGCAACCTTGATCGAGGTGGGGGAAGAGGCATCCAAATCAAAGGCAGCGTAAACCGCACTGGGTACTCCTAAAACACTTGCAATCGCCGTTGCAAGAACAATATTGCGATGTGACATAAATCAAACTCCTAAAAACATTAAAACTTTTCGTAAATGTATGCTATAAATATACTTTTTCGCTAAATTTATAGCAAGCACTTTCTATAAACTTATTCTCTAAAATTAAGGGCTCTACTTATAAAAAACGGGCAATATACAAACACCCAAAGGTATAGGAACAAGCACTATACCTTCCCAACCCCATAAACAAGACTCAAATGCTTCTGATCTTTAAAGTAAAGGACAACACCCACTTCTTACCACTAATTACCGTCACCGCCACCAGGACGTTGCATAATGATAGACTGTACTTCAAGTGAATCGAGGTTAACTGTCTGGTAAACACCTTGGATAGCAGAACCTGCACCAACAAAGTTAAACAAAGCAGCACCACGTTGCTTGGTTGAGAAACTACTAACAAGTGCACTGGTGTTAATTTGCAAATTCGTACCTGCTTTAACCGTACCACTCGTCGCGGTACCCAATGAAGCATTATTACCATCATCAGTGACGACTGTCGCGGTGTAATTAATATCCACCGAACCAGTATTGCTTAGGAAAATACGGCTAATATAACCATTTGCTAAAGTCATGTAAGGCGTAATCAGTTGAGAACCATTATACTTAATTTCACCAGCATCTGTTAAAGAGATATCACCACCAGCGTTGTATTTATTTCCAGTCGCGCCTGCAGCAGGCTCACTGCCCACACCCTTCAACACCAAGCTATAGCCACTTTTAAGTATCGTAGAACCATTCGCAACAACACAAACATAGTTCTCAGATGAAGTATCCCCGCGCTTTTCGTTAAATGTCTTGAATACTGCTTTGTCAGCAGCGACTGTTTCAGCCGAATCAAGAGATGTTGAGCATGAGCTAGTATCCGAAATGAAAACACGAGGACCAGCGTTGGTGTAAGAACCTGAGCCAACAGTGTCCTCTGTCATAGTAAAGTCACCAACGACTTCAAGTGTTGTATTGGGAGAGAAAACGGTACCAAGTGTTACAAGCGTTGCACTGGAATCAGATTGATAGGCATATACAATATTATCGCCTGAGTCGTCTTTAGGAATAAATTTGAATTTTGCGATAGGAGCAACGGTCTTGTCACCAGAAAACTTAACAAAGTTAGTCTCAACTTCTGCTGTTGATGTTTGCTTTCCACTTGAAGAAAACTCAAACGAATCAGCAAATTGAACGAGTGAAACTTTCTTGACCTGCAAGGCATTCGTAGGTCCAATTTCTTTGTTAGTACTGACAGAGTAAGTTAGTTCAATATCACCCGATGTGCCAGTGATCTCGAAGCCACTACCAAAGCTAAAATTAATAGGATCGGTACCTTGTACATTCGATACACTAGTACCAGCTAATAAATACTGCACATAGGTTTGACCTGCACCACCGGCAATGGTGAACTTGGGATTTGTAAACGCAACACCCGTACCACTAAGGCTAGCTGACACCTGCGGTGTCTCCCTAAACTTAACTTTTCCTGATACACCACCCATTGTCAGGTTTAACTGAATGTAGATAGCCTCACCAGTTGCGAATTTCCAGCCTAACGTCTTCACCACATCAGATATATCCTGCCCACCCACCGACACAAAAGCCTTATTGCTATCATCTGCTTTAAGTTCCTTCGTGTACTTGATGGGCTTGGAACTATCGTTATCCATATCATAGGTGGCCAATGCCCCAGAAGATGCCGCACCCAAAGCACTGCCGACCGCAGCCGCTAATAATTTTCTACGAAAAGTCATATCAAGACTCCTTGAAATTTTGTGTTGATAACTATGCGTAACTAAAAAAAGCTTCTAGTCACAAAACTGTGATACTATAAACTATAACAGCTTACTAAATAAGTGCAAGCATTTTTTAAGTCATCTATTCACTTGTTATTAAAACAAATTAAAAAAAACCACACTTCTTGTGTCAACTTAGCATCTAGCATAACAAAGCTGCTATTTTATGTCATGTTAACTGAAATATAAAAGGTATTTTTGTACTGATTAAAGGGTAAGGCTTTGCCCACTAGTCATACCGTCGTGAGCAAAACAAGCCTTGTACGCCAGCGATGATTTATATCACTATTAATATCATGATCCGTCAAGTTTTAATTCCTTTCTGAAATCAGTGGAAATCTTATCGACAAAATCACGAGTTTTCTGTCCATTTGGTCCCACGACAACAAAAAATGCTATTTCCTTCTCTGCTACACAACCAATCAAAGCTTTATATTCGCCATTGCTCGCCCATGCTGACTCCTGTCCATGATCCTTGCTCTTATCAAACTTGTTAAACCATAATACATCCCCTGCTAGTTTTAAACACTGAATTTGTCCCATATTGATAGGACTCCAAGCAGTGGAAATTAAAGCATCCGCCTGAACAGGTGACCAAGTAATAAACAAAATAGTGAATAAGGTGAAAAAACGCATTCTATCCTCCTAAAAGTTACTCGCTAAATCCAATTGGATTAAAAATGTATGGCACTTGCATTTATGCGCGCTAGGCTTGCTCGTGCCGTACAAACGCTACACCGCTAAGTGATTAAATTTCTATTCCTCAATCAGTGCGCAAATTATTTAAATACTGAAGAACCCGCTGTTGAACCTGTTGTTTGCCACGTACCATCACTTTGACGACATGCAGTACCATCAATTGTTTGCTCTTGACCGTCAATGATAGCAATCGTTGTGTAATCACGACAATCTTGACCGTTTGAATTCTTATAAGTGCTGGTAGGTGTCATCTTGTACGAATTACCCGTGTCAGCATTGCGCCAACCTTTAGTCGCTCCGGCAGGTGTGCTAGACAAAGTTTTTTGTGCATACATCTCATCGGTTTTATCCATCGTATTACCGATTGCACCACCCAGCGCAGCACCAACCAATACGCCACCAATTGTTGCCGCCGTCTTGCCATGACCACTACCTACCTGTGAGCCTAAAGCACCACCCGCAACACCACCTAATACCGCGCCTGTTGTGCTCTTAGTTGGTCCCTGACAACCTGTAGCGAACAACGTACATGCTACAAAACCCATTAGTAATCCCTGTTGAATGCGTTGCATAAAATCGACTCCTTTATAAATTAACAGTTCACAATAAATCAATATCATGACAAAATCTACATAAAAACGTAAGTAAGCTAAACTATAATACTTAGGCAATTTTTAGACACGGTTGAGATAGTACATCTTATCTACAATATCCCTCCACATATAATAACACCTATTTTTATCCACCAGAGAGAGCTTATGACCACTATAACTGCTAAAAAAACTTCACAAATAAGCGATGAGTTACAATCTATTATTGACGCTCGTCATCATGATCCGTTTTCAATCCTAGGCAAACACAGTAAAAATAATCAAACCACTGTCCGCGCTTACATTCCCCACGCAGAGGATGTGACCATTGCAGAGGGTAATTTTAAAATGCAACGCATTCCCGAAACTGATATTTTCGTTTGGGAAGGCAAAGAAACATTACCCGATCGCTACCGTTTTATTTGGCGTGACAAAGCCTCATTACATGAACACATAACCTACGATCCCTACTGTTTTCCGCCACAACTAACTGATTTCGACCGCCACCTATTCAACGAAGGCAAACATCGTCATGCCTACCGTATTTTAGGCGCACACACTCACGAAGCTGATGGGGTTGGTGGTGTTTTATTCGCGGTATGGGCACCCAATGCAGAACGCGTTAGCGTTGTCGGTGACTTCAATCGCTGGGACGGTCGAATGCACCCTATGCGTGTTCATGGTAGTAGCGGTATTTGGGAGTTATTTATTCCTAATACCGAAGTCGGCACATTATACAAGTATGAAATTCGCAACCGACATTCTGGTGAAATTTTATTAAAATCAGACCCTTATGGTCAACAATTTGAATTACGTCCCAATACCGCATCAATTGTGCCCAAGTCAGAACCTTACAAATGGAATGATGAAAAATGGCTTAAAGCGCGTCAAGAAAGAGACTGGTTACACGCACCGATGTCAATTTACGAAGTACATTTAGGCTCATGGTGGCGCGGCTCAGAAGGAGAATTGCTCAACTATCGTGAATTGGCGCACAAATTAGTAGATTACGTGATTGAAATGGGCTTTAGTCATATCGAATTACTACCGATTACAGAACATCCTTATGATGGCTCTTGGGGCTACCAAACCACAGGTTATTACGCACCAACTAGCCGTTATGGTACGCCTGACGATTTCCGTTATTTTATCAACCACTGTCATGAGCGTGGTATCGGCGTATTTTTAGACTGGGTACCTGCTCACTTTCCCAAAGATGCACACGGTTTAGCGCGTTTTGATGGCACACCGCTATACGAACACGAAGACCCACGACGAGGTGAACATTTAGATTGGGCTACATTAATTTATAATTATGGTCGGCATGAAGTGCGTAATTTTTTACTTTCCAGTGCAGTGTATTGGATTGAAGAATGCCATATTGACGGTTTACGGGTAGACGCAGTTGCATCCATGTTATATTTAGACTATTCGCGCACCGAATGGGTACCAAACGAATTTGGTGGACGGGAAAATTTAGACGCGATTCAGTTTTTACGCGAACTTAATGCTATCGTACACGGCGATTTTCCCGGTGCGTTAGTCATGGCTGAAGAGTCCACCTCGTGGCCACAAGTCACGCGCCCAATTGAAATTGGTGGTTTAGGATTTAGCATGAAATGGAATATGGGTTGGATGAATGATACGCTTTCCTACATCTCCAAGGAAAGTATTTACCGAAAATATCACCAAAATATGCTAACATTCAGTATGTTATATGCGTTTACTGAAAATTTTTTACTACCATTTTCACACGATGAAGTTGTACATGGCAAGCAAGGAATGTTAAGCAAAATGCCCGGTGATGATTGGCAAAAATTTGCTAATTTGCGCGTATTGTACAGCTATATGTATACACATCCGGGTAAAAAATTACTATTCATGGGCACCGAATTTGGGCAAGGCACAGAATGGAATAGCGCGACTAGTTTAGATTGGTATGTATTGGATTACCCAAATCATCAAGGAATTCAACGTTTAATCAAAGATTTAAACTACTTATATCACAATTCTCCTGCCTTATATCACTATGATTTTGAATGGCAAGGATTTGATTGGGTAGATTGTCACGATGCAGAAAATTCAATTTTAGTTTATTTGCGCAAAGCGGAAGAAGACGTACTCATTGTTGCGGTTAATTTTACACCTGTACCGCGTCATGATTACCGCATTGGCGTGCCTGTAGCGGGTCAGTACAGGGAAGTGTTAAACTCCGACGCAGAATGCTATGGCGGCGCGAATTTAGGTAATGGCGAACGTGACCTAATTGCAGAAGAAATGGCATGGATGGACAAGCCCTATTCGCTATTAATCACCATTCCACCGCTAGGTGTGGTTATCTTCAAACCCGTAGAGGAATTAGTTGTAGAAACGTCAAACGTCGTGACAGATTTGACAGACAAAGCTAAGTCTGCTACTAAATCTAAATGACAATGTCTTTTTAGCTATTTTTTAAGGGAATTAAAGTATTTTCAGGCAGGGAAAGCCATTTGCGTTGATCGAGATAAAGAATTTACAACAACGTCGTAGGACGCTGGTACGTCCGACTGGGTAACGACGCGGTGGTATACTACCACAAGGAAAATTTCGTTCTACGCACCGCGTAGAATGAGCCACTGACGCACCAGCGTCATGCAAAAAGAACTTTCCTCAATTTAGATAACCAACTGCTTGGCACAAAATTTGATTTCTATGTTTTTAACGTTATGATGAATAGATATATATATTTTAAAATAAACAATATTTTTTGCTGTTTTTAATTCCATTCCAGCGGAGATTATTGATAGGACATGAGAACAGCGAAGTAAATTTATTTTATATTCCTAAAATGCTTGTCCTAAATTCATAAAGCAAAATTAGCTATAAAACGATTATTACTCTATTAAACAAGATAGGATCAGCAAGACATGTCGGAACAAACTACCTCAGAAAACCAATTTTCACCTGAGGAGGTGCTTGAAATGCTCAAACAGCGTTTTCCTAAGGCGTTCACTTCTGAACAACCCAAACCATTAAAAGTTAATATTCACTTAGATGTTCGTGAGCGTTGTGCTGGTGAATTTTCTAATCGCATCATTGCGCGCGCTTTAAAATTGTACGCAAAAGATGAAGTTTACCTTGCTTGTTTAACGCAAAATGCAAAGCGTATTGACTTAGACGGTAATGAATGCGGCGAGGTAACGACTGAACACCTTGAGCTCGCAAAACAAGATAAAAAACCGACATCACAATCTGAAACTGAACAGACACTTATCGAAAATCCTGTACCTGAAGGGACACCACCTGTTAGTGTGCGCCTAGAAGTCAACCTAAAAATTACCGAGCTACCCCAAGATGTACGCATTACTAAAAATGGCTGGCAAGAATTTTTTATTAATACCGATAAATGTCCTGTAAAAATATCTATCCGTCCAAAAACGTGGAATAAATTACTAAAAACATCGGCAGAATATCCGTATTGGATCGCTTCCATCACGGGTAAAATGGGTAGTAAAATTAGACACGGTGGTTTTGAATTACAAGAGCCAGTGGTGCAAATTTTTCAACGTTTTCCGAAAGACCATACTACAGATAGTAGTAAAGTTTAATCTGTTATTGACAGGAATACGAATATGTCAAATGAAAAACGTCCAACATTAACATTAAGCAAAAAAAAGCGCGACCCTAATGCACCAAAAGTTAGTGTTACGCGAAATCCTAACGTTAGTATAGGTGTTATTAAGCGAACCACTGTAGAAAATAATGCTTACGAGGCTGATGATAATAGGGGCAATACTGTACATGCACCTTACGATAACAAATCGCCACCTACTGGTTTTAAAAAGACTTCCCAGAAAAAACCACGCTTACCACAACCATCTGGTGTACGCGGCAGAATGGAATTGACTATCAAATTAAACGAGTTACCTAATAATGTGCAAATAGTAAAAAATCAATGGCGACAATTTGAAGTCAAAGCAGATGATTATATTATCCGCCTACGCATTCGCCCTAAAGCGTGGAACAAAATGACTCAGGCTAATGAGCAGTGGGAATCATGGGTTGCGTCGATTAGTGGCAAAATGGGGAATCCAATTAAGGAAGGTTTTGAATTAGTGCAGCCTGCGGTGCAAGTATACGAGAAAAAACCTAAACAACTTTCAGAGGAAGATGAATCTTAGTTGTTTTGGCAACTTGGTTGTATAAATTAATATTTTCACACTAATTTAAGAAATATTCCAAACAGTTGATGGTGGTCTTGTCGAAATTAACATGTCAAATCAAAACACTCCTAACCACTCAATCATGGCTTACCATGATCAAACCAAACACCATTTTGAGCGTTATGCTAATGGACCTGAATTTATTGATTGGGATAATCAACCTAGTGGATTCCGTTATTATATAGGCGCGAAACAATTTGAATTACCACTGATCGCGGATAGTATTCCAACGCAATTTAATGAATTGTATACCGCACCACAACGCACCTACAATCTAAGTTTTAAAACCTTAGCAGCATTATTTGAACTTGCTTTTGGCTTATCTGCATGGAAACAATTTGCAGATTCACGCTGGTCATTGCGTTGTAATCCATCCAGTGGCAATTTACACCCGACTGAAAGTTATCTCATTACCACCCAATTAGAACCATTAACGACAGGTGTTTATCATTATGTCAGTGAAAATCATATTTTGGAACAACGGGGTATTTTTGCAGATTCTGCGGCTTTACAACAAATTTTACCAAAAGGACAATTTTTAATTGGTTTAAGCTCAATTCCTTGGCGTGAAGCGTGGAAATATGGTGAGCGTGCTTTTCGCTACTGTCAACATGATATCGGTCATGCCATTGCTGCAATTCGTTACGCTGCTGCTTGTTTAGGTTGGAAAGCGCGAGTTTTAACGCATTATTCCGATTCCGATATTGCGCAATTATTAGGTTTAGATCAACTCGATGATTTTCATGCCAATGAAGTTGAAATACCTGAAACTTTGTTATTAATCCAAACTGAACAAAATTCAACAATTCGTTTGACTAATACAAAATTAACCCAATCCATTCAATGGCAAGGTAAAGCCAATTTACTTGACGCACAACATCATTATCAATGGGCTGCGATTGATAGCATCATTGAAATCAGTAAAAAATCTGCGACTGAAGAAACTGACTGGATAGCACCCTCATTACCCACATTACCACCTGTTGCAACAATCCAAGCGACAAAATTAATTCAACAACGTCGTAGCGCACAACGTTTTGACGGACGTAGTGTTTTGAATTTAGAGTATTTTTATCGTATATTAGATTGCACAGTGCCGCGCGCTGATTCACACATTTGGGATGTATTCAAACAGCAACCACGTTTACATTTAGTGTTTTTTATCCATCGTGTAGAAGGTTTATCAAATGGTTTGTATCTTTTAGCACGTCATCAATCAGCGGTCACACAGCTTAAACAACAATTACAACATCCTAAATTCATTTGGCAAAAACCGGATACTTGCCCTGAGCATTTAGATTTTTACCATTTAGTTACAGCAAATGCACAAGATGCTGCTATGCGCTTATCTTGTCATCAAAATATTGCTTCTCATAGTGCATTTAGTTTGGGCATGTTAGCGGAATTTGAACAAAATATACTTTCTAAAACATGGTATTATCGGCACTTATTTTGGGAAGCGGGTATAATTGGACAAATTTTATATTTAGAAGCAGAGGCGGCAGGTATGCGGGGTACTGGCATTGGTTGTTTTTTCGATGATGCGGTACATGAAATATTAGGCATTAAAAATCATAGTTTTCAAAGTCTTTACCATTTTACTGTGGGTATGCCATTGGAAGATAGTCGTTTACAAACTTTACCCGCTTATGCGCATTTGGACACACAACGACGAAAAATAATTGAAAATTAACGAGCAGAATAAGTTTTGCACACTTGTAATGGGTAATCGTATTTTTTATAGGTAAATTTATGGATATTATTTATATTCGAGAATTAAAAGTTGATACCGTGATTGGTATTTACGGTTGGGAACGACAGATCAAACAAACTGTTATATTTGACATTGAAATGGCAACCGATATTCGACCCGCAGCGGAAACAGATGATATTGAATATACACTTAATTATAAAGCGGTTGCAAAACGTTTAATCGAATTTATCAGTAAAAGTCATTTTCAACTGATCGAGACTTTGATAGAACGTGTTGCGGAGATTATTTTAACTGAATTTTCAGTTAGTTGGGTAAAAGTACAATTGAACAAACGAGGGGCATTGCGCGGTGCCAGCGATGTTGGAATTATTATCGAAAGAGGAATAAAACCTTAATGGCTCAAATTTATATCAGTATTGGTAGTAATATCGAACCTGAAAAATATATTAAAAACAGTATTCAAGCACTGCGTCAGCGATATGGACAATTGCAAATTTCATCCGTATACGAAAGTGAGGCGGTTGGGTTTGAAGGAAATAATTTTTATAATTTAGTTGTTGGTGCGCAAACTGAGGATACGCCGCAACAAATTCACGAAACCTTACGTCAAATTGAGCACGACAACGCCCGACAACGCAATGCAGCAAAATATTCAGCACGTACCCTAGATTTAGATTTATTGCTGTATGATGATTGGGTGATAAAAGATGAATCGTTGAACATCCCACGTAGTGAGATTGAGAAATACGCTTTTGTGCTACAACCGCTGGCTGAAATTGCACCAGATGCTGTCCATCCTCAATTAAATAAAACCTATCAAGATTTATGGCAAACCTACGATAAAAAACAACCGCTGTGGATTATCGATTTCGCGCTGAATTAGGAAAATCAAAACATACCTATATCTCAAGATAACATAAAACTTGTCTTGCTCATGTAGCATAAATTTCATACCTTTGAGTTGTTAGATTTCTATTCCTAAGCCGTTTCGCTATTGTCACTACCACATTGATACTTAGGCTCAAAACCTTCTGGTGGATAAGTATGCGCGTCGCCTGCTTTTAAAATACCCTTAAATATACCATTTGGTACATCTGGATAGGCATCATAATGGTAAAGTAGGCACTTTTTCTGGATTTCAGGCGAAAGATTTTTTACTAAATCAGTAACGTGTGGATGAACGCCAGAGGCAAACGGACTGGTTTCGCAATCCATATAAATACAATCAGCTTTGCGATAATGCGCATCTAGTTGTTGCGGAATCATAAACTGAATATCCGTCGGCATGAGTACATTGTAACCAGCAGAATATTCAAAATTAATCCCATAACTAGGCATTTCTTCAGAACTGGAAATAACGTGCATCGCAAATACAGGTTTCATTGTCCATGTTTCATCACCATCTTGAAATACATGCGTAATCGTTTTACCACTTTCTTGCTTACCGACCAGATGTAAATCAAAATAAGTTTCTAAACAAACATCAGGCACACCTTGTACCGTATCCAGTCCCGGACTGACTGCGCGCGTTAATGGTTCTAATACTTTACGGTGAATAAACAAATCAGGTTTAGTATTTTTAGGTGGATTTGGCCAAGTGGTATATTCTAAAAATAATTTATCGGCGATGAATTGATTACCCAACCACTGTTTTTTTTCCTTAGTATAGAACGGATTAAACAAAGTTGTTAACGCCATATACTCAACCCCACCAATATGGTCATTATGCGGGTGTGAAATGTAAATACCGTCAATATCACTAGAAGATAAGCTAAGTGCTTTCAACGCATGACGCACATCGCCACCGACATCTAATAGCAAACGATAAGGACCATTACCGCGTTTGCTTGGCATATCAAATTCAATTAAGAAATTAGATTGCCATTTAGGCTCATACAAACGTTGTGCATACTGCTTGATGTGAGTTAATAATTCTTCTTCCGATAAATCTTTAAACTTTGGAGAGCGTGCAAGCTCTAACATCAATCGTAAGGCATCTTCTGTGGAGATGACTTCCTTAAATACACCTGTGGAAAAGGCTGCGTTGACACCGATAGCAGTTATCTTCATATTAACGTCCAACGAATAGCAAGAGGTTGTGAACAGGTTGCTCTTAAATCCAAATAAGGTTTAGCAGAGTGCAAGACTTTAACATAAAAGCCCTATTTACATAACCTATACACTATTCAAATTTTATGACAGCTTTGTTTGGAAAACCTAACACACATTTTACAAGCCAGTGCGTCAAAAGTCATGTGATTTTAATTAATTTTTAGATTTGTGCACTAAATGCTTGTCCAGTGATCCCTTTACTATCCTCACCAAACAAGTATAAGTACACTGACATAATTTCTTCTGGCGTTTTCAAAGTATTGGGGTCTTCGGCTGGATAAGCGGCAGCACGCATTGCGGTTCGCACTTTTCCGGGATCGATACTATTAACACGAATATGGGTATGTTCCAATTCATCAGCTAAAACTTGCATCAACCCTTCGTTGCCAAATTTTGATACTGAATATGCTCCCCAATAAGCGCGCCCTTTACGTCCTACACTCGATGAGGTAAATACGATAGAAGCACTTTTTGATTGTTTTAGCAAGGGCAAACAAGCTTGAGTTAGCATAAAAGGGGCATTTAAATTGACTTGCATCACCTGATGCCACAAATTAACATCGTATTGTGCAATTGGCGTTAATAAGCCCAGTAACGAAGCATTGTGTAATAAGCCATCTAAGTGATTAAATTCTTTTTCCAAAATTTCGGCTAAATCTTCATAATCTTTAGGACTCGCGCCTTCAAGATTCATTGGGTAAATTGCAGGCTGTGGCAAACCTGCTTGTTCAATTTCATCGTATACGCTTTCTAATTTTTTAGTTGTCCGTCCTAATAACACCACTGTTGCACCATATTCAGCAAATGCTTTCGCAGCCGCGCGTCCGATACCACTACCTGCACCCGTGACTAAAATAATTTTATCTTGCAACAGACTATCATGCGGTTTGTAATCCATCTTATATCCTCTAATTTAGTAAAATTTTGACAGATTATACACCGAACTAAGAATGACTTTACAAGCTTATTAGCGTGTGAACAACTGATTTGTACTGAGTGTTTTTTTAAATTCTGTTTAAATTAGGACGATAAATCTGTCAAAAAATTGAAATTGTGACCATGTTCTGCGTCGTCATTCGACAGGGTACCTTTATGTTCAACAAACTTGACGCAATGCTTGGGACACGCCACTATTTTTCTTTTATCTTACTTTCTAACATTGTACTTATTTTTCACGGTACAAAAACTAAAATTCTAATATTTATAAATAACTTATTGAATAAACTTAAAATATATTAAGTGGTACAAATTTTGACTTAGGGAAATAAATCATAAACAAAAAGTAGTAAAAAATAATGTCTCCACTTAAAGAGAAAAGTTGCTGCATAAAACAAAAATATCGCGTTTTAGTATTAGAAGGTGAATCTTTACGTGTACAGTCCATAAGTAATAGATTAAATTATTTAGGCTATGAGATTTTTATAGCCAATGATCAAAAACAAGCGTTTGATTTAATTAAGACTTATGGTTTACCTCACTTAGCTGTTGTAGATTTAGATACGCCAGAAGTACAAGGTTATGAATTTTGTATCAAAATTAAGCAATTTACTGATTTACCAGTGATTAGCTTAATGCAAAAAGGTATACAAAATGAGCAAAATCATCGTTTAGAACAAATTTCTGATGATATAATGACAAAACCATTTAAACCTTTAGAATTGATTGCGCGTGTACAAAGAATTTTACAAAAATTTGGATATTATGCTTACCCGCTGACGGCTCAAATCGTTGTTGATGAAAATTTAAGTATTGATTTTGGTCATCAACGAATTGTTAAATGCGGTCAAAGTATTTCGTTATCGGCTTTAGAGACTAAAGTTTTGCATATTTTGATGCGTGAGGCGGGAAATATTATCATTTCATCTTGTTTGTTAAAACGCTTACACCTATCAAAACGCGAAGAAAAACGTTTAGCTTATACCATCAAAAAGCTAAAAGAAAAATTGGAAACTGATCCAGATGATCCAGAATATATCATTGAAGAACAATGGATTGGCTATAGATTTAACGGAAGTGAATTTATCTAATTAGCTCTGAGCGATATATCTGACTGGATTTATAAATTTTTGCAAATGGCTGCCATTTAAAAAATGGTAAAAAATGTTTTTAGTAAAGTGATGAGCAAAAATAACTTGCATTTTTTTAACAAGCTCGTTAAAATTCGCACTTCTTTTGGAGAGGTGGGTGAGTGGCTGAAACCAGCTCCCTGCTAAGGAGCCGTACCTACTACTGGTACCGAGGGTTCGAATCCCTCCTTCTCCGCCATTAAAAAGTAACGCGCTTGTAGCTCAGTTGGATAGAGTACTTGGCTACGAACCAAGGGGTCGGGGGTTCGAATCCTCCCAAGCGCGCCAATTCTTTCCTTTCTCTGAATCTTCTCTATTTTTATAGCGAATTGTTCTTATTGAAATTTTAGCGTTATTACAGCTATTCCGTGCAAAGCTCCCGCACTATATCACGCACTAAAGTCGGACCATAATAAATCAAACCAGAATACACTTGCACTAAACTTGCGCCGGCTTGTAATTTTTCTTTTGCATCGTTTGGAGTCATAATGCCACCTGTAGCAATAATTGGTATATCATTTTGCAATAATTGTTTTAATTGCCAAACGATTTGCGTTGCTTGTTCGGTTAATGGCGCACCACTTAAACCACCTTCTTCCTCGCCGTATTTGTATCGGATTACCTTTTCCCGCGCAATTGTTGTATTTGTTGCAATCACAGCATCAATTTTGTATTTTAATAATTTATCCGCGATTATTTTTAATGATTCATTATCCATATCTGGCGAAATTTTTACTGCTAACGGCACATATCTACCATATTGTTGACAGGCTTGCTCATGAGCTTGTTTTAAACCACATAATAGATTGTCTAATTCGTCACCGTGTTGTAATTGACGTAAATCCTTAGTATTAGGTGAAGAAATATTAATAACTAAATAATCTGCATACGGATATACTTTAAGTAAGCCCATGATGTAATCATCTAAAGCATTTTCTAATGGTGTCGTCGCATTTTTACCCAGATTAATCCCCAAAATACCCTGATAATTTGCTTGTTGTAGATTAGCGATCAGCTTATCCACCCCTAAATTATTAAAACCCATACGATTAATAATACCTTTAGTCTGCGGAATACGAAATAAACGTGGTTTAGGATTGCCTTGTTGCGGTCGCGGAGTGATTGTACCAACTTCGATAAAACCAAATCCTAAATGAGATAATCCATTAATATGTGAAGCATTTTTATCCATACCTGCCGCTAAACCAACTGGATTAGGGAAATCCATACCCATTACCGTACAAGGCTTACTTGGCACCTTACCTATCATTAAACGTGTAATGCCCGCACCCCACTGGTTATTTAATGCTAATAGCGTTAAATTGTGGGCTTTTTCTGGATTAAGTGTGAATAACAATGGTCGAACGATGGGATATAACATAGTATTTTAAGTGTATTTTAGGTTTAATTGAAAATGATTACTAAGTTTAACAGATACGTGGTAACGGGTCGTCTTCCAATTCGTCAAGCAAACGTTCACCGCCTAACGCAGTTTGTAAAATCACTCGTGGTTTACCGATTGCAATTTGTCCAATGATTTGTGCATCACATTGCCCTAAATCACGCCAAATTTGTAATGCTTGCTGCGCTTGTTCTTGCGCAATAACCGCTACAACACGCCCTTCACAAGCTAAATACAACGGATCATAACCTAACATATCACATATTGCTTGCACAGGGTCTGCAATCGGAATCTGCTGTTGTTGTAAACGCACACAAAAACCGGTTGCTTGAGCGATTTCATGTGCAACCGTAGCTAAACCGCCGCGCGTTGGATCACGCATAAAACGCAGACCAGATAATGGTAATAAAGCTTGAGTCAAAGGCAGTACATGCGCCGCGTCCGAAGCTAATTCACCACGTAAACCAAATTGTTCTCGCGCTAATATCACAGCAGTACCATGATTTCCCACTGTACCGCTGACTAAAATGGCATCAGTTGCCTGAATTTGTTGTAAACCTAGTTGTTGTGTCGATGCTTTTACACCAATGCCCGTTGTCGCTAAATATAAACCACCACCTTGACCACGTTGCACAACTTTAGTATCACCTGCAACGACTGCTACATCAATTTCCTGTGCCGCCTGCGCCAAACTTTGGATAATGCGCTCTAACTTCGCAATTTCAAATCCTTCTTCAAGAAAAACATTTAAGCTTAAATAATAAGGTGTTGCACCTGATACTGCCAAATCATTACAAGTGCCATGTACTGCCAATGCACCGATATTGCTATTAGGAAATTCCAACGGCTGCACCGTAAAACCGTCGGTACTTATAACGATATTATCCGCACCCCAACTTAAAATTGCGGCATCAGTTTGGATATTCAATTGAGGATGTTGCAAGTATTTGGCAAATAAATCTTCAATCAGCTCACGCATTAAACGTCCACCGTTACCGTGCGCAAGTGAAATATGGGTGTCTTGTATCATAAAAAATCGGATGGTTTTGAATTATTTGACTCGTTCCACGTACTGTGTAGAATGAATTATTTTAAAATTTTTAAAAAGTGTAGGCGTTACGTAGTTAAAGCATTCCTCGTTTCCTCGTTCCTCGTCCCAATGGTCTCCGTTGGGAAGCAGCAAGGACGCTCTGCGTCCTGATTTATTGTGAATTGCAAATATAGAGTAAAATTTTCGTATGAACTGCGTAACTCCTAAAGTGATTAAATTGTAACATTTTCACTACAGCGATATAGAAAATTTGCCACAAAACCAGTTTAAAATTTAACTATTTGTAAAATATTGCCTTTTAACAGAACAAAACACACCCTTGTAAGATGTGTTATAGTTATCATTATGCAGTTATTTTCAGCCGCGAATTGATGAATCCTCAACTTTCACCCCATAAATTATGTATTCACTGTATGCAGACCTTACAAAATCAGCATACCTGCCTGCATTGTGGACAAGATACACGGCATTACAAGCCACATCCCTTATATTTAAAACCACATACGTTGTTGCAAGAGCAATATATTATCGGTAAAAGCATTGGACAAGGTGGATTTGGCATCACCTATATTGGCTTAGATATTTGGTTACAAAAACGGGTGGCGATTAAGGAATATATGCCTACAGCGCTGGCGACACGCGATTTTATCAGCGCAAAAGTATTGCCGATTAAACAACAAGAAACTGCATTTTTACAAGGTTTAAACTCTTTTTTGCATGAAGCGCGTAATTTAGCAAAATTTGATCATCCAAACATTGTACATGTACACAACTTTTTTGAAGAAAATCAAACAGGTTATATGGTCATGGACTATTTAGAGGGACAGAGCTTAATTGATTTATTGATGGAATCAAATGGTAGACTGACCGTAAAACAAACCTTAGACATCATGCTACCCATTTTAGACGCGCTTGCAGAAGTCCACACAGCAAATATTTATCATCGTGATATTTCACCACATAATATTTTTATTTTAACTAATAACACACCAATTTTAATTGACTTTGGCGCGGCACGACATATTGTCGGTGAAAACAGCCGTAGCTTGGATTTAGTATTAAAACATGGTTATTCACCAATTGAGCAATATTCGGGTAAAGGTAAAATTGGTGCTTGGACAGATATTTACGCTTGCGGTGCATTAATGTATGTCATGTTAGTCGGTAATTTACCACCGGCTGCAACGGATCGTTTTTATGACGATAATTTAACTTCACTCAGAGATATACCTAATGCAAATATTCCAGATTCTATAATTAATAGCATTGATCGCGCATTAAATATTGAAGCTAAACAACGTTTTCAATCTATTGCTACGTTTCGTGCCAGTTTATTTGGAGAAGCTATCCCAGAAGAAATTATTTTAAATCCAGAGACAAAAGCGCGTTTTTCTAAAAAAACAGTTATTTTAGCTATTATTTTACTGACATTATTTGTTTTAATCACACAGCAAAGTCATTTTTTTCAATTCAATGAAATCAAACGTTTACAGCAACAGGCAGCACACTATTTACAACAACAAAATATGTTATTAGCAACTGAAATTTATAGTAAAATTTTAAATTATGACGCTAACAATCAACAAGCCCGGCAAGCTTTGCAGCAAATTATGGATTATTATATACAGCAAGTACAACAAACTTTGTATAATCAACAGCTTGAACAAGCAATATATTATATTGATGAAGGTTTAGGATTATTTCCACAACAGCAGAATTTATTAAAATTACAGCAACAAGTCGTTCAGCAACAGCAACTACAGGCATTAAATAAACAAATTACTACTTTATTGCAACAGGCACAGCAAAATATTGATAATGAAAAGTATCAAGCGGCGTATGTAACGTATCAATCAGTGCTAAATCTACAATCTAATCAATTAGATGCAATACAGGGTTTACAAAAAATTACACAATATTATTTAAATCAAGCGCAAGATGATAATATCAATTTACAACAACGATTAGAAATTATTAAAAAAGCTTTAAGTTTATTTCCGCAACACAATCAATTACTCTCATTGCGGGAAAAGTTATCAACTGAGCAGGAAAAAGAATTTAAAATCAGCATACTATTAGATAAAGCGCAGCAACAATTACAATCTTTGTATTTAACTGAGCCTAATCAAAATAATGCTTATTTAACTTATCAGCAATTATTAGAAATTGTACCGAATCATCCACAAGCTTTAGCGGGATTTGCAAAAATTGCAGATGCTTATGTTAAATTAGCCCAATCCGAGCAGAATCTACAAAAAAGTTTAGATTTTATCAAAAAAGGCTTGCAAGTGGTGCCAAACCACAGTGGCTTACTTAGTTTGCAAGTAAAATTGGAAAAATTGCACGTTGTTGAACAAAATGTAACGATTACGCCAAAATCAGATATTTTGAAAGATGAAATTACGCCATTATTAAACCAAGCACAACAGTATATTCGTCGCCAACAGTATGAATTAGCTTATAAAACGTATCAAACTATATTGCGACAACAGGAAAATCATGCAGCCGCTTTGCAAGGCTTACAACGGCTTGCTACGATTTATGAAAAGCTTGTATATCAATACTTTAAGCAGCAGAATTTTACTCAGGCAACTTTTTGGGTTAATAAAGGTTTAAAATTGTTTCCAACTCATTTAACTCTGTTGCATTTGCAGGAGCAATTAGAACTTACTCAGCAAACGGGTGAGGTAACTAGCGAAGTTGTTGACGAGAAAGTTGACGAGGAAATCAATAAAACAATTGATCCGCCTGTATCAGAATCAAATATTATTTTTACCCCATCTTTTTGATTTGGTTTAATATGCTGTTATTATATTACTCTCGTTCCAATACGCTGGAGACTGTAAAAATACTTTTCGATATTAAACTATTGTAAATTAATAAGTTGCAATTATTAAAGCCGTTATTTTTACAGTAATCTCAATGGAACAAAAATAATTTATCTCAAATTTAACAATATCAAATCGGTTTTACACTTGCCTTTTGCATTAAATTATTTCATGCTGTGAAGCTTAAATAACCAAAGGACGGTTTAACAATGACAACAATTTATACAACTTCTGATATTCACAATATAGCCCTAGTCGGTCAAAATGGTGCAGGTAAAACAACGCTTACAGAGGCTTTGCTTGCTCAAGCTGGTGTTATTAGCCAAATGGGTACAGTCGAAAATGGTAATACATGCAGTGATTACGACAATTTGGAAAAAAAACATCAACATTCTTTAAGTGCCTCGATTATCAGTTTTGATCACAACAATAAACATTTTAATTTAATTGATACACCCGGAATGCCTGATTTTGTTGCTCATGCCATGAGCGTGTATCCCGCAGTTGAAACCATTGCAACCGTGATTAATGCACAAGCTGGTATCGAAATGGTTACTCAACGTTTATTCCAAAAAGCGGTAAAACGTAATTTATGCCGCATCATTATCATTAACAAAATTGACGCAGCAGATTTAAATTTACCTGAATTAGTCGAAAACATTAAACAGACTTTCGGAAAAGAATGCCTAGTAATGAATTTACCTGCTGAAAATGGGACTAAAGTAGTAGATTGTTTTTTTAATCCAGTGGGTAAATCTGATTTTGGCTCTGTGGAGGAAGCACACACTAATATTATCGACCAAGTTATCGAAGTTGATGAAGATTTAATGAATATTTACTTAGAGCAAGGACAGGAATTAGAGCCAGATCAATTACACGATCCATTTGAAAAAGCCTTACGTGAAGGACACTTAGTGCCAATTTGCTTTGTGTCGGCGCGTACTGGTGTAGGTATTCCAGAATTAATGACAGTTTTTGATCGTTTATTGCCTAATCCATTAGAAGGTAATCCGCGTCCATTTTTAATTGGCAAAGGTGAGAATGAGCAATCTTTTACCGCAGAACCAAGTATTGATAAACATTCTATCGCCCATGTTTTTAAAGTTGCGGCTGACCCGTATGTTGGTAAACTTGGCATATTCCGCGTACATCAAGGTCTAGTGGGCAAAGAAAGCCAACTATTTGTCGGTGATGAACGCAAATCGATCAAAATACCACATTTGTTTAAATTGCGAGGCAAGCAACAAATCGAAATAGATAGAGCTATTCCGGGTGATATTTGTGCGGTCGCAAAAGTAGATTTGATTCATCATGACGCAGTATTACACGATTCGCATGATGAGGATTACATTCATTTAAAATCGTTAAAATTTCCAGAGCCTATGTTTGGAAAAGCGATAATAATTAAGCGTCAAGGTGATGAGCAAAAAGTACATACTGCATTACAGAAATTGGTGGAAGAAGACCCTTGTTTACGTTTAGTCCATCACGCTAATTTAAATGAAACGGTATTATTTGGCTTAGGTGAATTGCATTTGCGTATTACGTTGGAAAAACTACAAGAATATTATAATGTTGAGGTAGACATTAAATCACCTAAAATCCCATATCGTGAAACTATTTCGCAACCCGCAGAAGGGCATTATCGACACAAAAAACAAAGCGGTGGTGCGGGACAATTTGGTGAGGTATTTTTGCGTATTCGACCATTGAAACGTGGTGAAGGCTTTAATTTTTTAAATGAAGTTGTTGGTGGTGCAATTCCAGGGCAATTTATTCCAGCCGTCGAAAAAGGTGTAATGCAGGCTTTAGAAATGGGTGCTATTGCAGGTTATCCGATTGAAGATGTTGAGGTCACTGTATATGATGGAAAATACCATCCTGTTGATTCTAAAGAAATTGCATTTTTATCTGCGGGTAAGAAAGCATTTTTAAACGCATTTAAGCAGGCAAAACCGAAGATTTTAGAACCGATGATGCAAATGCAGATCGTCGCGCCTGAAGAGACAATGGGTAATATTACGGGTGATTTGGCAACGAAACGGGGGCGAATTTTGGGAACAAATATGCGTTTAGAACGGCAAATACAAGTTGATGCAACCTGTCCTTTGAGTGAATTGGAAAATTATCAAACTGAATTGAAATCCATGACGGGTGGAGCAGGATTTTTTACTATGGAATGCAGTGGTTATGAGCCTGTTCCTGCGCATATTCAGCAGCAATTGATTGCGGATTATAAACCCGAAGAAAATGATGATTAAATTATCGTTATAAATTTTGTAAAAAGTGTTGTTAATCTGAGTTCGATGTGATTTTTAAGATTACTAAGTTATATAATGACTATTCTTGCCCTAAAATTTGCTAAATAGCTGATTTTATAAAATATACACAATTTTTCATATCGAACTTAGATTATTTTTGTGCTTATCTGAACGCTTTAAAAAATTTTTACTTTTTCGCCATACGGGACGACTAGTCCTAATATTTAAACGTTTCAGGACTGTCGATCTCAACAAAACACGTTTTGCAAGCTTACTGGGCTGCTTGTTGGGCAGATTTTTTACTAGGGATTTTTTCCTTAATCCGCGCAGCTTTACCGCGTAAATTACGCATATAGTATAATTTTGCACGGCGCACGTCGCCACGACGTTTTACTTTAATTTCTTGGATTAATGGGCTGTAAGTTTGGAAAACCCGTTCAACCCCTTCGCCATGAGAAATTTTGCGTACTGTAAAAGCAGAGTGTAAACCACGATTACGTTTTGCGATTACTAAGCCTTCAAATGCTTGTAAACGCTCACGACTACCTTCCTTTACTTTGATTTGTACGACAATAGTGTCGCCTGGACTAAATTCTGGGATGTCTTTGCCCATCTGCTCTTGTTCCAGTTGTTGGATAATATTCATAATTTTTCCCCTTTTAATTCGTTAATAAATTCGGCTAATAAAGCTTGTTGGTGCGTTGTTAATTCAAGCTTTTCTAATAAATCTGGACGTTTCAGCCAAGTATGTCCTAATGCTTGTTTGTGTCGCCAGACTTCAATGGCTTGGTGATGCCCTTTGAGTAATACGGCTGGCACGGCTTGATTATCAATTATTTCAGGACGAGTATAATGCGGATAGTCTAATAAACCTTGATAAAAAGAATCTTCTATTGCAGCATCTTCATGACCCAGTGCGTCGGGAATTTGTCTAGTCAGCGCATCTATTATTACCATTGCAGCTAGCTCGCCACCACTGAGCACATAATCACCTATAGACCATTCTTCATCTACGTCATATTTGATAATACGCTCATCAACTCCCTCATAACGTCCTGATATAAAAAGCAAATTTTGTTTTTCAGCAAGTTCATGGATACCAGCTTGATCTAAACAACGTCCTTGCGGTGATAAATAAATGACTTTTGGCGTAGTTTGAAACTGGCTTTTAGCAGCTTGGATGCAATCACGTATCGGTTGGACTTGCATAACCATGCCTGCACCACCACCATAAGGTCTATCATCGACTCTGCGGTGTTTGTCTTGGCTGTAATCGCGTATATTCCATAAACTAAGTTTTAATAAATCGTGTTCCAGCGCACGAGCAACCACACCACCACAACGCAGTGCTGCAAACATTTCTGGAAATAGCGTAATTACGCCAATGTGCATAGTCGGTGAACAGTCGTCAGTAAGCAGTTAGTAGCAAAATATAACGCTTTGAATTCTATTAAAATTAATAATCTAAAATGCTTCGTCCCAATTAACTAACATTTGTTGTTGTTGTAAATCAACTTGGATAATAAATTCTGGTATCAAAAAAGGAATTAAACGTTCTTGCTCACCTTTCACAACGATAACGTCGTTTGAACCAGTCTCAATCAAATAGTCTACTGTGCCAAAGAGCACGCCATTTTGATTAATCACTTTTAAGCCAATTAAATCTGACCAGTAATACTCATCCTCCTTTGTCGGTGGCAACTGGTCACGCAAGATGGCAATTTCACTACCGAGTAGTAAAGCTGCTTGATCTCGTGTTTGACAATTTTCTAAACGTGCAATAACACCTTTACCGTGAAGTTTTCCTTCAGATAAATCGACGGTTCGCCATTGCTGGTGCTGGTATAATTGCCAAGGCGAATAGGACAAAATATTTTCGATAGGACGGGTGTAAGAGTAAATTTTAACCCAACCACGTATCCCATAGATGCCATTAATCTGTCCGATAATAATTCGCCGTTCAGACATATTAACTAAGCGGCTTCTGCTGTTACGACTTGATTAGCTGTTTTGCGATATTCTTTTACTAATTGCTTAACACGTTCAGAAACTTGCGCACCGTGACCCAACCAGTGTTCTAAACGTTCTAAATCGATGCGTAATTTTTCTTCTTTGTCTGAGGCGATTGGGTTAAAGAAGCCTAAACGCTCGATATAGCGACCATCACGGCGGTTGCGTGAGTCAGTCACAATAAAATGATAAAAGGGACGTTTTTTAGAACCACCGCGAGATAAACGGACTGTAACCATTGAGTTAAATACCTATACCAATGAAAACACGCAATTATATTCAATAATCCATTCATTTGGAAGCAAAAAATAAAAAAAATATAATATGCGGATTGGTACTATTTATTTTGCTATTTGGTGCTAGAATTGTAAGCACGCATTCTAATAAAAACAATTAATCAAGACCAGAGGAGAATCTCATGTACGCCTTACCAGAAGGTTTATCCCAATACAGTGACAAAATTTACCAATTGTGCCTTTCTAATCCTGAATTTGCCGGTTTATATAGTGAGTTTGATAAGGTGCGCGGCGAGGTAGAACGGATTATGAATGCACCTAATACAATGCCTGATTATCTGGTCAACTTGAAAAAAAGCCAGACTTATTTACAGGGTAGATTAGTAAATTATTTGCACGATTAGAATGAAATGTGTGATAGGGATTGGTTCACCTTTCGGCGATGATCAATTAGGCTGGAAGGTTGTGGCGCAGTTGGAGCAAACGGCTACACTTGATGCGTCTGTACGCTTGTCGTGCTGTGGGGCGGATGATTTACTTTTCCATCTAAAACAAATTGATTTTGCTATTTTGGTGGATGCAATTCACGCTGATTTACCAATCGGTCAGGTGTGTTCGTGGTCTCAGCTGTCTTTACTGCCAGAAACCGGCTTGTCTAGTCATGGTATGAGTTTGGGTACTGTGTTGCAATTAGCAGAGACTTTAAATCAAGCTCCAAAACGCTGGATAGTTTGTGGTGTCGTCGTTGATAGGCAATGTTTAGAATTCGATAATGATTTAAGTCCTATTGTCATGAAAGCCATCCCTCAATTGATTCAGTATATTACTAATGAATTGAATTTAAAGTAATATTCTAAAAATTTATCATCATTCACAGTAATGGCTTTCTTATATCACAACGTTACACTTATTGCGCTTTAAAATGCCGTTTTTTACGCCGTTGCCCGTTGTTGTTTGGCGGGTTCTTGAAATTTTTGCGTGGTTTTCTGCTAATAGGTGGCGCGTCGTCATCCTCGTCAATGGCGACAATATCTAACGTTTTACCGCAAACATGCACTTTTTTCAGATGATGTAAAACTTCCGTTGATATGTCTGATGGCAATTTGACAGTGGTGTAATTTGAAAAAAATTGAATTTGTCCAATGTTGGAACTTTCAATATTTGCCTCATTGGCAATCGCGCCTACAATGTGTTTAGGCTCAACACCATGTTTTCGACCGACTGCAAGTCTATATGTCACCCAATCTCGATGTTTTTTGTCTGCTGATTGTTGTGGTTTATCGGTTTTAGGCACTTGTAATGGTCGTTCGCGTTGCGCTAAGTAGGCTAAAGCTGCTGCAATATCAGCTAATTCCATTTCATCTTCATGTTGAAACGCATCGAGTAATTGATGAAAGAAATCTAAATCTTCGGCAGCTAATACATCGCTAATTTGTTGTTTAAAACGTGCAACACGTCGTCCACTGACTTCTGCATGAGAAGGTAAACCCATTGCTTCAATCGGCTGTCGCGTTGCTTGCTCTATCAGGCGTAACATTCGTTTTTCACGTGGTGCAACGAATAAAATTGCTTCACCTTTGCGTCCTGCACGTCCTGTCCGACCAATTCGATGTACATAAGTTTCAGTATCATAAGGTATATCATAGTTGATAACGTGGCTGATACGTGTAACATCTAAACCGCGTGCGGCGACATCTGTGGCAATGATAATGTCAATATCGCTATTTTTGAGTCTTTCAATGGTTTTTTCTCGTACTGCCTGATTCATATCGCCATTAAGTGGTGACGCGGCATAACCTCGTGCCTCTAATTTTTCTGCTAATTCTTCAGTAGCACTTTTAGTCCGCACAAAAATAATCATCGCATCAAACGCCTCAACTTCTAATATTCGAGTCAAGGCATCCAATTTGTGTACACCGCTGACTAGCCAATAGCGTTGTTGGATGGCACTAACAGTTGAAGTTTTAGTTTTAATTTTAATTTCGACCGGATTGTTGAGATATTGATCGGCGACTTTGCGGATTTCTTTAGGCATGGTGGCAGAAAATAGTGCAGTTTGATAACCGGTCGGTGCCTGCTGCATAATCCATTCAACTTCCTCGATAAAGCCCATGCGTAGCATTTCATCCGCCTCATCTAAAACTAAAGTAGTTAAATGTGTTAAATCTAGGGATTTGCGCCGTAAATGATCAGCAATACGCCCAGGCGTTCCGACGACTACGTGTACACCACGCCGTAATGGTTGTAATTGTTGGCTTATGGATTGACCACCATAAATAGGTAATACATGAAATCCGGGTAAATGTCGAGCGTAACGCTGAAATGCCTCTGCGACTTGAATGGCTAATTCACGGGTAGGTGCTAGGACTAGCACTTGCGGATAACGATTGTTTAATTCAATATGCGACAGCAAAGGTAAGGCAAATGCGGCTGTTTTTCCGGTACCGGTCTGCGCTTGACCAATAAGATCGCGCTTTTCGAGTAGTGGCGGAATGGCTTCGATTTGAATCGGAGAAGGAGCTTCATAACCAACGTCTTTCACGGCTTGAAGTATTGGTTGTGAAAGTGCAAGTTGGGAGAAATCAGTAATAGACATAGATAAGCCTGTTGGTAATCTGGTAAGCGACTGCATTATCAAGGAAAAGTGATTGAATCTCAAGTATTAAGAATTTTAAAGTCATCTGAGTGCAGAATTTACTTTAACATTGGCAGGTCTAAACAATAGAGTAAAAAACGGATTCATTTTAAAATTTTATGCTTTATATTCAAAACATTGCTTATAAAAAATTTATAATTTATAATTAAAAAAGCCTTTCTCTTAATTTACGAGAAAAGCTTTAAACGACAGCGAAAAAGAGAATTGAAAAATTAAATTGCGCCCCAGTTTTCGCGCACGCGGTTAGTCGAAATTGCAATTGCGTCTTCTAGGGTAGATTCTGGATATTTGAATGTGTGAGATTTGATTTCTTCGTATAGAGTCACAACCTTATCAGCAGGCGACTGACCTTTGAAATCGTTCTTTTCTAAGCCAAGCTCTTCAATAATTTCATTCCAAGGTACACCATTTGCCAATGGAATCATGACGATTTTGACTCCGTCCACAGTCAGCAGTGCCGAATCTTTGGCGTTAATCACGTACATCACTACAATACAGTCATCAGCTAAATCAACTTTATATTTTTCAACAAAATCACCAATTTCTTTGACCGTATTTAACCAACCAATGATCATTTTGAACTTGTCATCAGCCAATAAAACTGCGCCATAAATAACTTCTTTTGGCGGTTTTTTATGCCCTTTAACGTCGCCTTGTTCACCTTCGACTAGTACCAATTCGCCACGATAAGCCATCATGCTAGCGGTACTCGTTTCAGCTAAGAAATTGGAATTAAAAAGTAAATTTGATTCTTGGTATTTTTGCAGAATCATGAATAAGCTCTCCTAGACGGAATATACAACACTTGATTATTTTTTTCGTTTTTTTCGTTACCAAGTTTTAAAATTGTAAAAACATTTTTTATTGGGAAACGAGATAAGTTTTATGTCATTCTGCTGCTACAGCTTCCGTTTTTTTCTTGGCTGCCTCACGCGCTGCTTTACGTGCCGCCGCTTCAGCCTTACGTTTTGCTGCCATTTCTTCTTTAGCTTTTCTCTCACGTTCAACACGCTGATTCTTTGCTTCAATCAACTTACGATTTTCTTCCGCTTTATGTTTCGCCTGCTGACGCGCCGCTAATTCACCTTTAGCGTAATTAAAATATTGCACTAATGGGATGTGTGAAGGACAAACATAGGAACAGCAACCGCAAGCCACACAATCTACTAAACCAAATTCTACGACTTTATCCAAATTGCCAGCTTTAGCGTGAGCAGCCATTTGCAATGGTACTAATCCACAAGGACAAGCACGTACACATGAGCCGCAGCGAATACAAGGAGAAGGTTGGGTTTGAATTGTCTCCGCTTTCGTCAATGCGATGATGCCACTTGTACCTTTTACCACAGGCACATCAAGATTAGGCATACTCTGCCCCATCATGGGACCACCCATAATAATCCGTTCTGCTTCTTCGACTAAACCACCACAAAAATCCACTACATCTCGCAACGGTGTACCAATCAATACTTCAACATTTCTAGGCTCTGCAACAGCTCCGCCGCCGACTGTAACGATACGCGAAATCAGTGGACGACCTTCGCGCACGGTACGATGAATTGCATACGCAGTTCCCATATTATGTACTAGTACACCAATATCTGCACCTAAACCACCAGCAGGTACTTCCATGCCCGTAACAGTTTGAATCATGTGTTTTTCTGATCCCATTGGATAACGCGCTGGCACTTTGACGGCTTCAACATTACCGATGTATCTACAAGCTTTTTCTAATGCTTCAAATGCCTCTGGTTTATTATCTTCAATGACGAGATAAGCATTTTGGGCTTTAATTGTATGTAAAATAATCCGCACTCCATCTACAATTTGTTCTGGATGCTCACGCATTAAACGATCATCGCAAGTTAAATATGGTTCACATTCACCACCATTAATCACTAAAGTATGAATATCATTACGTGCGCTAAGTTTTAATTTCACCGCTGATGGAAACGTCGCGCCACCCATGCCAACTATTCCTGCTGTACCAACGCAAGTTGAAATCTCATTAGTAGATTTAGAAAATGGATCATCCAATTTGATAACATTATCAATCCAACGGTCTTCCCCGTCCGTTTCAATCACAATCATCCGTACTGGCAAACCTGAAGGATGTGGCGCAGGTTTATCAGCAATTTCAATCACTTTACCAGAGCTTGGCGCGTGAACTGGCGCGGAAATCATCCCCTGACTATGAGCAAGCAATTGCCCTTTTAGCACTGTTTCGCCCACCTCGACTTCAGGTCTGGCAGGTGCACCAATATGTTGTTGTAACGGTATGTATAAATATTTAGGTAATGGCATGGACACGATGTCTTGACTACTCGTGGCAGCTTTATTATCGGCCGGGTGAATACCGCCTCGAAACTTAAACAGTTGCATGATGCGCTCCTTAAACTAATAACCACTTTTTAAAATTACATGATTTCAAAGGGGTTACTCACATTTTTCTTCTAAGCCGCTAATGGTAAATCAGGTTTGACCGAAATATCGGGTTTATCCCAACGCCATGTTTTCAGAGTAGTTTGAATTGGGTGCATCTGCAAACACCCCGTTGGACACACCGCAATACAAGCTTCACAACCTGTACACGCATCTTGAATTACTGCATGAATTTGTTTATTCGCACCAATAATCGCATCAGTTGGACATTTTTTAATACATCGAGCACAACCAATACAATGATTTTCATCTACTTGTGCCAACATTGGTGGTTTATCGTCTACCTGTGATAAATCTAAAGGGATATTTAATAATTCAGCGATTTCTTGCGCAAGCACCTTACCACCCGGTGGGCAACAAGTCGGAGCAACTTCACCTGATACAACAGCTTCTGCCGCAGGCGTACAGCCCGGATAACCACATTGACCACAGTTAGAACCCGGCATAATAGCGATTACCTTGTCTATCAATGGATTTTGCTCAACTTTAAAAAATTTTGAGGCATAACCCAACGCAAAACCTAACGCTGTCCCTAAAATGCCTAAACTAAAAATGGCTGCAAAAAGGATTTCTGTTTGTAATACCATAATTAATCACTGATCCTATTTTGTTAATAACCATCAACACGCACCTTCTAGCGAAGGCGGGTAACTCGACCAATGCGTGGAGAATATTCTCACACGCTCCGTTTTTATCACCGATTATGACAAAGCTGCTGCTCTCGCTAGTGTTACAACGACTTAATACACTTTTGATTGTTTTTCAGCAGCTTGAACGGTTTCTTATTCCCGTTTTCAAATCGTTTCCTATGACAGGATTGTCAGCACTACTCATTTTTAAATCTTTAGGAAAAACTCAGACCACTAAACCCGATAAACGCCATAGATAACAAACCAGCAGTGATATAAGCGATAGGCATACCATTAAACGCATACGGGACATCAGCGACAGCTAAACGTTCACGCAAACCGGCAAAAATAACCATCACTAGGGTAAAACCCATTGCAGAGCCAAAGCCATACACCGCACTTTGAATAAAGCTTAAATCTTCTTGAATCGCCAGCAATGCAACACCTAACACTGCGCAATTAGTTGTAATTAATGGTAAAAAAATACCTAGCACTTGATATAATACTGGGCTAGTTTTACGAATTGCCATCTCTGTGAACTGCACCACAGCCGCAATGACTAAAATAAAAGCCAAAATGCGTAAAAATTCAATTTCAAATGGTTTCAATAGAAAATGTTCTAATAGCCAACCCGCGACGGATGCTAAGGTTAGTACAAAGGTCGTTGCTAAACCCATACTTAATGCAGTATCTAGTTTATTCGATACACCCATAAATGGGCACAACCCTAAAAATTTTGTCAAAATTACATTATTAATCAACACCGTGCCAATTAATATTAGTAAATACTCAGACATGACAAACTCCATTTTGAGGAATGCTCATGATCATCCTTTGAACATAAAGCGTGCCAATATAAAATAAGTTAATTTTGCCTATTAAAACAACTGGTTAAATTTTTATCGCATCGAATAAAACAGGATTATGTAAGCTTTAAAGCAGATTTTTGGTAGGGTTTTGTAGCAAATACGACAGCGCAATTTTGCTAAAATGTGTTAAGTGAGTCAAAGCCAGATTTTGTGTGATTAAATTAATATATCTAAATTAAGGGAAATACTATCTATTCCTTGTTTTAGTAGCCATAGTGTAAAATCCAAATGCTCAGAAGAACCTTGACCGCAAATAAAACAGCATGTCCATTTTCACGTTTTGTTCATGGCTGCGGCAGAATTTTGTATACATTTATAAACAGTTTTAGAAAAAAAATGGCTAAAAAACGTTTGTATGGCTAATTGTCACATATTCATAATTAAACAGTCATAAAATGTTACCTTGCATCATTTCAATTGAAGTTTTTTGTTATTCATCAGCAAAAAAAGGTTTGTTCACATGAAGAAAATTGAAGCTGAAAAATACACCGTGATTTCTCAACCTGACTCTGGTGTCGTAATATTTCAGGGCGCGTTGCGTTTAGGGAATGTTGAGGAATATCAGTCAATTTTAGCCTTACTGGAGGAAACCTTGGCAAATATTTTTAAGCAGAAATTATCACAGATTACGATAGATTTACGGGAATTAGAGTTTTTGAATAGCTCTGGGATTCATACTTTTTCCAAATTTTTCCTTAAAGCGCAGAATGAAGGATGTGAAGTAATTATCAAAGCGAGTAATAAAATACCTTGGCAATCGCGGATGCTAAAGAATATTAGGCGGGTTATTCCCGGTCTACAGTTAGAATTTAGTTAAAATTAAAACGATGCTAGCCTTTACCCTCGTGACGATGCACCGCGTCGTCATGTTACGGGGTGTCAACCACTAACTTGAGGTAGCGCGTAGAATGAGAGTTAAAGAATAAATTACGCACTCCCTATCCATCGATACAAAAAATATTAAATTATGAATAATATCCTCGACAATTCCGAACAATACGGAACAGTAGGCGGTTTTTTAAGTGAAACTATTTTCGCAGATGCAGAATTATCATTTGTATCTGCTTATTTTAGTATTTACGCATTTTATGAATTGCGAGAAAAATTACTACATATCAAAAAACTACGGTTTTTATTTGGCGAGCCTGCTTTTTTGGAACGAGATATAAAACCTCAACAAAAAACCTTTGCTTTGCAAGAACATCATCTAAGCCTAAGTCAGCATCTACAACAAAAAGCAGCAGCTGAGGCTTGTGCGGAATGGATTCAAGCAAAAGTTGATATTAAAACGGTGGATAAACCCGATTTTCTACATGCAAAATTGTATTTAATTAAAAATCCACCTTCTGAAGAAAATAAACGCTTACATTCAGTGGTAGGTAGTTCTAATTTTACTATTAATGGTCTGAGTTTTGGCAAAGTGCAAAAAAACCTTGAACTCAATTTAATTACAGATAGTAATCACGATATAGAAAGTTTAGAAAAATGGTTTAATCATTTATGGAATGGACAACGTAAAGATGTTCAAATTAGTGATGTTAAAATACGAGTATTGGCTTATTTAGAACAACTTTATCGTAAAAATACGCCCAATTTTATTTATCATAAAACGTTATATCATTTGTTTGAAAGTGAACGAGAGCTTGATGAATCATTGCCCAAATCTTTAGAAAACAGCGAGATATGGAAGATATTATATGAATTCCAAAAAAATGCAGTCAAACAAATTATCCATAAAATTAATCAGTACAATGGCTGCATTTTGGCAGATAGTGTCGGTTTGGGAAAAACGTTTACTGCTTTGGCAGTGATTAAGTATTTTGAATTGCGCAATCAACATGTTTTGGTTTTGTGTCCTAAGAAATTACAAGAAAATTGGCGTAAATATAGATTCTCTGCCAGAGATAAATCTAATCCATTTATCGCCGATCAATTTAATTATACGCTGCTTGCTCATACTGATTTAACGCGCTCTAAAGGTATTGCTGATGGAATTGATTTAGAACGTTTTAATTGGGATGCTTATGATTTAGTGGTCATCGATGAATCGCATCATTTTCGTAATGCCACTCAAGGTTATGAAAAAGATGGAAATTATAGACAAAGTCGGTATGAAAAATTATTGAATGATGTCATTAAAGCAGGTGCGCAAACTAAAGTTTTATTATTATCAGCAACGCCCGTTAATAACAATTTGACTGATTTTTTAAATCAAATTCGCTTAATCACACATGATAATGACACCGCTTTTTTAGAAACAATGGGTATTCAAAGCATTGAAAAAACCTTAAAAGACGCACAAAAAAAATTGGATAAGCAACAGCAAGAAACAATCACTGAAAAGAATAATTTAGTTGATAAATTAGATAAACAAGTTGCTATTTTATTGGATAAATTGACTATTGCACGGTCTCGACAACAAATTAAAACTTATTTTGCGAATTCTCTTAAAAGTTTAGGCAATTTCCCACAACGTAAAGAACCAATTAACGAATATGTCGAAATCGAATCACTTAAATATGATGATTTGGTCGAACAAATTAATAGTTATAAATTATCTATGTTTAATCCTTCTGCTTACATTAAAGCCAAATATTTAAATCTTTATGTGGGAAAAGTGAAAAATTTTGACCAACAAACGCGGGAATATTATTTAATCGGTATGATGCGGGTTAATTTCTTGAAACGCTTGGAAAGTTCTATTTTTTCTTTTAAGGAGACTTTAAAACGCACTTTGGATAAAATTGATAATTTACAAGCAAAATTGACCCAAGCAAAAGAAAAATCTTTGCAATTTGCAGATTTGCAAACGGCTGATGCCTCTTTGGAATTGGAAGAAAATGATGATTTTGAATGGGGAAATTTAAATTTTAAATTATCGCACCTAAAAATAACAGATTGGCTAAGTGATTTAAAACAAGATAAGCAACAATTAGCTAGTTTATTAAAAGATGTGGAAGGCATTAAAACTGATAATAAATTGGAAAAATTACGCGAATTTATTGCTGATAAAATTAATACGCCTTTTGTCAATAAAAATAATCGCAAAGTATTGATTTTTACCGCGTTTGCAGATACCGCACGTTATTTGTATGATAAGATTTTGCCATTAGCAAATTCTCTTAATGTTAATATGGCATTGGTGACAGGTGGCAGCAGTAATCAAAGCACTGTCAATGAAAGAGATTTTAATAAAATATTAACTTTATTTTCGCCGCGCTCTAAAGAAAAAAATTTATTTTATCCCAATGAAATAAACGAAATTGATATTTTAATCGCTACCGATTGCATCTCGGAAGGACAAAATTTACAAGATTGTGATTGTGTGGTTAATTATGATATTCACTGGAATCCCGTGCGAATTATTCAGCGTTTTGGGCGTATCGACCGCTTGGGCAGTCAAAATGAGTTTATTCAAATGATTAATTTTTGGGCGGGAAAAGATTTAGAAAGTTATTTGCAGTTGGAAACGCGGGTAAAATCACGCATGAAGCTGGTTGATGCAGCCACTACCACCGATGAAAATTTGTTAGAAGAAAAAAAACAATCTGAACGAGAAAAAAATTATCGCGATCATCAATTGATTCTGTTTAAAAAAAATGTTCCTGAATTAAATGATGACGGTATCCAATTGGAAAATTTTAGCTTTACGGAGTTTCAATTGGCTTTGCAAACAAAAAGTTATGCAAGTCTGGAAAATGAACCTTTGGGTATGTATGCGGTTGTGCCTGAAAATGAAAATTATCCCACAGGTGTCATCTTTTGTTTAAAATCCATCGATTTGAATATTAAAACAACGCAACAAAATTATTTGCATCCTTATTTTTTGGTTTATGTTAAAAAACGTGAAAATTCAGTACATTATGGTTTTACAGATGCTCATAATATTTTAACTATGTTTAAGACATTGTGTCTTGGCAAAAATGAAATTTATGAGGATTTCTGTCAGCAGTTTAACCGCGATACAAAGGATGGTAAGCAAATGGATGTGTATAATACATTGTTAAAAACAGCGATTGATTCTTTTAAGCAAACCGCAATCAAAAAAAGTAGCGATTTTTTATCACAAAGCCGTTCAGCAACACTATTTTCTGCTGAGGAAGTTCCGTCTAAAGAAATGCAATTTGAATTAATCACTTGGCTCATTATTCAGGAAGTAAAATAAATGCTCACTAGCGATTTTTTTAAGCATTTTTTTAAGAAAAACTTTAAAGATTTTGCTTTAGATTTCTTTAAAAAATTAGGGTATTCGAGTGAAAAAAATAACGCCAGCCCTGAATTGTTAGATTTGTTGCAGCATGAAGAAGTCAAAACAGCACTTATGTTGTTTCAATTAACTGATGATGAGATTCAAATGCAGTCGCATCTTTTTCAGTCCACTGAAAATGCAATTGATAATTCAATTATTTTGTCTTATTTGTTTGTTGGTTTGGAGTTGAAAAAGGCAAGTTATTCTCGTACTGATTTAGCTGATATTTTACGCAAGATTAATAAAAAATTCAAAATGCCAGTGTTGATTTTATTTCAATATGGTAATTATTTAACTTTAGGCACGATTCATCGGCGTTTGCATAAAAAAGATGAGAGCAAAGATGTCTTAGAAAAAGTGACTTTAATCAAAGATATTTCAATTAATAATCCACACCGCGCCCATTTGGATATTTTAAATCATCTTGCTTTTGATAAATTATCGCCAAAACCAGAAAATTTTGTTGAGTTGCATCAAGCATGGCAGAAAGTTTTAGATATTTCTATTTTGAATAAAAATTTTTATGCTGAATTGTCTAAACTTTTTACTCGTTTGGTGGGAGGTAAGCGAGATAAGCAAGTTTTTGATTGTCAGTTAAAACTCCCCAGTACGCAAGATGAAAAACTGATTAAAGAATTTGCGGTGCGTTTGATTGGACGCTTGTTGTTTTGTTGGTTTTTGCAAAAGAAAACCTCTGAAAATGGCGTTTCTTTAATTCCTAGTGAAATCTTATCTTGTGATGCGTTGATGAATAATTCATCAAATGTTGATTATTATCATGAAATTTTAGAACCACTGTTTTTTGAGGTGTTGAATAAACCCATTAATGAACGAAAAACGTTATTTCAAGCGGGTGACTGGGCGCATGTTCCTTTTTTGAATGGTGGTTTGTTTGAGCCACATCCGCATGATTTCTATAATAAAAATATTTGCACTTTAAATACTTTACATGTTCCGAATCAGTGGTTGAAAGATTTACTCACTTTTTTTGAAAGTTATCATTTTACGGTTGAAGAAAATACCCCGCTCGATGTTCAAATCGCTATTGACCCCGAAATGTTAGGGCAGATTTTTGAGAATCTTTTGGCTGAAATTAATCCTGAAACGGGCGCAAGTGCGCGTAAAGCCACAGGTAGTTATTATACGCCACGCGATATTGTTGATTATATGGTGGATGAGTCGTTAATGGCTTATTTCACTACGCAATGTCCTGATTTGTCGGTGGATAGTTTACGTCTTTTATTGACTTATGAAACGGCAGAAAATCCTTTTAATGATGAGGATGCAAAGCGTGTATTGTCGGCAATAAATACTATTAAAATTCTTGATCCAGCTTGTGGTTCTGGGGCTTTTCCTATGGGGATTTTGCAAAAATTAACGCTGATTTTGTCCCGATTAGATAATGATTGCTCTCAATGGCTTACTTATACGTTAAATGATATTCGTGACACTTCTGCACGGCGTTTAATGCGCGAAAAATTGGAAAATGAACGCGATTTGTGGAATTATGCGCGTAAATTGGGGATTTTAGGGAAATGTATTTATGGCGTGGATATTCAAGTGATTGCGGTTGAAATTAGCCGTTTGCGTTGTTTTTTGTCGTTGATTGTGGATGAAAAAGTCGAAGATAATAAACCCAATCGCGGCATTATTCCTTTACCCAATTTGAATTTTAAGTTTGTTTGTGCGAATACCTTAATTGGGCTGGGTAATGAAAATTATCAATCCAGTTTGTTTGAACAATCTGAAAGTGTGAAAAATTTAGTTAATTTACGCGCCAATTATTTCGCTGAACAAGATTTGAATCGTAAAAAAGATTTGCAAGATGAATTTAAACGTATTCAGGATGAGATGTTTCAACAGTTGCTTAGTTGGAATCAAGGGCTAAATAGAGACAGCGAAACTTCACAATTGACTACGTGGAAACCATTTGCAGATGAGTCTTGCACGTGGTTTGACCCGTTTTGGATGTTTGGCATTGAAGAAGGTGAGGACAGCAATTCTCATTTTAGGGTTAAGCAGGAGGAGGATGGCGAGAGTTAAGTCCATCAAGCATAAATTGCAAAAGAGCTTGCCAAGAATCAAAGCAGATATAAAGCATAAGGGCGGAAAAATCTTGAAACAGTCGTTTGCGAGAAGGCAATAGTTTTCTGAGCTTTTTGAAGCGTTCATCAAACAATTCCATGAGCGTATGTACAAGAAAGGCAAGTATCATCAAAGTAGCAAGTAATGAAGCAAGATGGATTTGTCCATGCCCAAAATTGTGTTCAAAGTGATAACCTTTTGTTTTTAATGTGTTATTGTTTTCATTTTCAACTTTCCAGCGCGTTCTGCCTGCTTGAATCACGTCAACGACACATTTTTCACTATTTAGGGGATGCGAAGTCACAAAGGCATTTTTGTAAATGACAGAGCCATCTTCCAAAGAAGTTGTCAGTTCACACCAGTTAACCAAAAGAGCATCTTTACCATCTCGTAGAGGTACGGATTCAATGTAACGATAAGTATCTATTTCTCGACGTTTTCCTGTCCAACGCTTTTTACTAAAAGTCTTTGCTTTATCTACATATTCATACAATGTTTTATGAGAATCTGGCTTACAGACCAACACAAACTGCATCTGATTTTCGAGTATATCCTCGCAACATGGCTGACGTGAATATAAGTCATCACCTAAAATAGTCACGTTCAAACGGCTTAATTTAGTTCCCCATTGTGCTAACCAACGCTTGGTTGCATTGAGTTCACAGTCCTGTTTTTGATGTCCATCTTGAGGCTGGATAAACTCTGGAGGTAAAGGTATGACATACTTACTTTTAGGCGATGCTATAACAGGCGTTACCACTTGATGGAAATAATGAGTTTTGCCTTTATGTGTATG
>CAYMCP010000013.1:0-51127 GCA_964388965.1 uncultured Thiotrichaceae bacterium | reverse complement strand
CCAAAACTGATGCGCAATTAGCTAAAACTGATGCGCAATTAGCTAAAACTGATGCGCAATTAGCTAAAATGATAAAAAAGGTTGATAAAATTGCTGAATTAGTGGGCAATAACGCGAATAATCAAGGTGAAGTTGCTGAAGAATTCTTTTTCCGTAGTTTGGAGAAAAATGGCTGTATCGGTGAACTTCATTTTGAGGATGTGCACCGTAATCTGCACAACAGCCGCAAAATCGAAATTAACGGACAAAAAAAATATTTAGCGGATGAATTTGATATTGTGCTAGTTAATAGTGATACCGTTGCAATCATTGAGGTTAAACAAAAAGCACATCCTAATTTGGTAAAAGATATGTTAGAACGGAAATTACCTAATTTCAGGAAATTATTCCCACGTTATAAAGACTTCAAATTATATGGCGTTATTGCTAGCATGGTATCTAATGAGGATTTAATAAAAGAAGTAACGGAATCAGGATTATTTTTCATGACTCAGCAAGGTAAACATATTGTATTGTTTGACAACGGGGTGAAAGTATTTTAATTATTAGGAATAAATAATCTACCTATTCAAGGAGTCGTTAAAATGACAGATGAGGAACTTAAAGAATTGGTTGCGAGTATTGCAATTAATCAAAAGAAAACTGACGAACAATTAGCTAAAACTGATGCGCAATTAGCTAAGCTGAATTAGTGGGCAATAACGCGAATAATCAAGGTGAAGTTGCTGAAGAATTCTTTTTCCGTAGTTTTTAGAACGGAAATTACCTAATTTCAATAAGTCCGCTATCCCTTACAGCAAAGAAATTAGCGTGACAGAATAAGTTTTTATTCTGCACAGCCCCAAAATCTGATTATTCTAGCCGAGCAGTCAGATTTTTTTATGTCGCAACAGCTTCCTCCCGTCTGTATCATTGTTAGGAGTGACGCAGTTCATACGAAAATTTTACGCTATATTTGCAGTTCACAATAAATCAGGACGCAGAGCGTCCCTGTTGTATCTCAACGGAGACCATTGGGACGAGGAAATACTTTAACTGCATAATGCCTAATATTTTGCAAATCAAAATCTTGTGGCTATTCTGAAATTGTGTCGCTTCAATATATCAAATCCCACAACCTGAATCCTGCACAATGTAAGATTCTAAGTTGTGTGCAATTTTTAAAAGGTTTATCATGCTTGCAACATCTTTTGGACATGTTTGCATTTTGAGTGTCTACGCTAGTCGAGTATAATGGCAGATAATAAGTTTCTGGAGAAAGCCTATGTCACGCAAATTCCGCCTTGTCACACGGAGTGATTTCGATGGTTTAATATGTGCGGTATTGCTAAAAATGCTGGATTTGATTGATACAATTAAATTCGTACACCCCAAGGATATGCAGGACGGGAAAGTGGAAATCACCGACAGGGATATTACTACTAATTTGCCTTATGTTTCTGTAGCCTACCTCGTGTTTGATCATCACTATAGTGAAGCGTTACGCAATCCAGGGCAACGTCCAGAAAATTATATTCTTGATCCTAACGCGCCCTCCACCGCGCGAGTTGTCTACGAATATTACGGTGGTAAAGAAACTTTTCCCAATATCAACGAGGAAATGTTAGAAGCTGTGGATAAAGCTGATGCAGCACAATTTTCACGCGAAGAGATTTTATTTCCACAACGTTGGGTATTACTAAATTACATCATGGACCCACGTAGTGGTTTAGGGCGGTTTAGGAGTTTTAGAATCTCTAATTATGAATTAATGATGACTTTAATTGATTACTGTAAAGTGCATACGATTGATGATATTCTGCAATTACCTGATGTCAAAGAGCGTGTCACTTTGTATATGGAACATCAACGCGAAGCAATGGAACAAATTGAGCGTTGTGCAAAACAGCATAAAAATGTTATCATACTGGATTTGCGTGAAGAACAAGATATTTTTGTCGTTAATCGCTTCATTATTTACGCGATGTACCCGGAATCTAATATTTCAATTCATATCATGTGGGGTTTGCAAAAACAAAATACAGTATTTGCTGTAGGTAAATCTATCCTTGATCGCTCCTCGAAAACAAACGTTGGTGCGCTTATGTTACGTTATGGCGGTGGTGGTCATGAGCGTGCTGGTACTTGTCAAATCGACAATCAACGCGCAGACGAGGTGTTACAAGAATTAATTGGTAAAATGAACGCTGATGGTTAAAAATTTTTAGTGGCGATACACATTAATTATTTCAATAAATTAGTGTCATACTTTTGTCATCTTTATTGCCTATTCTCTGATCTGTCGTGAAAGTGAGCTTAACTTAATTAGATATGGAGATTTTATGTTAAAAACGATGAAACAATTACTTACTACTACATTAGTGGTAGGTTTACTAGCCATTACACCGACTAGTCAAGCAGACTGGCAGGATACCATGAGGGATTTGTGGGGACAAACGAAAGAAACAGCGCAAAAGGGTTGGAATGCTGTTCAACCAGAAAAGCCTGTTGAATTTGGTCTGGCTTACGGTACTGAAAAGCGAAAATGGCTAGAGTGGGCTGTAGAAGAATTTGCCAAAGTACCAGAAGGTAAAAATATCAAAGTTAATTTGATTCCTATGGGTTCAGTTGAGGGCGGGACAGCCGTTTTAGAACAGGATAAGCGTATACACGTATGGTCACCTGCTAGTAGTTTGGTACAAGATTTATTAGTATCCAAATGGGAAAAAGAATACGGTAATGATCCTATCTATTCCGACGCGCCTTTGGCATTAACACCAATGGTTATTGTGATGTGGGAAGATCGTTATGAAGCGTTTATGAAAAAATATAATGCAGTAAACTTTAAAACCTTGTCAGAAGCACTAGCAGAAAGAACGGGTTGGGCTGCTATTGCGGACAAACCAGAATGGGGATTATTCACTTTTGGTCATACGCTGCCAACACATTCTAACAGTGGTATATTAACTTTAGCGTTGATGGCTTATGATTATGCTGATGTTTCACGTAATTTGAAAGCAAAACACATTATGGAAGAAGGTTTTTTAACTTGGTTGGAAGAGGCTCAAGATGCAATTACTGCTGACGATAACAGCACTGGTAATTTAATGCGCACCATGTTGCGTTATGGACCCTCTACGCTCAATGCGGTTATGGTCTATGAAAACTTGGTCTTGTCTAATTTAGATTCTGCAGCAGGTCGTTGGGGTAAATTAAAAGTAGTTTATCCAACTCGCAGTGTTTGGAATGATAACCCTTTCTACATTTTAAATGTTCCATGGTCTAACGATGAGCATAAAAATGCAGCAAAATTGTTCCAAGATTTCCTGTTGAGCGAAAGAGCACAAGTTAAAGCGCGTGATACTTATTTGTTCCGTCCAGCCAATGTTGATGTACCAATTTTTGGTAGCGGTAGTGCGTTTGATAAGTTGAAAGATATTGTTCAAGTCAATATTAACGCAATTAGCCGTCCTAAAGCGGATGTATTGGAAAAATTGACTCAAATTTGGGAACGTAATCGTTAACGTCTTCGCCTCCCCGCTCCCTGAATGAATCGGGTGAGTTGGGAGGATGTCAATTAGCAATTAACTTGTTAAGCGTCTCATGTGTGGAAATAACAAAACATCACGAATAGAAGGGCTATCGGTTAGCAACATCACTAAACGATCAATACCGATACCCTCGCCCGCAGTCGGCGGCAAACCATACTCTAACGCTGTCACATAATCCGCATCATAGTGCATTGCCTCGTTGTCTCCCGCGTCTTTCGCTTCGACTTGTTTTTGAAAGCGTTGTGCTTGATCTTCTGGATCGTTCAACTCTGAAAAGCCATTAGCGATTTCGCGCCCTCCAATGAATAACTCAAAGCGATCTGTAATCTCTGGATTTTCATCATTCAAGCGTGCTAAAGGTGATACTTCAGTCGGATATTCAGTAATAAAAGTAGGGTCTTTTAAGCAATGCTCAACTGTTTTTTCAAAAATTTCTAATTGGATTTTGCCTAAACCATAACCTTCTTGTACTGTTATACCTAAACGTTCTGCAATAACTTTAACGGTTTGATAATTTTCTAAATCGCTACGTTGAATATCCGGGTTATACCGCACAATTGCGTCTAATAAACTTAAACGCGCAAAAGGTTTACCAAAATCATAAGCCTCATCTTGATAAGGTACGATAGTGGATCCCAATACGGTTTGAGCTAATTCGCGGAACATCTCCTCTGTTAAATTCATCAAACCACGATAATCGGTATAAGCTTGATAAAATTCTAACATCGTGAATTCTGGATTATGGCGTGTGGAAACACCTTCGTTGCGAAAATTACGATTTAATTCAAATACACGTTCAAATCCACCAACAACCAAACGTTTTAAATACAATTCAGGCGCGACCCGTAAAAATAATTCCATATCTAAAGCATTATGATGTGTTGTAAATGGACGCGCCGTTGCGCCACCGGGAATCGGTTGCATCATGGGCGTTTCAACTTCAAGAAAGTCCCGTTCAATGAGAAATTGACGCATAAATGCTACAATTTTGGAACGTGTAATAAATGTTTGGCGTGACGCTTGATTGCTAATTAAATCTAAATAACGTTGGCGGTAACGAATTTCTTGATCCGTCAAGCCGTGAAATTTTTCAGGCAAAGGACGCAATGACTTGGTTAATAAATGTACATTGCTCGCCTTAATTGATAATTCACCGGTTTTAGTTTTAAACAGCGTACCTTCTGCGGCTACAATATCGCCCAAATCCCATTGCTTAAACTCCTTATATTTTCCTTCAGGCAAGTCGTCACGTTTAACGTATATTTGAATTTGTCCAGACATATCTTGTAAGTGCATAAACGAAGCTTTACCCATTACGCGACGGGTCATCATTCGTCCTGCAACTTTAACTCGAACATTACGTGTTTCAATCGTTTGTGCTTCTTGTTCGCCATATTGCTCGTGCAATGTCGCTGCAACACAATTACGACGAAATGTATTCGGAAACGCCACACCTTGTTGACGCATTTCAGCCAATTTTGCGCGACGTTGAGCAATTTGTTCATTTTCATCAACCAATTTTGTCATGCTTATCCCTTCAGAAAAATGAGTTAAGCTATTTATTCTACCTCAAAATATGCTAACAATCTTAATATCTCACATTGGGTATCGCAATGCTCATTTTAAATTTCACAAATTGAGAATAATCGATATATCAAACTGAACTCTGTCCAATGTGATATGATTTAAAAATGATTAATTTCCTTAAATTTAGATTGTGATTGTAAGCACTTTCCTATACTCTACACTCCATTTTCACGATTTTGAGAGATTTGATTTGGACATTTGGCAAATTATCATTTTAGCCCTATTACAAGGACTTACTGAATTTTTACCTATTTCTAGTTCAGCACACCTCATCCTAGTGGCAGAATTCACCACTTGGTCTGATCAGGGTACTGCATTTGATGTCGCAGTCCACGTAGGTACGCTACTGGCTGTAATATTCTATTTTCGTCACGACATCAAACCTTTATTTCTTGCTTGGCTCACCGCTTTGCAAACGAAACAACTTACACCCGAAAGCCGCTTAGTTTGGGGTGTAATTATCGGCACAATCCCAGTTGCAACCATAGGCGTAATACTTTCTATTACAGGTTGGGTTGAATATTTACGCAGCGGTCTACTCATCGCCATGACCACAATAGTATTTGGTATATTACTCTGGTATGCCGACGCAACAGCAACCCAGCAACGCAATGAATATCAACTAACATGGCGCGACATCATCTTGATAGGCTGTGCCCAAGCGATTGCTTTGCTACCCGGCACATCACGCTCAGGTATTACCATTACCGCAGCATTACTCATCGGATTTTCACGTCAAGCCGCAGCCCGCTTTTCCTTTTTACTATCTATTCCCGTTATCCTACTTGCAGGCATTGACGAAACCGTGCTACTAGTAGCACAAAAAACTGACATCACCTGGACACCTCTATTGCTAGGTCTAATTATCTCAGCGATAAGTGCCTACCTATGTATTGAGGTATTCATTCGCCTACTCAATCAGACTGGCATGTTACCATTTGTGATTTATCGTCTCATTCTAGGCTTATTTTTACTTATTTGGTACGGTTCAAGTTATATAAAAATTTTACTTTAAAAACTGCTAACATATTAATTATAAAAAAATTATTTGATTTGAATTGCATAATCCATCTTACTATCCGCCAACCCATAAAACGCACCAATAATGGGCATCGTAATATCTGCATTAGCACTGGCTGCTAGAGCGATATGCCCATCACACACAACCAATCCAATCGACGGATCATAACCACGCCAACCCGCGTATGGAATATAAACCTCAGCCCAAGCATGTAGATGATTTTCTCCATCAACATCAAGATTTTCTTGGTATCCACTAACAAAACGTGCCGCTAAACCCAACAACCGACAACTATTAATAAACAAATAAGCAAAATCTCGACATGCACCTTGTTGATTTATAAGTAATTCATCGGGTTTAAATGGTGAACCTGTCTCCCGAATAATATGTACAAATGATGTGCAAATTGTCTCATTAAGCAAATCAAGAAATGCCAAAGTTCTGTATGCTGTTTTATTCGCCAACTGATGCGCAAAATTCTTTGCTAGCTCGGTTTCGCTAAACGGCTTTAAATAGGGTTTAAGCAACGCATGTTCTGATTTTGAATAGTTGATTGGAATAGTTTGCATACCGTGTGTACACAAATAATCAAACGGATTTTGACAAGTAATATTAACCACAACTTGAGTTTGAACGATTAATGAATCTGTTTTTTCTCCAAACCACGCAAATGTTGTCGGATTACCCTCAATATCGCTAAAATGTATTAAACCTTGTGCTATCGGGTGTAAGAGCAGTTGAAATTGACTAACCTGTTGCCAAGCATTAGAAATCGGGCGTAAGTGCAAAGTATGAAAATCAAGCTCAATTAAATTAGAATAACTATATTTTATATAATGTTGAATTTGAAATGTTTTCATTATTTTCTCACTTTACGCAAAGAAGATAGAATTTATTTTGTAATATAGTTGTTGCTAAGTCCTGTGAATAGTATGATTTACAGCACTCATCTAACTATTTTTATACTTAATCATAAAATATCACATCATATTGATAATAAATATTATATAATTCAATTAATTGGAAAAAAAACACATGAATACACGTTGTGGTTATGTCGCAATCATTGGTCGCCCTAATGTTGGTAAGTCTACCTTACTGAACCACTTGCTAGGTCAAAAATTAAGTATTACCTCGCGCAAACCGCAAACGACACGCCACCGCTTACTTGGAATTAAAACCCAAGATGACAACCAAATTATTTATGTGGACACGCCGGGCTTGCACCAAGAACGTCACACTGCGATGAATCGTTACTTAAACCGCACCGCTTCTGCAAGCATTGAAGACGTAGATATTGTTGTGTGGTTAATCGAAGCACTACACTGGACAGAGCAAGAACAGCAGATTTTAAAACTATTAGAAAATATGCACAAACCAATTATTCTAGCGGTAAATAAAATTGATAAGCTCATTGATAAATCTAAATTATTACCATTTTTACAAGAAATTTCTACTTATTACGAATTTTCAGATATTTTCCCAATTTCTGCTTTAAAAAACGATAATTTACAACAGTTTGAGAAAAAAATTATTCAACTTTTACCTATTAATCAGCATGTTTTTGCAGCAGACGACATTACGGATAAAAGTGAACGTTTCCTAGTTGCCGAAATTGTCAGAGAGAAACTAATACGCAGCTTGAGCGCGGAATTACCTTACCGTTTAACGGTGCAAACTGAGTATTTTAAACAAGAAACCGGATTAATCCATATTAGCGTGGTAATTTGGGTAGAAAAACCATCACAAAAAGGTATCATCATCGGTAAGCAAGGCAAAAAATTAAAATCTATTGGTGAGGCTGCACGCGAAGATATTAATGAATTACTAGGCTGTAAAACCTATTTACGACTTTGGGTTAAAGTAAAAGAAAATTGGAGTAATAGCGAACAGGCATTACAGCAATTAGGTTATAAAGATGATATTTAGTTAAAGAAATTCTAAAATTAATTGGTTTCAGCTTTAAAATCAATATACTTCCCTCGTTATGAGTTTTGTGACGAATATTAACAAAATAGGATCAGTTAAAGATTTACATATAGAATTTGGGAGCAGACGTAAATTGTTTTATAATGAGCCTATTTTTAAGCCATACTATGGAAACTAATGAATAAAAAAACTGCATTATACGATAAGCACTGTGCAAGTAACGCAAAAGTGATTGATTTTGGTGGCTGGGATATGCCCTTACATTACGGCTCACAACTTAATGAGCATCATATTGTCAGAAAAGATGCCGGTGTATTCGACGTATCGCACATGACAATTGTAGACCTAAATGGTGAACACGTAATCACATTTTTGCAACATTTGCTTGCTAATAATGTCAGTAAAATTATTGGTAAAACTGGTAAAGCACTTTATTCCTGCATGTTAAATGAAAAAGGCGGGATTATTGATGATTTAATTATTTATTATCAAACTGAGCAACAATTTAGAATGATTGTTAATGCTGCAACTCGTGATAAAGATTTAGCGTGGATTGAATTACATGCCAAACAATTTGCGGTTACGGTAACTGAACGTACTGATTTAGCAATGTTAGCGATTCAGGGTCCGCAGGCAATTAAAAAAATAACGCCTTTATTACCCGATACATTACGCGACACCGCACTTACTTTAAAGCCATTTACAGCCTGTTGGAATGATACAATGTTTATTGCGCGTACAGGATATACAGGTGAAGATGGTTTTGAAATCATGCTATCCAACTCACAAGCACCGACTTTTTGGGATGAACTGCTTAATGCCAACATTGCACCAATTGGTTTAGGTGCGCGTGACACACTACGTTTAGAAGCGGGAATGAATTTATACGGTTCTGATATGACCGAAAATGATACACCACTGGAATCTAATCTAGCATGGACAGTTGATTGGAAACCAATTGACCGCCAATTTATTGGTCGTAACGCGCTAGAAGCACAAAAAATAAATGGTGAGCACAACATTCTCGTTGGTTTAGTTTTGAAAGATAAAGGTGTGTTGCGTGCTCATCAAACCGTGTATGTGGATGAAGCAAATTCAGAAGGTAAAATCACCAGTGGCACATATTCACCAACTTTAGGGGTTTCAATTGCTTTTGCTCGTCTACCTGCGGGGGTGTATGAAGAGGTAGATGTTGCGATTCGTAATAAGAAAATTCCGGCTCAAGTCGTCAAACCGCCTTTTGTACGACAAGGAAAAGCTTGCATTGACATTTAACTTTAAAATGAGGTTTTAATTATGAGTGAAATTGTAGATGATTTAAAATACGTTACCTCTCACGAGTGGGTACGTTTTGAAGATGATGGTATAGTAACAATTGGCATTACCGACCACGCACAACAACTATTAGGCGATCTAGTATTTGTTGAATTACCTGAATTAGACGCTGAATTTAATGCAGGTGATGAATGTGGGGTTGTCGAATCTGTAAAGGCTGCTTCTGACATTTATAGTCCCTTATCTGGTAAAGTAATCGCCGTTAATGAAGAATTAAGCGATGCACCTGAATTAGTAAACAGCAGTCCATATCAAGATGGTTGGATTTTTCGCTTAGAACTAACTGATACTAATACAGAAATTGCTGACCTATTAGACGCAGATGGCTATGCAAAATACTTAGAAAGTGAAGACGTGTAGACTCAGTACATTAAACTGGTAGCCTTAAATGATAGGTTTACCAGTTTTTGCAGGTATTTAGTCCATATTTTTTTATATACGACTTGTGAGCAATAGAAAAAATTAATTTTATCCTAATATGAAATACAATTATTAATCAACAACTGGTACTGACCTATGAAACCTACAATTTTATTTGTTGATGACGAAGAAAGGATTTTAAAATCACTCAAAGTCACATTTAAATCGCGTTATCAAATACTGACCACAACTGATGGTAACGCTGCCATTGAGATAGCAAAAAATCAGCAAATTCACGTTGTAGTCAGTGATCAGCGTATGCCAATCATGAGCGGTACAGAGGTTTTACGAGGCATTAAGGAAGTCTCACCTAACACAATGCGTTTATTACTGACAGGTTATTCGGATTTAGCGGCAATTGTAGGTTCTGTGAATGAAGGGGAGATTTTCCGTTACATTAACAAGCCTTGGGATAATGATGAAATTAAAACGATTATTGCTAAAGCAGTTGATATTGCGCTAAAAATTGATACGCTACCGACTAAAGCTGAACAAAAACAAAGTGCTATCACATCAGAATTAGAAATATTAGTAATTGATAAAGATGAACAGACTTTACACTTGACAACAGAAATTCTCAAAAATAGCAATCGAGTGCATTGGGGACAAAATTTAGAGGAAGCATTCAAAATTCTTAGCGAATACAATCAAATAGCGGTTGTTATATCAGAAATCAAGATTGGTAATGAAGATATTAGTAGTCCGCTTAAAATCCTTAAACAATATCATCCTAATGTTTTAACGCTAATTGTCACATCTTTCCAAGATACCAACGCATTAATAAAATTGATTAATCAAGGTCAAATTTACCGCTTTTTACCTAAACCCGTTGCCAAAGGCATGTTAGAGCGTGGAATTCGTGATGCGTTGTGGCGATACAATTTTTTGCGTCAGGTCCCGCAAGCAGTTGAACGCTACACAGTTGAATCGACTCAAAAAGAAGAGACGCAAACTATTTCCAATAAAATTTTTGGTTACTTGAAAAAGTTAAAAACTTAGGCGTTACGCAGTTAAAGAAACCATTGCATTATCGGGATTGATGTTGATTATCATGAATTCTGGCATTGTTCTTCACAAGTTATGACTTCAATTGAAATGTGCGATAAGTGAAAATTGCGTAGTAAGTTTTTGTAATAATGAGTAGGCTTCGGATTGTCGGTGATTAAGGAAATAATTGCCGCTTGATTTTCCGCGCTGATCCGCCATACATGTAAATCAGCAATCCGATTGTCAGAATCAGCTTCGATTGTCTGTTGAATCGCTTGTTTAGTCTGTTCAACACTTTCGTCAAGTAAAATACTACTGGTTTGTCGCAGCAGACTATACGCCCAGCGCGTAATAATCAACATTCCAACCAATCCAATAGCAGCATCAAGCCAATTCATGCCCGCATACTTACCAAGAAATAACGCAATAATCGCTAGTACCGAAGTCAGCGCGTCCGCTAATACGTGAAAATAAGCTGCTTTTAAATTGTGATCATGATGATCATGGTCATCGTCGTGTAATAACCAAGCGGAAATAAGGTTGACTAGTAATCCTAAAATAGCAACAAGTATTGCCTCATTAAATTGGATTTCATTTGGGAAAAATAGCCGTTGAATTGATTCTAAACCAATCATTAATGCAACGACAGCTAAGGCAATCGCACTTGCAAATCCACCTAACGCATTAGCCTTTCCAGTACCAAAGCTAAATTTATCCTGATCGGTATAACGTCGTGCATATCGATAAGCAAACAGTGTAATACCAAAAGCCGCAACATGCGTTCCCATGTGCCAACCGTCAGCAAGTAACGCCATTGAACCATAACGATAACCCGCAATGATTTCAATTAGCATCGTAACTGCGGTTAATAGCAAAACTTGTAATGTACGTGTTTCACCTTTTGCGTCATGATTAATAAAATCGTGCGAATGTTGCCATTTTTGTAATGTTTTTGAGTGCATTGAGGAATACCAGTCATCAATTAGCAGTTGTCGGTAAATTTAACCGATTAGTAAAGCTGTGTTGAGCGCTTAACGTGAGTTATAAATAAGGAGGCGTTAAAATTTATTTAGAGACGTAGAAAAATATAGAAAGTCAGTCTATAAGCCGGGTTCTGTATACTTGAAAGTACGGCAATCATTCATCTAGGAAATCCGTCACCGAATTCCTCAAGCGATCTACCCGAAACCATGCGGACACACATGTATTTTGTTTCTTACTTGATCTTGCTTCAAGTGGGGTTTACCCTGCCATCATTGTTACCAATGACGCGGTGCGCTCTTACCGACACCATTTCACCCTTATCCCTCACCACAATTTGCAAAGCAGCATGGACGGGGGACGGTATATTTTCTGTGGCACTTTCCGTAGGCTCACGCCTCCCAGGCGTTATCTGGCACTCTGTCCTATGAAGCCCGGACTTTCCTCCCTACTTTACAGTAGCGCGATTGCCCGACCAACTTTCCACGTACCGAGTTTAAGCAGTTTTTATATGACAAGCAAGTAGCATTGTTTGAAAAAGTTGATTTGATAACCTACGTTGAGCAGCTTTCGCAGAATTTATTCCGCTTTCACAACGTTAAAAATATTTTATGTGCATATTAAACTTTTGTTACAATGATTCGCTTTCCCCAATATACCTATTCAATTCCTGCGAGGCAATCATGATTCAGCAATTTTATAATCGTTTTGAAGAGGCGTTTATTGCACTGCTACTAGCAGGTATGACGCTGATTACTTTCACTAATGTTCTGATCCGATATTTTTTAAATAACAAAGACTTATGGGAATCAAGCTTAGGTCAAACCCTAATAGCTTGGTTTCCAATCCTAGAAAATATCGTTTACAAAGTAAATATGGTTTGGGCTTTAGAATTAACAAGTTATATGTTTGCTTGGATGGTATTGTTTGGCATGTCATACGGCGTTCGGATCGGAGCGCATATTGGTATTGATGCGTTTACTCGCTTATTACCCAAAGTTTGGCAACGTAGTTTAGCAATTTTAGCGATTTTATTTTGTTTAGCCTATTGCGTGATTTTATTTATCGGTAGTTACGAATATGTACAAAAAATGTATACGACACACATTGAAGTTGAAGACTTACCTATTGAAAAATGGGTTGTTTATTCAATTTTACCTTTAGGATTAGCATTACTATTTCTACGTTTTTTACAAATATTATGGAAACTGATTTTAGGTTTAGAAGTCCACGTATTAGCGGACGAAGCAAAAGAAGCAATTAAAGAACATAAATAGGGCTACCGATCATGACTATTGCATTTTTATTCACCTTACTATTTTTCCTATTAATTATTGGTGTGCCCGTTGCGATTGCATTAGGTTTATCCAGTGTCCTAACAATTTTATTTTTCTCTAATGATTCATTAGCATCCCTATCGCTAAAATTATTTCAAGGTATGGAGCACGCCACATTACTTGCCATTCCATTTTTTATTTTATCTTCTGCATTTTTATCAACAGGAGGCGTTGCTAAACGTTTGATTAGATTTGCAATTGCCTGTGTTGGCTCGATTCGTGGCGGCATGGCAATGGCATCAGTTCTAGCCTGCATGTTATTTGCGGCAGTATCAGGTTCTTCGCCCGCGACAGTAGTGGCGATTGGCTCAATTGTGATTGCCGGCATGGTTAGTACAGGTTATAGCCAAAATTTTGCCGCAGGTGTCGTATCGAGTGCGGGCACACTGGGCATTTTAATTCCACCTTCGATTGTAATGGTCGTTTATGCAGCGATTACTGAAGTTTCAGTCGGACGGATGTTTATGGCTGGCGTGATTCCGGGCATATTGGCGGGTTTAATGTTAATGGGTGGCATTTACTTTTTTGCACGTAAACACAATTTACCAAAAATGCAACCTGCATCAGCCAAAGAAGTTTTTGCAGCAGGTACGGATGCAATTTGGGGATTATTGTTAATTTTTATCGTATTAGGAGGAATTTACGGCGGCATTTTCACTCCAACTGAAGCCGCAGCCGTTGCAGCAATTTATGCGTTTATCATTGCATTATTTATTTATCGAGATTTAGGCTTTAAAGATGTACCAAAAGTCTTGACTGATTCTGGTAAAGTCACGATTATGTTAATGTTTATTATTACCAACGCAATGATGTTTGGACATGTTTTAACAACCGAGCAAATCCCACAGCAGATTGCAGAGATGATTGTAAATTGGGGCATGTCACCTTGGATGTTTTTAATTGTAGTGAATGTATTATTGTTAATTGGTGGTAGTTTTATGGAACCATCGGGTTTATTACTAATTGTTGCACCAATTCTATTCCCAATTGGAGTTGAATTAGGCATTGACCCGATTCATTTAGGAATTATTATGGTCGTCAATATGGAAGTCGGTATGATTACGCCACCAGTAGGATTAAATTTATTTGTAATTGTCGGTATTACGGACATGAGTATTATGGAGGTTGTAAAAGCCGTATTGCCTTGGCTATTAATTTTATTAACATTTTTATTATTGATCACGTATGTACCAGAAATCAGCTTATTTTTACCCAATTTAATGTATGGTCCACAAACTTAAATTATTTCGTTTACAACTTTGAATACGATAACAGTGATAGTTTGGCAGGATTAATTATTACTTAATGCTTGTATTTTCATACGGTGCAATACGCTGACGCTATTGCGCCCTGTTAGATTACGCCTTACGAGTTTTATGATTTAAATATTGTTTATAATCATGTCATTACTAATCAAAGCTTTCACCAAATAGCCAGTTACCAGAATTTTTGTCATAAAGCTTTAAAATAATACTATTTTTAATGGTTTGTTTTTCTTGCTCAGTTAAAATGTCATTTTTTAGTACATCATTCAAAGTATTTTCTGAAACATTAACAAAATACTGCAACCGTTCTTTTTGACAAAGTTCTAAAACAATTTTAAAAATAGTTGTTTTTTGACGAGGATTCATACCCGAAAAAATACAACTATCATGGGCAAGAAATCCCAATAAATCCTTGTTTAACAAATAAAGTAAAACATCATAACAAAAGATTTTAACTTCTCCGCGTCCTTGAGAAGCATCTTTTGGAATATCTATTAAAATATTAAATAAATATTTAGCATCTTTTGCTATTTCTATTTTCAGAGAGCCACCATGATTATTATAGAATCTTTTTACTAACTCTCTAAATTGATTTTCAATGTAATCTAACAACTCTTTTTCTTGTTCAAGATAGATTAATGCTTCTTGCTTTAGCATTGCGTTTTGAGATTCTAAGTCAGTTTTTTCTTTTTTGATTGTATTACGCAAGTTTTCATACTTTTCTAATTCATTTTTATGTAGTTCTAAAGCATTAATTCTTCTAGTAATAGTGTCTCGTTCTTCCAATGCTCCTTGCTTTTCTAATGTTTTTAACAAACCATCTCTTTGTTTACCTAAACTATTTTTCTCAGCAGTGAGTTGTTGTATTTTATTCCTTAGTGCGTGAATTTCAGTTTTTAGCCTTTGTTTTCTATTACTAACTAAATTGTTATGAAAATCCTGAGCATCAGAAAGTCTTTTTGTAATAGCATCCTCGAAAAAAAATTGAGCTTCTTGATAAATACCAGTAATTTGGTCAATATCAACATTGATATTATTTAAGCTTTTAAGTATTTTTTGCTTTTTCTTTAACTGATTTTCTAACAAATAAGTTTCTGTTCTTTTATTATCAAGTTCCGTAGTTAAATCATCAGCCTGCTTTTTAAGTTTTTCATAGTCTGGAGCAATAGCAAAGTCACTTAAAGCCTGTGCTAAACTGTCAATTTCATCTTGCAAATCTTTTAAAGTGCCAGTATTTTCAGCATTTGTATAATTTTCTATACCTTTTAGCCCATCTTTTAGCTGTTTTAGCTTATCTTTTATCTGACATTTTTTATCCACTAAATCAGTCTTAATATCCAGTAGATATAAATTTACAAAACGTTGCTGATAGTCTTCTAAAGGACGTGCTTGTTGTCTAAGTGTATTAGAGTAATAATCTGTATCTTTCTCAAAGCGTCTAGCAAAACAGTTGATTACTTGTCTAAAAGTGAGAGGGGAAGCAGGTTTTAAAAAGATTTGAGTTAGCTTTTTTTTATAGTTTTCAAGCGTATATTTTTCATCATTAATCTCAAAATATGATTTACTAAAGTTTTTCTTGATAACATAATATTCATTTTTATGCTCAAAATCTAAACGAAAAGTACCATATCCAGATAAGAATTCTTTTGATTTTTTGGAAGGTTCAGCTCCCAACATATAATGAATTAAATTAAGTGACAAACTCTTACCTATCCCATTGATAGATTTCTTTTCATCTTTAGTTAGCTGTAAACCCACGACAATATTTAGCCCCTCAGAAAATTCTAAGGTTTTAAATTTAGGGTTGTCAGAACTTAACTTTAAGAGTTGCATCGTCTTGCTCTATTTTATCTATCAAATATAAAAAATCCAAACATAAGAAGAGTGTATCCATAGATACTTTTTTATAATAAGAGTCATTTAATTTTTCAAATAATTCATCAAGTAACAAGTTTTCTGTTTTGAGAATATTTAATACTTCTGATGAAATACAAATCAATGAGTCTACAGGTTTTATAATTTTAGTTGGCATAATCATCATTCATGTACTCCAACATCACAAATTTCAAAAAAGTAGGCAATGATAGTCCAAATAATGTTCATAGTATTAAAGTCTTTAATTTCAATATTTTTATTTATTGCATCGTGTAGTTTAGAAATAATTTTATTAAAATCATACTGATACTTTTTCGCTAATTCATGTAATTTTTCTATATTTTTATCTTCTAGTTCAGATTTAGAAATTTTTGTTTTTAGCACCTCTAAAAGAACATTTTGATATATATTATCAATCACAAGCACTTTCAATTTGCTTAAAAAATTATCTTCCTCATTAAGCATATCGAGTAATGGGGAATAATCTAAGCCTCTATTAATATAACTTGCTGTTCTTGAGTTGATTTTATTGAGTTTAAACTTTTTATTTGTATCAGCAGAGGCAAAATCATCATCATAATCTTTCTTAACAGTAGGAAATTTTTTAAGTAAATGCTTACAAACTAAATCTAAAACAACTTCATCAGTGTAATGTTTTTCTATTCCTTTAAAATATTGATTATTTAGCTCCATTAATTTGTTTGTTTCAAGATTTCCTATATCTTTCATTAAATCTGTATAATCGGCTAAAACTTCTGATAATGTCACGCCATATTTATCCGAAAGTTCTTGAATAGTTGCACTATTAGGCTTTGCTTTATCTAACAAAAAGTATATTTTAACTTCATAACCTTTATATTTCTGGTTTGATAGAATTCTTAGAGTTTTTTCAATTTTTTCTTTAGTTCGCGTCGTGGTAATTTGATAAGCAAGTTTGCGTTTTTTATCAACCAAATCTATGCAAGCTGCATTAGCAGACTCAAAATTTACATTTTTTAAATCATAACCATAAATAAAATTAAATACATCTCTAAAATAATTTTCACCATGAATATTAAGAGAATAATCACCAATTTCTTGATGATGTTCAATATCATATCGAGTAATAGCAAGTATTTTACTGATATTATCAAGAGCTTTTTTTCTTTCTTCTATCATAACGCTTGGTAATCCCTGTAATATAAATTTTAGTTTAGCACACTAAAAATATGACCGTGTATTCTAAAACGGCCAAACACGATTTACAAACGAAATGCAAACCTATCAACAGGTATAAGGATATTGGTTTATTCAGATGGAATTGATTAAAGCATTGGTGCATTTACCACCGTGACAACGCGGCACATTGCCAAACGGTTTATTTCCAGTAGGCATACCAGCATAAAAAAATTAAAACTCATTTCATGATTCAGATACCACAGCGGGCAATCTTAAAATAAAGGTTGAACCTTGATCAACTTGACTTATTACATCAATATTACCACCCATTTCATTTACATAAAATTGCGTAATGCTCAGCCCTAAACCTACACCGCCGTACTTACGTGTACTGGAATCATCTTGTTGGGTGAACGGTTTAAATAAATGCTCAATTTGGTCGGCTTTAATGCCAATGCCTGTATCACGAATTTCAAATTGAATCCAATTTTGCCCATTTAATTCTAATTTAGAAACATTGAACCAAATCTTGCCCTTTTCGGTAAATTTATCCGCGTTAGTGAGTAAATTCATTAAACATTGTTTTAAACCTATTTTACAGGAATACATTTCGCCTAAATTTGGCTGGATTTGTGTATGTAACGCATTTCCATTTTCAGAAATAACCGGATGTATGGCATCTAAAATATGTCCAATTAATGGACTTAATTCAAATTTTTCATAACTGACCTGCATATACCCTGATTCAATTTTGGTAATGTCTAAAATATCTCCGATAATACCAAGTAAATTTTCACTTGCCCGGTGGATATAGTTTAAATCGGGCAATAAATCTTCTAAACCCTCTGCTTCTAAATCTTCCTCCAACATCTCGCTATAACCAATAATTGCGTTTAATGGTGTGCGCAATTCATGACTCATATTTGCCATAAAACGAGTTTTGGATCGGTTTGCGACCTCTGCACTTTCTTTAGCCTCAATTAATGCTTTTTCAGCTTTTTTCTGTTCGGTTAAATCCATGTGCGTGCCAACCATACGGTAAGGTTTACCCGTTTTTTCGTCCCAAACCGCAATGCCTCGATCTAAAATCCATACATAGCTGCCATTTTTATGTTGCATTTGGTAAGTATGCTCGTATGAGGTCCGCTCTTTGCGCAAATAAGCCTGAATATGTGCCAGCATTTCATCTTTATCATCTGGGTGAATCAGTGCTTGCCATTGTTGAATCGTGTTATCCAATTCATCATCTTCATAACCTAACATTTCTTTCCAACGTGCCGTTAAAAATAATTGATCTTCTGTAATCAACCAATCCCATAAACCATCATTGGACCCTTTCATTGCTAATTCAAAACGTTCTTCACTCTTACGCAATGCCGCTTCTGCTTGACGACGCGCTGTAATATCTTCAATACTAGCAATTACATACTGAAATTTACCTTGTTCATCATGCACGGGAACTGCGGCAATATTGCACCAAATAGAATGCTTATTTTTGTGTACTAAACGTTTTTCATCACTAATAGACTGTAATTGACCGGTTTGTAATGCTAATAATTGTTGCTTAGTATGCTGATATTCATCTTTACAACTAATGTTTTGATAAGTTAAATTTTTGATTTCTTCAATGTTATAGCCACATATTTTTTGGAACATTACATTAGTTTGAACGAAATGATTTTGTTTATCCATTAATACAATACCAATCGGCGCATGTTCAAATAATTGACGAAAACGCTTTTCACTTACTTTTAATCGTGCTTCGGCGTGTTTACGTTCGCTAATGTCTACCATAATGCCAACCATGCCCGCTAAGGTATTGTCTGCATTATAAAATACTGTTTTGTGACAAATGACTTGGTGAATATTGCCATCTGCGAACGGTAAAGACACTTCGTATATTTTAGGTTTTAAAGTGCGAAATATTTCAGCATCAATTATAACTTCTTGTTTAGCAAGTTGTTCTGGTAAAAATTCATCTGAGGTATGTCCAACCAGTCGTTTTTGTTTTATGCCTAAATATTGCTCATAAGCGGCATTGCAACCCAGATAGCAACCATTTAAATCTTTATAAAATATAGGATTAGGGATACTATTTAACAAAGCCTGCAAAAACATGAGATTATTTTGTTGTAAGACTTGTATGCGAGCGCGTTCCTGCATTTCAATCTCAAGCAACGCATTTTTTTCTGCTAATTCTTGGGTACGTTTAGCAACTTGATCTTCCAAATTATTACGTGCATCCAATAATTCAGTTTCTACCATATCAGCATGAGCAGTAATGGTTTCAAGAGAAATTTCTAAATCATCTTTTTCTAAAACGAGTTGCTTAACTTGAGCTTCAAGCTCCGCAATTTTTTGTCGCATTGCATAAACATCATTATCTGACTTCCTAGTCAATGAGTTGTCTCCTTTGATTATATCTTCGCATTTTAGAAGAGGCATAATAATTACCAGCTCAAAGGGTTAGCTAAAGTGGGTTTTTGAAACTGTGTAGTATAAAAGGCTTTTTTTACAAAATGAGTGCAACACTGAAAAAAATGTGATTTTTTATTAAGTATTTTTATATCAATGAGTTAGCTAATATAATTGATTGATTTGAAAAAACTATCACATACCTAATCTGTTGCAGTGAAATAATGATTTAGATATTTTTGTACCCTAAATGTTAGCCAAGATAAAAATCATTTTTTTAATTATTATTTGAACTGCGTCAATACCCTCGCCATTAAACTTGCGTAAGGGGGCTGTGAATTCTACCTAACTGCGCACATTGGTTAGTGATTTGGGATATAAAATTATCATCAGCGAAATCAGGAAGAGATTTTAAAGTATGGCGAACATATTTACCCGCCCGAAACCAAGTTTTCAGGTCAAGCGTCGTCATGTTATTTTGTAAAGTGAGAATGTATGAAAGATTAACCATAAACAGGGCTAAATTAGCAGCATTGTATACTTTCTGTTGAGCGATATTCATAAAATCTTCTAAACCCCAGTGCTGTTTGGCATCCCGGAAATTGAATTCAATTTGAAAACGCAAAGAGTAGTAATCAATGATCTTGTCCCAAGCCAATTCAATTTTGAGATAAAATGTAAGCCTAACTGCTCAAGCATCACATTGTTGCATCTAATTGGTTACAACATAGGAGAATTGTGCTAATTTCGTTCATGAGCAATTGGCTGATAAAAAGCGATGGATTTCGACTCTTTACTTTTTACCCTAATTACTCATTTTTCCAACCTTTGGCGAAGGTATTGATGTATGGTTTTAAATTTAAAGTTGCTGTATCTTCATGCCGGCATCTTGTGCAAGTTGTGCAAAATTAGGAAACGATGTTGCAACATTCGCACAATCGTAAATTGTAATGGTTTCTGTAGCGCGTAAGCTAGCCATAGTAAACGCCATTGCAATGCGATGATCGCCGTGACTGTGGATTTCTCCTCCCCGAAATTGACCACCTTGAATAATCATACCGTCTGGTGTGGGTAGCGCGTCGATGCCCAATGCAATTAAACCCTCTGCCATGACTTGAATTCGATCACTTTCCTTAACACGTAATTCCTTTGCATCGGTCAAAATTGTTTCACCTTCGGCACAAGCGGCGGCGATAAATAAAGCTGGAAATTCATCAATTGCCAATGGCACTTGCTCTTTAGGTATATGAATACCTTTTAATTGTGCTGAACGCACACGAATATCTGCAACAGGTTCGCCGCCTATTTCACATACATTCGATAAATGAATATCCGCACCCATTTGACGTAAAATATTAATCATTCCAATTCGAGTTGGATTGATGCCAACATGTTGCAAAGTTAAATCTGCATTTTGCGCAATACTCGCCCCAACCATAAAAAATGCGGCTGATGATATATCACTCGGTACATCAATTTGCGTTGCTGTCAATTTGCTACCGGTTTGAATCGTAATTTGATTATCCACGACTTTGATCGGATAACCAAAACCTTGCAACATGCGTTCTGTATGATCACGAGTAGGGGCAGGTTCAGTGACACAAGTTTCACCTTGTGCATATAAGCCTGCTAATAACAAACATGATTTAACCTGAGCACTAGCAATCGGCATATCGTAATGAATACCTTGTAAGATTTGTTGACCTGTCACTTTAAGCGGTGGCGTACCTTCTTTCGTGCTGCCAATTTTCGCGCCCATCATAGCTAAAGGATCGATTACGCGCCGCATGGGACGACGTGATAATGATTCATCGCCAATCAATTCCACATCAAAAGCCTGTCCTGCCATCAAACCAACTAACAAACGCATTGAAGTACCTGAATTCCCTAAATTTAAAGGATGAGTTGGTGGCTTTAAGCCGTGTAAACCGACACCTTGAATAATGACTTTTTGCTTGTCTGGGCGTTGGATGTTTACACCCATTGCTCGAAAGGCAGCTAATGTAGCTAAAGTATCTTCTCCCTCTAAAAAGCCCGTGACGTAAGTTGTGCCTTCCGCCAATGCGCCTAGCATAATTGAACGATGTGAAATAGATTTATCACCGGCAACGCGGAATGTACCTTGAAGCGTTTGACTAGGGTGTACAATAAATTGAGTCATGTCTGCTATGCTGTGTTTGAAAATTAGAATTATCAATCAAGCAGCAGTGATGATCAATCTTAGAATAATATTTGCCATTTAATATCTGAGCGTGACTGTTATAAAGTCTATTTTTTTAATATGGTTTTAAATCGAGAATTTGAGAATTGCTGTAAATTCGCTCAAAATATGACAAAATAAAGATACTTTTAATCGCAATCTAAATAACTAAAACTCTAAAAGGATTTAAGATGCACACATCTATCCATGGGCAATGGTCGTCACGATTTGCTTTTATCCTTGCTGCGACAGGTTCGGCTGTTGGCTTGGGTAATATTTGGCGTTTCCCATACATCACAGGTGAAAATGGCGGCGGCGCATTCGTACTCGTTTACCTAATCTGTATTTTTCTAATTGGTTTACCCGTGATGATGGCTGAAGTATTGTTAGGGCGTAAAGGTCGCCATAGTCCGATTAATACAATGAGTCTATTGGCACGGGAAAATAATTGTAGTCAAATATGGCAATTTATTGGTTGGTTTGGCATGGTAGCTGGTTTTTTAATTTTATCCTATTACAGTGTGATTGCCGGCTGGGCATTGGCTTATATACCACGTTTAGCGATGGGTACATTTTCCGCTGCACTTGATTTAGGTTCGCCTAATGTTATTGCAGAATTCGCTAGCGATCAATTTAATGCTTTAGTTACCGATTATCAACAACTGATTTTCTGGCATACCTTGTTTATGATAGGAACAATGGTCATTATTGTGGGTGGCGTACAAGGTGGATTGGAAAAAGCGGTGACATTCATGATGCCAGCCTTATTTGCTTTACTACTGATTTTACTTGGTTACGCAATGAGTACAGATAAATTTATAGAAGGTTTTTTATTTCTTTTTCAGCCCGATTTTAGCCGCGCACTGACCGCACAAGCAATCTTGGACGCATTGGGACAGGCTTTTTTTACCCTCAGTTTAGGTATGGGCGCAATTATGATTTATGGAGCTTATTTGCCTAAAGATGCCTCTATTCCTTTCACCACTACTATGATTGTCATTGCTGATACAACAGTAGCATTAATTGCAGGCTTGATTATTTTTCCTTTAGTTTTTTCTAATGGACTCGAAATCGCAGGCGGACCGGGTCTTGCGTTTCAGACTTTACCGATTGCTTTTGCTCAAATGCCCTACGGTAACACTTTTGGCACACTGTTTTTTATCTTACTTAGTTTAGCAGCATGGAGTTCCTCAATTTCTATCCTTGAGCCTATTGTCGCATGGTTAGTGGAAACTGATAAATTTTCACGCCTAACAGCCAGTTTAATTTGCGGCATAAGTGCATGGTTAATTGGATTTCTTACTATCTTTTCCTTCAACATTTGGGCTGATGTACATCCACTTGCTTTGGTGGGCGTTGAAAAAACGTGGTTTGATTTATTAGAATACCTCACTTTTAACATCTTGTTACCGCTAGGTGGCTTATTTATCGCCATTTTTGTCGCTTGGTTTGTGAGCAGCAAAACGACCTCCGAAGAGTTACATACATCACCTGATCATTTTAGTTTTAAATTATGGCTATTTTTATTGCGTTATGTTACGCCAATTGGTGTTGGTATTATATTTTTAAATGCAGTTGGCGCACTTAAAGTAATCGGGGTTGTGACGTGACCGAAATTTACAAAACTGCTTTAGTAGCACATTCAGCCGCGAATATGTATCAACTAGTCAGCGATATTGAAACTTATCCGCAATTTTTACCTTGGTGTAAAGCGACAAAAATTTTATCTCGACATAATAAAGAGGTTGTCGCCAGTATCGCAATGGGTGGCGCGGGTTTAGAAAAATCATTCACAACGACGAATATCTTACAACCAAATGAATTTATTGAAATGCACTTGCGTGAAGGACCTTTCAGTCACCTATATGGCAAATGGGAATTTGAGCAATTAGGTGACGTAGGGTGTAAAGTGGCTTTGCGGATGGAGTTTGAAATTTCCAATACGATTTTACGTTTAAGTTTAGAACCTGTATTTAGCCGGATTGTGAACTCCTTAGTTGATGCTTTTGTTAAACGAGCGAATGAATTATATGTCTAACACGATTCGTATTGAAATTGCCTACGCCAAGCCAGAAGAACAAGTGATTATTCCCATTAATGTTAATGAAGGCACGACGGTAGAACAAGCCATTGAACAATCCAAAATTCAGCAACGTTTTACTGAAATTGATTTATTAAAACAAAAAGTAGGTATTTTTAGTAAGCCATGTAAATTGGATACGGTGCTTAGAGAAGGAGATAGAGTCGAGATATATCGCCCATTGATCGCAGACCCTAAAGCGGTGCGTAAAAAACGAGCAGCCGAAGGTAAGGTAATGCGCAAAGGCTAAGTACAATGAGGAAAATTCTTTTTGCATGACGCTGGTGCGTTGGTGGCGCATTCTACGCGGTGCGTAAAACGAGATTTTTCCTTTTACATTGCGCAGCTAGGCTTTAAAAAAATATCAAAATGCTATTTCAAACACAGTGTAAAAAACTACAAATAAATTTGCTGTTCAATTAAATTAACTTATTTTAAAATACTAATACACTCACAATACTTACAGCGATCATGAAAACATACCAAGAATTAGTGCAACAATGTCTACCTGAAGTAAAAGAGTTGATGCCTTGGGATTTAGCAGAATTACTAAAAACAGATCATTCACCGATATTATTAGATATTCGTGAACCTTATGAGTATGACGCGGTGCATATAGCTGACTCTTTAAGTGTGCCGCGTGGTATTTTAGAATCTGCATGTGACTATGGTTACGAAGATACTGTGCCAGAATTGGCAGCGGCGCGTGATAAAGATGTTATAGTAATCTGTCGTTCAGGCAATCGTAGTGTATTAGCGGCTTACGTCATGCAATTAATGGGTTATCAATCAGTAAAATCGTTAAAAACTGGCATTAAAGGTTGGAATGATTACGAACAGCCTTTATACAACAGACAAAACGAATTGGTGGATACTGATACCGCTGATAATATTTTACATATTCCTGTTCGTCCCGACCAATTGGCTCCAAAAACATCATGAAATTTTGGCTTAAAGTTCTCACAAGTGCGGTTTTAGTTTTAATTTGCATCATTATCGCAGGACAATTGATGATTTCCTATCAATTCTCGCGGTTACTGATTCACCACCCCGAAAGCAGTCGAGTGGAATACATCGATCATCATCCCAATAATCAAGCTGAACAGATTTTTACTCAGTTTGCTATACAAGATTATGAGCAGATGCAATTGCAAACCAAAGATGATATGAATTTAGAAGCGTACTATATTCCATCTCAAAATGGGGCATCTATCATTGTATTGCACGGCTATAAAGCTTATTTATACGAAGTAGCACATATTGCGAGTTTGTTACAAAAACATGGATATGGTGTGATTTTGCCGATTTTTCGCGCACATGGAAAAAGTGATGGAGAATTAATTACCTTTGGCAAACATGAAGTAAAAGATGTGCAAGCAGCTTATGATTATTTACTAACTCGTGATGATGTTGATCCAGAAAAAATTGGATTACTCGGTAATTCGATGGGTGCTGTCGTTGGTTTATTATTCGCCGCTGAGCAACCAAAAATTAAAGCCATCGTGGCACATAGTCCCTATAGCTCTTTGCATGATACAGCAAACACAAGTTTGAAGAAATTTACTGGTTTATCAGGCTTTCCTTACACTCAAATGATAACGTATTTTATTGAGCAAATGGCAGATTTCGATATTGACGCAGTCGCACCAATTAATATTATCGATCAAATTGCACCGCGACCTGTGTATTTTTTAATTGCGGGACAAGATAGTTTTGTGTCACCAAAAAGTGGTTTAGCTTTGCACGACACAGCTCAACAGCCTAAGCAATTATGGGTTTCGCCAATGTTGGAACATATAGAATTTAATTTGCGTCGTCCTGACGATTTCGAGAAGCGAGTTAATGCGTTTTTTGAACAATATTTGTTAGAACCAAAAACCAACGATTAACATCCTCACCCGCTCGCCCATTTAAACCTCGTCTAAATCTATCGGCTTTAGATGGGGAATTTCCTGCGGTTAGTTAAAAATGAGTATGTTAGAATAGTAGCCTGTATATTTTATTATCAATGCCACCATGCGGTTTTTTCAAATCATCTTTTTGCTCTCTACAATCGTAGCCTGTGCACCACAACCACAAGTGCCCTCGCCCGGACATATCAATACTGAGCATTTACCCGTACAATCTGAAATAAGCGCAGATATTCCGCCACCAGTGCAACAAATGCCTTTTATTCCTCCGCCCAAACCAAGCCAACCTTTGGAGACTTATACCGTTACTGTAACGAATGTGCCCGTTGACCAATTACTGTTTGCATTGGCGCGTAATGCAGAAATTAATATTGACGTACATCCTAGCATTACAGGTAATGTAACTTTAAATGCAATTGAGCAAACTTTACCGCAAATTATGCAGCGCATAGCCGAACAAATCGAATTGCGTTACGAAATCAAAGATACTTATGTCAAAGTTTTTCCAGACTTACCTTATTTGCGCTTATACAAAGTTAATTATGTCAATATGACTCGTCAAATAATCACGGAGATGAAAGTATCTACTCAAAGTATTTCTAATATTGACACAATTTCTGAACAACAAAGTACGACAACTAATCAAGGTGAAGGTGAAAATGATTCAATTACGCAAGTACGCAATATTTCTGATAATTTATTTTGGAAAACATTAAAAAACAATATTAATGCGTTGTTAGGTAGTGCTGAAGAAAGTAACACCAATGTAATTATTAATGCGGAAACCGGTATAGTGATGATTAATGCCAAGCACCGTCAACATGAAAAAATTCAACAATTTTTAGATTCAGTATTGGAAAGTGCGCAACGCCAAGTATTGATTGAAGCGACAATTGCGGAGGTAACTTTAAAAGATGAATATCAAGCAGGTATCGATTGGAAGCGTATCTCTGGCGATTATACTTATGAGCAATCTTTATCGAATGGTAGATTAACGAATACTCCTTTTTATGGTATTGAATACGCCAATCCAAATAGCATAATCGGTAATATTACCGCAGCACTACGTTTGTTAGAGCAATTTGGTAATGTCAAAGTATTATCTAGTCCTAAAATTATGGTGTTGAATAACCAAACGGCAGTACTGAAAGTAGTGGATAACGTCGTATATTTTAGTATCGACATTGTGCCACAAACGCAGGCAACTAATGTGACATCAGGTGTATCATTTGTAAGCTATGTTGTTGATACTGAAGCAAAAATATTACCTGTCGGTTTGATTATGAATGTCACGCCGCAAATCAGCGATACGGAATTGGTAACATTAAATGTGCGTCCAACGATTTCACGTATTACCAAATATGTACAAGACCCCAATCCGGAGCTGGCACGGGCAGGTGTTTCTAATCCTATTCCACAGATTCAAGTGCGCGAGATGGAATCTATTTTACAAGTAGGTAATGGTAATATTGTAATTATCGGTGGTTTAATGGAAGATACTATTGAGCAGGAAACCGATGCCGTACCTGTTTTGTCCAAATTACCATTAGTGGGAGATTTGTTTACTTACAAGCACGACAAGTATAGTAAAACAGAATTAGTTATATTTTTGCGTCCCGTAATTGTAAAAGATGCCAGTTTAGAAGGTGATCTACAGCAATTTAAAACCTTTTTGCCCGACAACAAAGCAGATAATTATTCAAATACGGGTGTACAATTTAGAAGATAATGACATAGGCAGGGTAATCGCATTAAAATTTTTCGCTGCATTAATCGACGGACAGAAATCCATAATACATTATTTTGCTTTACCAGAATTCAATAGCCAAGTCATTATAAAGATTAAAATATTATTTCACAGGTGCCATAATCGCGTCTAAATTTAAATCATCACAAAATTCCATAAAATCAGTGCGTAATTGTACAATAGATTCATCACTGGGAATATAAATTGTCATCGAAATGGAATACATGAGGGTATTAGTTTGGGTGGGTACATAACGTTGACTAACAAGCTCTTCAATTACAATCTCACGACTTGAAAAAAACTGACAAAGCTCGTAGATAATTTTGGGATCGTATAGTGCGATGACTTCAATTGCGTACGGCATCACATCAGCAATAATCTGTCGTATTTCGGTACGCAGATGGATAAAGTTAAAATGATATTGTTTTTGTAGACGTAATAGTAAATTTTCAATTTTAACAATCACATCCCAACTACCAATAACTTGTAAATTGAGTGATAAAATGTGGCTAAATACCGTTGCACGGCTTTCAGTAATGTGACCACCACAGTCTGCTATTGCTTTTGTCACTTCGGTTAATAATTGTGGCTGGTTGTCTGCGATACCACAAATCATCAATTGTTGCATAAATTTTTAAACTCAATTAATAGGTGTTGTTGGTGACCGAATTAGAAACTCAATATTACGCAAAAATATTTTTTCGAGACTCAAGCCACATCCGTAAGCAAATTTTACACGGCTCATTGAGATAATCTAGTAATAACGAATCGCGTAGCCATGAGCAATAAATATACTCGCATTTTTAGCTTTAAAGTTATTTTGCGTAAAGTGAGTTAAAAATTTCAGTCATTTGTTATTTAATTTTTTTGCATTTCAGCTTAATATGCTATTTTAAGTAATTCTATCGGTCTATGAAAAGTATTATTTATAAAAACATTTAATGGCATGATGCAGTATTAAATAGTAACATATACCATAACTTATGAAACTTAAAGATTCTGTCAAACAATATGCAATAAAGTATAGAATCCATCGTTATCGGATAGGATACTACTTCTTTAGAATATTTATTAATAAGATCATATTGTTAAATTAATATTGAAAGAACAAAAAACGCCCGTTGTGGAGTATAGTGTGAATATTAAATTATTAGGTAAACAAATCGGTATTATTGTTTTAGTTAATTTACTTGCAAGTTGTGGCGGTCAGCTCTTCCATCAGGGGCATGTGAATGCGCAGGAAAATGCTACAAGTGAAACAACGCCTAGCAATGAGGCTATTATGTCCTTAGAGCCTAGCTCTGTTGAATTTATTTCTGCATCACAAGAACTTTCTTACAAATATATGATTGCGGAATTGGCGGCACGACGTGGCTATTACTCCTTGTCTGCACAGTATTTTTTAGAAATTGCTCAAATATTGTTAGACCTTGAATTAGCAGAACGCGCTGCACGATTAGCATTACACGAAAAAGATTATGATTTAGCTCATGAAGCAACGCTTTTGTGGCTGCGCTTAGATGCTTCAAATTTGCAGGCACGTTATAACTTAACTCGCATTTTAGTTCAACAAAATCGTCCCGAAGAAGCAGCCGAACATTTGGATATGTTATTAACTGCATTGGAGGATAAGCCTGATTCGCAGCAACGGTTGATTATGGAAATTATTGAAGATCAAGACCATGATCAAGTGACACGATTAATGGACTTAGTTATACAAAAACATGCTGAAAATACCATTACTTTGTTGCTTTATGCTCGAATATTGGTCGGCAGTGACAAATTAGCTAAAGCGCAAACGGTATTAGAACAATTATTTAAGTTAGAAACGCGAATAAATAGCGCAGTCTATAAGGATGCTGTATCAATCTATGTTTATGTATTATCTCAACAAAATAAAACTGATCAAGCATTAACATGGTTAAAGCAGTTGTTGACAAAAAAACCAGATAATCAGGATTGGCAATTAAGTTATGCGCGCTTATTGGCGGAAGCGAATCAAACTGAAGCGGCAATTGCTGCATTTGAGGATTTAGCCGCTAAAGACCCTAATAATGAAAAATTATTATACGCATTAGGAGTTTTATATTTACAGTCTGAGCAATTAACGAAGGCAAAAATTTATTTTAATCGTTTATTAAATGTAGACCCCAATAATGATCTAGCATATTTTTATTTAGCACAAATTGCAGAGCTTGAAACTAAACCCACGATTGCTTTAGCTTGGTATCGGCAAATTGATGAGACAAGTAATCATTATTTAAATGCTCAAGCACGTATTGCGGTTTTATTGGTGGACTCAGGTGAATTTGACCAAGCAATCGAACATTTACATAGTATTTCTACTCATGACGAATCTGAACAACTTAGCTTGTTGCAATTTGAGGTGGAGTTGTATATGCAGCAAGAGCGTTATTCTGATGCCTTAGCGGTATACGACAAGAGTATTGAGCGTTATCCAAATAATTTGAATCTGCGCTACATGCGGGCTATGCTGGCTGAAAAAATGGGACAGATTGATTTACTAGAGAAAGATTTGCGCTATATTCTGAAAATCGAACCCGAACATGTGGACGCATTAAATGCACTAGGTTATAGCTTATCTAACCATACTCAACGTTATAAAGAATCATTAGAACTAGTGCAAAAAGCATTTAAATTAAAACCGGATGCTTATTATATCCTAGATAGCTTAGGCTGGGTTTTGTATCGCAATGGCAAAACAAGCGAGGCAGTTGAATATTTGCGTAAAGCTTATGAATTGCAACCAGACCCTGAAATTGCAGCCCATTTAGGTGAAGTGTTGTGGGTGAACGGTCAAAAACAGGAGGCTAAAGCAGTATGGGAACAGGCGACTGAGTTATTTCCGAACGAAGAGCAATTAGAACAAGTGATTAAACGTTTTATGCCCTAAAAGCTCAGTTGTGTCTCTTGTTGTGACGATGCGTGTCGTCACCTAAGAGCACAAAAAAGAGTAAAATTTATCTGAAAATCTAATTAACCGTAGTTTTTTGGCGTTAAAATTGTGTTAGTTGCGATAGGACTGGTTTTTAAATAATCCGAAGTATAGTGCAATCCACGACTTTCTTTGCGCAACAAGGCTGAACGGATAATTAACTCCGAAACTAAAGTTAAATTGCGTAATTCAATCAAGTCGTTGCTGACACGGAAATTACTGTAATATTCATTGATTTCTTGTTGTAATAAATCCACCCGATGTTTGGCGCGTTGCAAGCGTTTAGTTGTACGCACAATGCTCACGTAATCCCACATAAAATGACGTAATTCATTCCAGTTATGCGAAACGATAACCTCCTCGTCAGAATCGACAACTAAACTTTCATCCCATTCAGGCAAATCTACTGGCTTGGGAATATCAGAAATATGTTGCAAAATGTGTTGCGCTGCACTATGGGCGAAAACTAAACATTCTAGTAATGAGTTACTTGCCATCCGATTCGCACCATGCAAGCCGGTACTAGCGACTTCACCAATTGCGTATAAACCCTCAATATCTGTTTGTCCAAATCGATTAGTTAATACACCACCACAAGTATAATGCGCGGCGGGCACAACAGGAATAGGTTCACAAGTCATATCATAACCAAATTCTAAACAGCGTTGGTAAATATTGGGGAAATGCGCTGCAATAAAGTCTGCTGACTTGTGACTAATATCTAAAAACACATAATCACAACCTAATCGCTTCATTTCATGGTCAATAGCACGAGCAACAATGTCGCGTGGTGCAAGTTCTAAACGCTGATCAAATTTTTCCATAAATCGTTGTCCATTTGGCAACAGTAATCGTCCACCCTCACCGCGTACTGCTTCACTTACTAAGAAAGATTTGGCATCAGGATGATAAAAACAAGTAGGATGAAACTGGATAAATTCCATATCTGCAACGCGACAGCCTGCACGCCACGCCATTGCTATGCCATCACCTGTCGCACCATCTGGATTACTGGTATATAAGTATACTTTACCCGCTCCTCCCGTTGCCAAAACCACATATTTCGCACGTATAACATTCACTTGCATTGTTTCACGATTAAAAACGTATGCACCAAGGCAACGCGCGTCGGCTAAACCCAATTTTTTACCAGTGATAAGATCGACCGTGATGTGATTTTCTAGAATAGTGATATTGTCTTGTTCGTGAACTTTTTTGCTTAATGTAGTAATAATAGCCCGACCGGTTGCATCTTCTGCGTGAATAACTCGGCGGTGACTATGTCCACCTTCACGAGTAAGATGATATTGATCAGTATTAGGTATTTGAGTAAAGGGCATTCCTTGCTCAATCAGCCATGAAATGCGTTCTGGTCCTTCCGATACGGTAAATTCTACAATCTCTCGATGACATAAACCCGCCCCTGCAATTAAGGTGTCTTCAACATGAGATTGAATCGAATCATTTTCACTTAATACCGCAGAAATACCACCTTGTGCGTATGAAGTGTTGCCAGCATCCATAGAATTTTTGGATAAAATGACAATATTAAGATGTTGAGCAAGCTCCAAAGCAAGACTTAAACCCGCCGCTCCCGTACCGATAATCAAAACATCATAGACCTGTTGGGTCATGTTAGCACAACTCCAAAATTAGTAATTATCAACAACTGAAATCACTGAAAAATCTTTTTATATATAGTAAAATCAATAAGTTATGCAAATTCGCTCTACTTAAAATCAATGACTTACGGACTTTTTCAGCGTTTTCAGATCAACAGGCAATTATCAATGAACAAGAAAGATTTATCAATCTTGTATTTACTATCATCAATCCCGCCCACCAAAATACACTACGCTTGTTTATCGATTTTACCCACTGCACAACTGACGAATGAGGTCGCTTTCGCTTTTAGTGAACTTAGACCTTCAACACTACCTTTTTCTGGATAACCCATTAATAATAAAGAATTAATTAATTTATCACGGTCAGCCGCACCTTCAACTGTAACCAAACCCTGCTCGATATTGACATCAACGGTTTCAACACCTGTGATTTTCAATAAACCTTTTTGAATGCTATTAGCACAACCACCGCACTTAATATTTTCAACAACAATTTGTTCTAACATTATAAAATTCCTAGTATTATTTCTAAATGTTACAAAATGATTCTATCATGGAAAAGAACAATTTTGTATTTTTATGTAAGACCAAATAAAATGACTCATTTTCTGTGGTTTTCTAATGTTGCGTAATACGATTTTACCTTGTCCTACACCGATTACTTGGACTGTGCCATAGCCAAATAAACGTCCTAGCAAACTTTGCTCAATACTGACACTTTCTAGCATATTCAAACGAATTTCAGTTTTTTTATGACTTAAAACGCCTGTTTTGCTGATGATACGTTCAGATGTTAGTAGTAACTCACTGGAAAGTTGGTAAATCAGTACCTCTAATTGAATCATCATACCCATAACAAACATGCTGCCTGTACCTAAATCCCATAATGATAATGCAGGTAAAATCTCGCTAAACTGACTTGGCAACCATAATGTGACGATAAGCATATAATCTTGTAGTGGATTGGTAAAATACCAATAGCTAGATAACATCATTAAAATTAATGCAGTAAAATCTAAGCATGATAAAATATGAGGTGTTGAATAAAATAAAATTGTTTCATCTTCAAATAAATTATAACGATATTTTTTAGCTGCTATTTCCTGTTTATTTAGAAAGAATATTTTATCGGATTTAGGTTGTCGTGTTGAATTTGTCTTTGTTTCTGCTGGTGCTTCCGAAGCTGTTTTTAAAATAAACGATGTTTCAAGTTGTGATTGCGGCGTTAAATCTGATTGTGTTTCAAGCTGTGATTGCGGCGTTAAATCTGATTGTGTTTCTGCTCTTGGTTTTCTTTCAAAGAATTGTTTAAATTGAGTAATAACACGATCCAAAAAAATTTTTGCAGTGAGTTTACTTTGCTCTAACGATTTGCGTTTACGCTCCAATTCCGCTAGGCTTTCATCATGATATTTACGACGTTGCGGATGTGATAAAACCCGATAAGCTTGTTGTATCTCATTAAATTTACTACGTGCTGCCGGACTTGTTTGAAATTTAACCGCATATTTTCTACCAAGCTCTACTACCGCTGATTTAATTTGCTCTGCGTTAGCTTGTGGTGTAACTTCAAGAATTTCATAATAATTTTTATTCATAATTATCAAAAATAATTAACATTTGTTTTTAAGTTTAAATTGCGATATATAAAAATATTACTTGTTAAATGATAACAATTGAGTGATTTTTAACAAAAAGTACCATATTTCGTGAGTTGTTTATGCAAAAATCATGAAAATATTAGCGATTAAACACAATCTATTTGTAGTAATGTGAATAGTAAAAATGTTAATTTTTGCTAGGTGTGCAGAACTTATTTTGCGCGTGGCACAAGGCAGCAACTGAAATCCACACACAACAACCTAGTTTTACAGTAAAATGTTTTTTTAACTGTCTAAATTAAGGAATGATAAACATGACAGCGCAAATTTTGGATGGTAAAGCAATTGCCGCTGAATTACGCCAGACGATAAAACAACAAGTAGATGCATGTTTAGCAACAGGATTATGTGCACCGGGTTTAGCTGTTGTTTTGGTGGGTGATAACCCTGCCTCAAAAGTATATGTAAAAAATAAGCATCGTGCTTGTCATGAAGTTGGTATTATTTCGCATCAATATCAGCTACCTACTGAAACTTCAGAAATGGAATTACTTAATTTATTAGACCAATTAAATCAAAATGAGCAGATTGATGGCATTTTAGTACAATTGCCCTTGCCCAACCACATCGATGCGCAAAAAATCATCGAGCGTATTAGACCAGAAAAAGATGTTGATGGTTTTCATCCTTATAATGTCGGACGTTTAGCTTTAAGAATGCCCATCTTACGCCCTTGTACACCCAAAGGTGTGATGACAATGTTGACAAAAACAGGTATTGATTTGGTTGGTTTGGATGCTGTGATCATCGGTCAATCAAATATTGTGGGGCGTCCTATGTCACTGGAATTGTTAGCAGCACGTTGTACGGTGACAATTTGTCATAGTCGTACTCAGAATTTGATCCAAAAAATCCAAGCGGCGGATATTGTTGTTGCAGCAGTGGGTAAGCCCGAAATGATTAAAGGAGAATGGATAAAATCAGGTGCAATTGTGGTTGATGTTGGCATTAATCGCCTTGAAACCGGTGAATTAGTCGGTGATGTTGAATATAAAACGGCAAAACAACAAGCTAGCTGGATTACACCCGTACCCGGCGGTGTAGGTCCTATGACTGTTGCTAGCTTATTAGAAAATACTTTGCAAGCCGCAGCATTAAACCAGACAATTGATTGTTAAATGTTTAATTTTTTTAAGGCGCACATTTGTGATTTTAAATTGCCAATTTTTGATTTGAAAAGCAAAATGTCACGAAAAATTTAGCGGATTAATGGAAATAAACGAAATTGTGAAATTTTCAAAAAATAAAGCTTAAATCTTTCGCCCATTTTCTGTATCCTGTGCATTCTGATTGACTAACACATTGCTAGTATATGGTCGAAGATGAAATTGAAATTGAAAATATAGAAATCCAGTTATTATTACAAGCGATTTATCTCAAATACGGTTACGATTTTCGTAATTATGCCAAAGCGTCCATTAAACGCCGTGTCCACCATCGTATGAATAAGGAAGCAATTGCTAGTATTTCGATGATGCAACACAAGGTTTTGTACGATGTCGCTTTTTTTGAACGCTTACTGCTTGATCTATCTATTAACGTGACAGAAATGTTTCGTGATCCGAGTTTCTATCTTGCCTTACGCAAGCTGGTGATCCCAAAATTGCGCGAACAATCTTACATTAAAATTTGGCACGCAGGCTGTTCAACAGGTGAAGAGGCTTATTCAATGGCAATCTTGCTCAAAGAAGAAGGTTTGTATGATAGAACTCAAATTTACGCGACTGATATGAATGAAGTTGTATTGAAACAAGCCAAAGAGGGCATTTTTTCAATCCGTAGATTGCAACAATATACCAGTAATTATCAAAAATCAGGTGGACAGGAATCTTTTTCAAATTATTATACTGCACACTATGATCATGTAGTCATGGATAACTCCCTAAAAGAAAATATTCTGTTTTCCGATCATAATCTTGCAGTAGATGGCGTATTTGGTGAGATGCACTTAATTTTATGCCGTAACGTATTGATTTATTTTAATAGAGAACTGCAAAATCGCGTGATTGGGTTGTTTTTTGACAGTCTCGCTTCTGGTGGAATATTATGCTTAGGTGCAAAAGAAAGTTTACGTTTATCTAATTATAGCTATGATTTTGATTATATTGCTCGTGAAGAACAAATTTATATCAAAGCAACCGATATACACACGCCGCGTACTGGTATACATAGAGATTAGTTGTGATAATATGTCGCTAAACTGTCTTATTTTTCCGTTACAATATCCACGTTGAGCCATGTTTGGTGGTTCTGATACAAAATTTTAGAGAATTATTTATGAATGCTAAAACTCATATTCCTATCCGTTCTGATCCGAACACGGATGTTTCCTGTCGCACCGTTGACGAAGAAGAACGCTCATTATTACGCCAAGTGATTGATAATGTTGCAAATCATTGTCGCGCCCGCTCCCTATTCATCTTACACTATTGCACAGGTTGTGGCGCGATTGAGTTGCCACCAACAATAACCTCGCGTTTTGACTCAGAACGTTTAGGCATAAGCCCGATGGTTACACCGCGTCAAGCTGATATTTTATTGATTACTGGCTATTTATCAGTTAAAACCCTAAAGCGAGTTATTCTTAGTTATGAGCAGATGCAAGGTCCTAAGTATGTGATTGGTATGGGTTCTTGTACAATTAATGGCGGGATGTATTGGAATAGTTATGCAACAATAAAACGTCTACAAGATTATATTCCAGTGGATTTGTATATCGCAGGTTGTATGCCGCGTCCTGAAGCAATTCAGCAAGGTTTTTTGAAATTAATGAATGATATTGATAAAAATCGAGCTAATGCGTGGAAAAATTATTATTTAAGTTATGATAGTTATTTGGGTCATCAACAAGCACTATTCGGTGAGAATTGGCATACACCGACTGATGTAATTGCAGAAGCTAAACATTATGCCTTATTTGATGAGTCTTCAACGTTAGGGCAACATACTGATTTATTATCACAATTTGCCTCTGAATATGTTACAAAATCCATTGTACAGGAGACGGTTAGACAATGAATGAGCAATTACCAGAACGTTTAGCCGCTGTTTTTCATGAAATGCCGCAAGATGTGCAATTTAAACAAACTGCTCCGCGTCGTTTACGAGTTGAATCACGTCCCGATGCCTTGTTGACGCTACTTGCATTATTAAAAGGTCATGCGGGTTATTTACATTTATCCGCCATTTCGTGTATTGATTGGCCAGAATTGGATAAATTTGAATTGGTATATCACCTATGGTCATACGAGGTACACACGTTGGTTTCAGCGCATGTGCAAATTCCAAAAATACCCGGGCGTTTTGTTTCCGTTTACGATATGTATACACCTGCTGGTTTTTTTGAGCGCGATATTCACGAAATGTTTGGCGTATTCTTCGAGGGTTCACCTAATATGGAAAAATTTATTTTAACTGAGTGGGATGGTATGCCACCTATGTTAAAATCGTTTGCAACTGAGCAATATGCAAATGATACTTTTCAATGGCAAGATTATTCGCCTGAGTGGTTGCGAGAAGTCGAAGCGCAAGGCGGTGCAATTGTAGAATAGTCGCTAACTCTGTAAAAAAGCGTGCTCTATTCGTGGTGACTAAAAACAGATTTTGTAATTTGTTCTTGCGCTCATGACTACAAAATAAATAAAAGTAAATTTTATATGCCTACTCTTGCGTGATCTTTTTTCCACAGGCTTAAAACTATGGCTAATAAACGTCTAAAAATTCCCCCCACCAAAAGCGCGTTGCTGACTCTTAAACGTAAAGTTGCCTTTTTAGAGCAAGGTCATACTTTACTAGAGCGCAAAAAAGAGTTATTAACTCGCTTAGTCTATGAGCGTTTAAAACAATATCGTGAATTGCGCAGCGTGGCGAAAGAACAAGTTACACAAGCTTATCATTGGCTTGGTATCACTCACATGCGCATGAGCGGTCAAACTTTAAAACAAGTTTCTATAGGCTTACCGCCACCTCTGGAGATTCAAATCCTGCCACGTAGTAGTATTGGTGTACAATATCCTGCGGTCACTGCCGAACGTAAACCACTTGAACCTGTAGGCTTAATGGGAACAGATTCTAGTTTTGACGAAACACGCAAACATTTTGCTGATATGGTAGTGATTTTGGCAAAATTAGGGGAAGCTGAAACTGCATTATGGCGTTTATTGGAAGAACAGCGTAAAACACAAAAACGAGTCAATGCACTAAAATACAATATTATTCCATCTTATCGTGCCACGATTCAATTTATTAAATCTACGTTGGAAGAGGAAGAACGTAATACTTTGTTCCAAATTAAGCGATTACGTGAACATGCCGAGTAATAAAGTGATTTAATCATGGGTTATGTTAATACCTTAACTCTTAAATTCCATTTAGGTACATTGTATGGAAGCAAGCTCAACCTCTAGTGAGTAAAGTTATAATTAATCATCCTAATGGAGACAGATTTATGTTTATTACTTTCTATTTTTGGATTACCGATAAGTTAAATTGGATTGGCTCGTTTTTACCGCAATTCGGGATTCGTGCCCTATTAGCATGGGAATTTTGGGAATCAGGTTATATTAAACTGATGGGAGATAACTGGTTTATTGATATTCAAGATAAATTTCCCTATCCATTCAATATCATACCAGTGGAAATAAGTTGGCACATAGCAACGTGGTTTGAACTTGTTGGCGCAATTGCTTTATTAATTGGCTTGGCTACACGTTTCTTTTCTGTTTCTTTGATGATTTTAACGATTGTTGCAGTAGTAAGTGTTCATCTACCTGCGCAGTGGGATAGCTTGGCAGAATTGTTTAAATACGGTTATGATATTTGTAACAGCCGTGGTGGTAATTTTAAATTACCCTTGATTTACATGATATTATTTCTACCTTTATTATTCAGTGGTGCTGGTAAATTTAGTCTTGATTACCTAATTAGCCAGCGTTTTGTGAAAAATTTTGAATATATAGAGGGTGATATTCACAAATAATACCCGCTTTTTTCGTTACGCCAATGACGCAAATAAGTTTTATAACTACTTGTTTTGTATAAGATATTTAAAAATACGGTTGAAATTTAAAATATTTTATTTCTCAAGTAGTTACAATTTAGGCAACCCGTAATTTTCAAAAAGAATTAAAAAAATCGAAAATGTTACATTCTGAATTTTGGTCAGTATTACTGCCAGCTATCGCGCTGGTTTTTGTCATTGAAGGCATTATGCCTTTTCTAAGTCCCGAAACATGGCGGCGAACACTCATCTCCGTAAGCGATATGGAAGATGGTAGTCTGCGTATTATGGGCTTTCTCAGCATGATTTTTGGAATTTTGCTTTTATATTTGGTGCGTTAATGAATTATCAAGATCGTTGGTTACTTCCGGCCGGAATTACTGAAATCCTACCTCACGATGCTGCTAAATTAGAACAGTATCGCCGTCGAATTTTAGATTTTTTTGAAACTTGGGGTTATGAATTGGTCATTCCACCGTTGATTGAATATGTGGAATCATTACTAGTTGAGACCGGGCATAATTTAAATTTGCAAACGTTTAAATTAACCGATCAACTTACTGGGCGTTTAATGGGAGTGCGTGCAGACATCACACCCCAAGTTGCGCGTATTGATGCACATCATTTAAAACGTGAGGTACCAAGTCGTCTATGTTATATCGGTGCGGTTTTACATACACGTCCTAATAGTTTTGCAGGTTCGCGTGCACCTATCCAAGTTGGCGCGGAATTGTATGGTTACAAGGACATTGCCAGTGATGTAGAAATTTTATCTTTGATGCTAGAAACGTTGCGTTTAATTAAAATTAGCGATTTTTATATTGATATTGGTCATGTACAAATTTATCAATCTTTATGTGCTCGTGCGAATTTGGATCAAACACAACAAAATCAATTAACTAAAGCAGTAAAACGCAAGGCGCAAGCTGAACTTAAACAATTACTTACCGCTTGGAAAGTAGAAACTGATTTGCAAACTATGTTAGTCGAATTGGTTGAGTTGAATGGTGAATATAGCATATTAGCTGAAGCGCAAAAAATATTGGCAAAAGCACCAAAAGCGGTACATCTTGCATTAGATGATTTAAAACGCTTGCATGATCAATTACCTTATGAATCTTTATCGTTTGATTTAGCGGAGGCACGTGGTTACAGTTATCATACTGGTATTGTGTTTGCCGCTTATGTCGCTAAACATGGTGATGCAATTGCGAAAGGTGGGCGTTATGATAATTTAGGTAAGGCATTTGGTCGAGATCGTCCTGCAACTGGTTTTAGTACCAATTTATCCACTTTAGTTGGATTAGAAGAGTATGAACAACCACTTACAAATAAATATTTTGTCCCCGTAAATACAGACCCTGCATTAAAAAAAGAAATTCAGTTATTGCGTACTGCCGGAGAAATTGTAATTACTGAATTACCAAATCAACAAAGCGATGCTAAAGCAATGGGTTGTACGCATGAATTTCAATTTATCAATGGCAAGTGGACAATAGTGGCAGTATCATAAAATAAGATAAAAAGACAAATTATTAATTATTACGCGCCAACGTTTCTAATTGCCGTGCAATTTCATTTGGTGATGTTGTATGTTTTGCTAATAACCAATATGCAACGGGTACGACAAATAAGGTAAATACAGTCGCAAAAGTCACGCCAGAGAAAATAACAACACCAATTACAATACGACTTTCAGAGCCTGCACCATGCGCTAAAATCAACGGTAAAGCTCCCATAATTGTGGTAATCGCCGTCATCAGAATGGGGCGCAAACGTTGTTGCGAAGCCTCTAATAAAGCTTGCTTAAATTCCTGACCTGCGTCACGTAATTGATTGGTAAATTCGACAATTAAAATACCATTTTTCGTTGCTAAACCAATCAGCATCACAATACCAATTTGACTGTAAATATTAATACTTAATCCCATTACATTTAAACCGAGTAACGCACCAAAAATCGCCAGTGGTACGGTTAGCATGATTACTAATGGATGAATAAAACTTTCAAATTGGGCTGCTAAAACTAAAAACACTACCAGTAAAGCTAAAATGAAAGTAAAATTCACTGAACGAGTTGAGTCCTGAAAATCCGCAGATTGACCCTTGTAATCAATTTGTGCTAGCGGTATCTCGTTTTTGGCAATATTTTCCAGAAAACTTAATGCTTCACCCAAAGTATAACCTTCTGCTAAATTGGCAGAAATGGTAATTGCTCGCATACGGTTATAACGTTCTAAACTGGTAGATGTCGCGGTTTCATGTATAGTAATTAAACTGGATAAAGGTACTAAAATACCCGTTTTTTCTGCTCGCACATAAATTGAAGCTAAATCGGCTGGTGTACGATAATCCTGATCTTCACCCTCTAACATAACATCATATTCCTCACCGCGATGTAGAAAAGTCGTGACGCGCCGTGAACCAAGTAGTGTCTCTAAAGTGCGTCCAATTTCCTGAATCGAAACACCTAAATCTGCGGCACGATTTTTATCAATAACTAGCATTAATTGCGGTTTAGTTTCTTTGTAGTCCGCGTCTACACTGATTAAATTTTGATTTTGGCGCGCTTTATCTAAAATAATATCTCGCCATTGCACCAATTCTTCATAACTACTCCCACCGATAACAAATTGTACAGGTTGCTCAATACCACGTTGTCCCAATCCGCGCCGCATCACAGTAAACGCTTTTACACCAACGAGTTGTTTCATATCGCCCATGACTTCACTCATCATAGCCCAAGCAGGTCGGCGTTTATCCCAATCTTCCAATACCATAATCCCAATGCCAGAATTCACCACTGCACTGTTACCAAAACTAAGAGGTACACGAGCCAATGCGCGTATTGCTTCACCATTTTCTACATAACGTAACATGGTTTTTTCAATTTCAGCCATATAGCGTTGTGTATAACTAAAACTTGCACCTTCTGGTGCTGTCATCATGATGAAAAATGCGCCTCTGTCTTCTTTGGGTGTAAATTCAGTGGGTAACTGTTGAAATAAGTAATAAATCCCAAAACCGATGCCAATTAGTAATAAAATAATTAAAAATGAAACTTTTAGCACAAATTCAAGTAATTTTTGATAAATGATGGCTAAATATCTAAAAAAGCTATCAATTATGCGATGAATTAAGCTTTTACGCGCATTAGGTTTGAATAATTTAGAGCACATCATAGGCGACAGTGATAATGCGACTATACTGGAAAAACTGACAGCCGCCGCCATTGTCAAAGCAAATTCAGCAAATAACCGCCCTACATTGCCTTGTAAAAATGCGATGGGGACGAAAACTGCAATCAGCACCAAAGTTGTCACAATGACAGCAAAACTGACTTGACGAGCACCATGATACGCGGCAGTTAATGGTGGTTCTCCAAGCTCGATGCGTCGATAAATATTCTCTAAAACGACGATGGCATCATCTACTACCAAGCCAATGGCTAAAACTAAGGCGAGTAAGGTGAGTAAATTAACTGAAAAACCTAGCATGGATAAGGCGATAAATGCCGAAATCAACGAAATAGGTACGGTTACTGCCGGCACCAGCGTGGCGCGTAAGCTACCTAAAAATACTAAGATCACCACTACAACTAAAATCATTGTAATAAATAAAGTTCGATAGACTTCTTGAATCGCGCCTTCAACAAATACTGAAGTATCGTAACTGTCGTGTAATTTGATGTATTCAGGCAATTGCTGGCTGACTTTTTCCGCTTCACGTTTAACAGCACGCGATACAGCTAAAGTATTAGCGGTAGACTGCTTGATAATACCAATCCCGACCATAGGCTCACCATTACCGCGCAATTCCTTACGATATTCATCTGTTCCTAATTCAACTCGTGCCACGTCAGCTAGACGAATCAAGGTGCCATCTGGTTGTTGTTTTAAGACCAATTGCGCAAAATCATCAGCATTACGATAACCTCGTGCAACCCGCAAAGTAAATTCGCGGTCTTTGGATTCAATCCGTCCTGCTGGTAATTCAACATTTTCCCGTCGCAGTGCATCTTCAATATCTGTAATTGTTAATTGTCGTGCGGCTAAGGCTAAACTATTTAGCCAAATTCGCATTGCATAACGCCCACCACCACCAATCCTTACTCGTGCCACACCGTCTACCGTTGCAAATCTATCTTGTAAATAACGTTCTGCATAATCGCTTAATTCCAAACTGCTCAGAGTTGGACTAGATAAATTAAGCCACATGATGACATCGGTATTAGAATCTGCTTTATAAATTTCGGGCGGATCAGCCTCTTCTGGCAAATCGTCTAAAGCGCGCGCAATACGCTCACGTACATCATTTGCAGCGGCATCAATATCACGAGTAAGTTTAAATTCAATATTAATTCGTGATCCGCCATCACTACTGGAAGAACTCATACTCTTGATGCCTTCAATACCGCTAACAAGTTCTTCTAATACTTGAGTAATTTTAGTTTCGACAATTGCAGCAGATGCGCCGCGATAATCAGTTGAAATGGAAACAATTGGCGCGTTTACATCGGGATATTCTCGTAGCGGTAATTGTGAAAATGCTAAAATACCAAAAGTTACAAGTAGTAAATTAACAACAGTTGCAAAAACAGGACGTTTGACAGAGAGGTCGGATAAAAGCATAGATATGTATTAAATAAATGTGGTGTTTGTTAATGTTAATCTATCTTGATGATATTTACAATTTTATTTCTCAATCAGCTAAGTTAAAAAGATATATTTTTTACAGATAAATCACGTTATATTTGATTACTGTGTGTAAAATACATTTTTATTCTGAATCAATTGCGGGAATACGAAAATTTATTTTGCATCTGAATATTGAAAATTGCTAGTCTATCAGCCATTGTTAGCAAAAATATGACGAACTAAGATAAAATACCTTATTTAACCCTAGATGATTGATTTGAATTTTTGCTTATGCTACTTCCACAATTAGATGATTTACTCGCATTGCGTCACTATGCGCATCAAATTGGCTTACATACTCATCAGCGAGTTGCAACACCCTTGAGCGGCTTATATGCTTCTACATTTCGTGGTCAAGGGATGGATTTTGACGAAGTACGCGAATACCGTTACGGGGATGAAATTCGTAATATTGACTGGCGGGTCACAGCGCGAATGCGTAAACCATACTTAAAAGTCTATCGTGAAGAGCGTGAACGTCAAGTTTTATTATGCGTCGATACTGGTGCACGGATGCAATTTGGCACACGCGGCACATTCAAATCTATTCAAGCCTCTTATGTTGCCGCATTGCTAGGTTGGAGTGCAAATGGACATGGCGATAAAGTAGGGGGGTTGTTGTTTGGGCAGACAAAGCCATTATTTTTTAGACCACAACGCTCACAGCGTGAGTTAAGTCGTTTATTGCGTCAATTTACTGAAATACCAAAAAATGATGGTGAAATAGTCACATTACCCCAAGCTTTATTAATGTTAAATCGCTCCACACCTACGGGTGCATTGATTTTTATTATCGCCGACTTGCATCAAGTACCGATTGCTGAATTAAAAAAAGCTTTGATGCAGCTTTATCAACAGCATGAAGTAATATTAATTCACATTGTAGACCCTGCCGATTATCAATTGCCAGCGGTAGGACAAGTTAATTTTAATGACTTACAGGGGCATAAAATCACTGTTAACACAGATTTAAAGCAAGGTTTACAACGTTATCAACAGGCTTGGCAATCAAGACAGCAACAGTTAGAACAATTAGCACGTCAACTTAGTATAGATTTCATTTCGATTGCGACCAATGACGTGGTACACGACAGTTTATTAATTGGCTTACGTCAACGTATGCAAAAGAGGCTTGTACACAGATGAATGCTGAATTACATGATATTCGCGGTTTAGACTCGATTTCTTGGTATCCCTTGCCATTGGGTTGGTGGTTGGTGATTTTAACTATTTTGTTGATGGTGATTTTAATCAAATTGCTATGGTTTACGCTGCGTAATAAGAAAAAATCTCATCAATGGCGCAAAACAGCAAAGTTAGAGTGGCAGGCGATTAATAAACCGACTTTGACCGCCTATGAGCGTGTAAATCGAATTGATAGTTTATTACGTTGGATTGCGATTCAACAATATGGGCGGGAAGCGTGTGCAGGTTTGAGTGGTGGAGCATGGTTAGCATGGTTACAAGCACATGATCCAAAACAGTTTAATTGGCAGCAGCAAGGTAAGATTTTAATTAAATTCCCCTATATGCCACCTGATACTGAGATAGATAATATGCAGTTACGTCAATTACACCAAGCAGTGTATGCGTGGATTTAGTAGCATTATTTTAGAAGAGGATGTGCGCAATATTTTCCAGATTCTAACAATTCTCGTTCTACGCACCGTGTAGAATGCGCCGCTGACGCGCTGCGTCAAGTGTGTAAACGCTTAACAGACGCTGGTGCGTCCCACTGGGTGACGACGCGGTGCGTCATCACGAGTCAATTCTTGTTCTACGCACTGCGTCAAGTGTGTAGACGCTCAATGGACGTTGGCGCGTCCCACTGAATCGTTTTCTCTATTTCTTTTTCCGTTTCTAACCACCACTATGTGATAAATATCATTTATCCCCCGATTGGGTACGGAATGTCGGTGTAAACTTGAAAGTTTAACATATTTTTTAGATTTCAAATGGATTCTACAGAAAAGAATAAATTTTATATAACACAATTTACCTTGCTATCATTTTGTTTTTAATAATATTTTTACACTGTGATAAAAAGCTGTAGATAAAAAAACACTTGACGTAAGTTAAAATTACCGTTATTTCTTTAAATCGTTACCAACTAGCCGAGAAGTTAATCGTTGTGAGCAAAAATCTAGTCGTTGTGGAATCACCTGCTAAGGCGAAAACCATCAAAAAATATTTAGGAAAAGATTTTGAAGTGCTGGCTTCTTATGGTCATGTACGTGATTTATTGCCCAAAAAAGGCGCGGTTGAGCCTGATAATGATTTTGCGATGCACTACGAAATGCCTGCTAAAAGTGGTAAATACGTGGATGCGATCAGCAAAGCAATGAAAAAAGCAGACACTTTGTATCTTGCTACTGACCCTGATAGAGAAGGTGAGGCTATTTCTTGGCATTTATGCGAATTATTACAAGAACGCGATTTAATACAAAATAAACCTGTACATCGTGTTGTATTTCATGAAATTACTAAATCTGCAATTCAAGACGCAGTCGCACACCCGCGCCAATTATCTGATGCTCTCATTAATGCTCAACAGGCACGACGCGCCCTAGATTATTTAGTTGGTTTTAATTTATCACCTGTGCTGTGGCACAAAGTACGTCAAGGTTTGTCTGCAGGTCGGGTGCAAAGTCCAGCCTTACGTCTGATTGTCGAGCGTGAACTCGAAATTGAGCAATTCAAACCGCAAGAATATTGGACAATTGAAGCCGATAGTAAAAAAGATCGTAGTGAATTTATTGCTAAATTAACTAAATATGCTGATGAAAAAATCACGCAATTTAAAGTTAATAATGAAACTGATGCAACACGAATTCGAGATGATTTGCTCGCCAAAGCACAGGGTAAGCTAAAAGTCATTAAGGTTGAGAAGAAACAACGCAAAAAACAACCCGCCGCTCCTTTTACTACTTCAACTTTACAGCAGGAGGCAGCACGTAAATTGGGTTTTACCACCAAGCGTACAATGATGACTGCACAAAAATTGTACGAAGGGATCGATATTGGTGAGGGTGCAGTAGGTTTAATCACTTATATGCGTACAGATTCTGTCAATCTCGCCAAAGAAGCGATTGAAGAAATCCGTAGTACTATCGCACAGCGTTACGGTAAAGAAAATCTACCTAATCAACCTAATGAATTTAAAACGAAATCTAAAAATGCTCAGGAAGCGCATGAAGCAATCCGTCCGACCTCCACCATGCGCCACCCAGATGAGATAAAATCATCACTGACTCAAGATCAATATAAATTATATGATTTGATTTGGAAACGCAGCGTTGCCTGTCAAATGATTCATGCCACGTTAAATACCGTTGCAGTAGATTTAGCTTGTGGTACGGAACAAAATATTTTCCGTGCTAATGGTTCGGTAGTAGCTAAACCGGGGTTTATGCTCGTATATCTGGAAAGTGAAGACGATAAAAAAGATGATTCTGGTACGGATGAAAAATTATTACCTGAAATGCAAAAAGGTGATTTAATAGATTTATTGGCGATTCGTGCCGAGCAGCACTTTACTGAGCCGCCGCCACGTTACACGGAAGCGAGCCTAGTCAAAACGTTAGAAGTCCATGGCATTGGACGACCTTCTACTTACGCTTCAATTATTTCGACTCTACAGCAACGTGAATATGTTGTTTTAGATAAAAAACGCTTTTTTCCAACCGATGTGGGACGTACTGTCAACAAATTACTGACAGAGCATTTTACCCAATACGTGGATTATGATTTTACGGCAAAATTAGAAGATTCGCTAGATGCAGTGTCGCGCGGTGAACAGCAATGGAAGCCATTAATGCGTGATTTTTGGGATACATTTAAAAAATTAGTCGATGAAAAAATGGAAACCGTTGACAAGAAAGATGTGACCCAAGAACCATTAGACGAAAAATGTCCTAAATGTGGTGCGCAATTGGTGGTAAAACTGGGTAAGACTGGACGTTTTATTGCCTGCACAGCCTATCCAGATTGTGATTATACACGTAATGTAGACGAAGACGCAGAAGCAGCGGCTGCCCGTCAGTCTTATCAACCACAAGTTGTTGAAGGGCGTAAATGTCCATTATGCAGCTCTGATTTACACATTAAAAGCTCACGCAGTGGCAGTAAATTCGTCGGTTGCAGCCAATATCCAAAATGCAAACACGTCGAAGCGGCTGAGGAAGATAAAACGGGTATTACCTGTCCAACTTGTCAGCAAGGGCAATTGATACGGCGCAAGTCGCGTTTTGGTACATTTTTCTACTCTTGCGACCGTTATCCTGATTGCAAATATGCGGTATCACACCCACCGTTGGACGAGCCTTGCCCAAAATGTGGTTGGCCAATTTTAACTTTGAAAACAACCAAACGTTGGGGTACAGAAAAAGTATGCCCGCAAAAAGATTGCGATTTTAAAGAAAAAACAGAGCTTAACTCGCTGCAAATTCCCGTATAAAAAACGCAGTAAATTAAATTAATTCAATAACATTATAAAAGGATTGCAATGACTGTTCGTACTCGTTTTGCACCCAGTCCCACCGGTTATTTGCATGTTGGTGGAGTGCGTACTGCTTTATTTTCATGGCTTTATGCTCGCAAACATGAAGGTCAGTTTATTTTGCGCATTGAAGACACTGATCGAGAGCGTTCAACGCAGGAGTCAGTGGATGCGATTTTAGAAGGTATGGCGTGGTTAGGCTTGATTCACGACGAAGGACCTTACTATCAAACATTGCGTTTTCAGCGTTATCGAGAAGTCATTAAAAAACTGTTAGATGAGGGTAAAGCGTACAAATGTTATTGCTCCAGAGAACGTTTAGACAACTTGCGTGAACAGCAAATGGCAAATAAACAAAAACCGCGTTACGATGGACACTGTAGAGATTTACAAGACACGCCTCCAGAAGGGGTTAAGCCTGTGATTCGTTTTAAGAATCCGCAAGATGGTGAAGTTATAATTAAAGATTTAATTAAAGGTTTAGTGACAGTCGGTAATACAGAATTAGATGATTTGATTATTGCGCGTTCGGACGGTACGCCAACTTACAATCTAACCGTTGTAGTAGACGATTGGGATATGGAAATTACTCATGTGATTCGTGGCGACGACCATTTGAATAATACACCACGTCAAGTTAACATTTTGCAAGCTTTAGGCGCACCTATTCCACAATACGCTCACGTTCCGATGATTTTAGGCGATGATGGTCAACGTTTATCCAAGCGTCATGGTGCCGTGAGCGTGATGAATTACAAAGATGATGGTTATTTACCAGAGGCTTTATTAAACTACTTAGTGCGTTTAGGTTGGTCGCACGGCGATCAAGAGATTTTCTCAATTCGGGAAATGATTGATTTATTCGATTTATCTGATGTTAATGGTAAACCATCGGCGTTTAATACGGAAAAATTAATTTGGTTAAACCAGCACTACTTGAAAGAATCGCCTAGAGATAGTGTTGCAACCCATTTGTTATATCATTTACAAAAACAAGGTTTAGATATGGCAAGTGGTCCGCCACTCATGCAATTGATTGAAGTGCAAGCAGAACGTTGTAAAACTTTAAAAGAGTTAGTCGAAACGAGCCGGTATTTTTTTACCGATGCGGTCGAATATGACGACAAAGCGGTACAGAAACATTTTAAAGCAGCAATAAAACCTGCGTTATCAACATTAGCTGAGAAATTAGCGACATTAACGACATGGACAAAAGAAATTATTCACGCCACGATTGAAGAAGTTGCACAACAGTATGAATTAAAATTTGCCAAAATTGCACAACCGTTGCGTATTGCGGTTACAGGCGGCACAACCTCACCTTCAATTGATATTACTGTGGCGTTAATTGGTCAGCAACGCACTATCAAGCGAATTCAACAGGCTTTAAGTTTATTTAATGATTAACATCCTGTTTACAAACGTCATCAATCAGATCGATATACAGTTAATTTTAACTCAAAAGTAGAATTAAAAATTATGCGACCAGCGCATTTAAGTATTATTTTAGAGCAAGAATTTCTCAGTACCGACAAGGGACATCATACACCCGTTATGTTGTGGGGTGCGCCCGGCATCGGCAAATCGCAGATTGTGACTCAAGTTGCGATTAAATATCAAGTTCCAATAATTGACATTCGTCTGTCGCAAATGGAGCCTAGTGATTTACGTGGTATTCCGTTCCGGGTTGCCGAGACGGTGGAGTGGGCTATTCCCGCATTATTGCCAAATAAAAACAAACATGGTGCAGCAGGTATTTTATTTTTAGATGAAATTACTTCCGCGCCACCGAGTGTTTCCGCAGCCGCTTATCAGTTGATTTTAGACCGTCGATTGGGAGAGTACCAAGTACCTGAAGGTTGGGCTATTTTTGCTGCGGGTAATCGTCAAGGTGATCGTGGTGTGACTTACGCGATGCCTTCACCGCTGGCTAATCGTTTTTCTCATTTTGAAGTATCTGTATATTTAGATGATTGGGTATCGTGGGCGTATAAAAATCAAATTGATGAGCGAATTATTGGTTTTTTACGTTTTCGTCCTGAATTATTATTTGATTTTGATCCAGCACATAATCCTGTTGCTTTTCCTTCGCCGCGTTCTTGGGAATTTGCGCACCGCGCTTTGCAAAAATTTATAGATTATCCTGAATTATTACTTGGCTCATTGCAAGCTTGTGTTGGTGACGCGGCGGGGATTGAATTGCATACATTCATTATGAATTTGGAAAATATGCCAGATTTAGATGCGATCATTCAGGGGTTGAATGTTGAGCCGCCTCATGATACTGATTTGCAATATGCTGTTGCTGCTGCATTAGTTGGTCGTGCAATTCGCGCTAAAGATCAGTCAAATGCAATAGAAATTTTGGGGCATATTTTAGATTTTGCCACTCGGTTCAGACATCGAGAAATGGGCGTGATGTTGATTTCAGACATGCACCGCGCAATCGGTAATGATTTATTTAACGTGCCTGCATTCAATCAATGGGCACAAACGATTGCTGATGTGATGTTGTATGAATAGTAGATTAAATTGATAAAATAAATTGTTGAGCGAATGCAGGTGCACAAACGCAGAGGTCATGCACTTTTTTAGATACTGTGGAACAGGCTCGACTGAATTTGAACAGCGAGCCTAAGCGTTATATAAAATACGGCTAATGTATCAGTTTAGAGCCGAATTGATAATTTTTTTCAACTAAAAATAATGCTATATTTTGGGTATAAAAACTTGGATGATAGGTTGATGTTTGCTTTGTAGAGCTGCTAGGAACAGGTTGTAATTGTAACATAACCTCTTGTTGATGCTGATAAAAGAGTTCCTCATAAGTGGGTATATTTCTGTCTATTTCCATTTTAATTCCCGTTATTTCAAACTTATCTAAACCTATCCATAGATAACTATTTATCGATTT
>CAYMCP010000012.1:5971-51204 GCA_964388965.1 uncultured Thiotrichaceae bacterium | reverse complement strand
TACTAAGTATAGAAAAGTATAACTAAGTTTTCAATAGCTGCTATCTAACCCTTTTCAACAGAAAGGACAATAATGCGAGCAGTGGGCTGAGCACCCAACACAGTTTGCAGTGTATCAAGTGCTAATTGAAGCTTATCGTCATCAAGCAGGATTCGTATTTGCTGCATACCATCCTGATTAGTGTTACTCAAACGAAAGTCCTGCGCTTTGACCTTCAGTGCAATTGCTGCAACGGTTTCGGCACTATGCGCGTCGGCAACGACTTCAACATATTTCAATTTTGCAATCCCTTAAAAAATATGATGATTATAGAACCGATTTAGATTTCAAACGGGTTCTACCCTTCGCAATTCATTTATTTTATTTAATTCAAAAAAGCATTCAATCCATTGAAAAACTTAGCAATTCTAATTTGGTAAAATTATTTTTGAGCCCCTGCAAAATCAGCATTTTTAACACCTTGTATTTTGGCTTGCTTAATATTCGCGCCTCTGAAACTCGCGCCACGCAAATCAGCACCGCGTAAATCAGCACCACGAAGATTTGCACCACGTAAATTTGCGTTTCGTAACTGCGCATCACGCAATTTCGCACCTCTCAAATTAGCCCGTCTTAATTCAGCACCAGTCAAATCTGCTTTTGTCATATCGGCACCACGCAAATTTGCACCTCTTAACTTGGCACCTTTCAGGTTTGCACTACGCAACTTCGCCCGAACCAACCGGGCACCGATCAATTTCGCATAACTCAAATTGCATCGATCACACTTTTTGGTTTCTTTTAACTTTTCAACATGGGTTTTATTCTCAGCCCACGCCTGCGGTATCTGAATACCAACAAAACTGCTCGTGAATGCAACCAACAACATGAGGATGAGTTTTTTCATAAAAACGACACCACTTGATTTAAAAATATTCTATGAATTTCTATATACATACTTTAAGATTAGCAGTAAATCTTAATAATTGCTAGTTGATAGTTACAATTGCTTAGCTACAACTTACATCAGAGCGAAATGGAAAAATTTTTATTCAATTTTAGCAAGATAGTCCGCCCATGCAGGCGAATCATCGCCGAAAACAAGAAAATGCGGATTCAATAAAGAAGCTTTGGTGTTATAACGTAATGGTTTCAACATTAAGTCAGTTAAAAATCCGCCAGCCTGCTCTACGACACACTGGGCTGCGGCTGTATCCCATTCCGAAGTTGGACCAAAACGCGGGTAAATATCAGCTTGACCTTCTGCTACTAAGCATGATTTTAACGAACTACCAATGCTAATTAATTTAACTTTAGTATTTAAAGTATCAATAAAAGATTTTAACTTAGGGCTAGCGTGAGAACGACTACCCGCTATAGTTAATTGCGTCATATCCGTAGCGCGCACCTTAATAGGCTGAACGTTCTGACTAGGTTGTTGCTTAAACGCGCCCATACCTTGCGCAGCATAATAACAAACACCCGTTACGGGTACATAAACCACACCTAAAATTACATTATGATTATCTATTAACGCAATATTAACAGTAAATTCACCGTTGCGTTTAATAAATTCTCGTGTGCCATCCAGCGGATCAACTAGCCAGTAACGTGTCCAAGTTTGGCGTTCTGTAAAATCAATATGTGCTGATTCTTCGGACAAGATAGGAATAGTTGTCAATTTTTGCAAGCCTGACACAATCATATTGTGTGCCGCCATATCCGCCTTAGTTAATGGAGAATCATCTGCCTTTTGTTTAATACTAAAATCATCAGATTCATAGATTTCTAGTATTCTTTCGCCAGCATGTTGGGCAATTTTTTTTACTGCGTCAATTAGCTGCGACAAGGTATAACCTTCAATAATCAAAGGCTCAGAAGACATATTTTTCTCCAACAGTCATTTTTTCACATTGTATTATAGAAACGTTTTTCAGTATATAAATTGTTAGCTTAATCAGCAATACCTTCGCCAAAGGTTGGCAAAAAAGAGCAATAGGGTAAAAAGTAAAAATCCATAACTTTTTATCATCCAATTGCTCATGAACGAGATTAACACAATTTTATTATGTTGTTGTAGTCAATAAATTTGAAAACAACGAAACAGCTAACGGAATAATTTAACGTTTCAACGGACTTAGGAAACGTGCATCTTCGGTGATGGTTAGTTTTTCATTATCTTTTGCAGTCAAGGTAAATATTACCTCGTTGTTGGAGGTTTTCAAAGCTTCGGGGGCTGCGGTGAGTGAAACAACTACCTCATGCACTTTACCAGACTCAACAGCAATTAACTCTGGTTTAGCTAACTCTAAACCTTCAATACCTGAAACAGATAAATCGTAAGTGTGATCTACATTATCCTTGTTGGAAATTTTCAAAGTATAAACATTTTTAATTCTTCCATCCGCGACTTCCTTATACAACGTACCCCGATCATGTAATACGTCCAATTCCAAACCAACACGTTGACTAATTGAATAGCCTAAACCTGCCATTAATAAAAGTAAAATTGTCGCGTAAACAAAAATACGTGGGCGAAATATATTGGTTTTTTCACCACGTAACGCATTTTCTGTCGTGTAACGAACTAAACCTCTGGGATAACCCATTTTATCCATCACATCATCACATACGTCAACGCAAGCTGAACAACTGATACATTGATATTGCAACCCGTCACGAATATCTATCCCTGTCGGACAGACTTGTACACATAAAGTACAGTTAATACAATCACCTAAGCCTTTTTCGTTAGGATTTTCATTCCGTTTACGAGAGCCGCGTGGTTCTCCACGTTTTTCATCATAAGCGATAATCATGGTGTTCTTGTCAAACATCGCGCTCTGGAAACGTGCATACGGACACATATAGGTGCAAACTTGTTCACGCATCCAACCTGCGTTGCCATAAGTTGCAAAACTGTAGAAAAATAACCAAAAAGTTTCCCAACCACTTAAATTAAAGCTGATAATGCCGTCCCATAATTCACGAATTGGGGTGAAAAAGCCTACGAATGTGAAGCCTGTAAAGAGTGAAAATGCAATCCATAAAAATTGTTTAGTAAATTTAATGCGGAATTTACGAAAATCCATCGGTGTTTTGTCAAGCTTTATTTGCTGAGGTCTATCACCTTCTACTAGACGTTCCATCCATAAAAACGCATCAGTCCAAATGGTTTGCGGACAAGCGTAACCACACCACAAACGCCCCGCAAGTGTGGTAAAAAAGAATAAAGTCATTGCTGCAATGATCAGTAGAAATGCGAGATAAATAAAATCTTGAGGCCAAAATGTGAGACCAAAAATGTGAAACTGACGCGCTGGTAAATCAAATAAAACGGCTTGCCTGTCACCCCATTGTATCCAAGGGAAAATATAGAAAATACCTAGTAGAATAATACCACTAAGTGCTTTTAGTCGAGTGAAAGTACCCAACACAATGCGAGGATAAATTTTTTCTCGTTTAGCGTATAGGGTTTGTTCAACATCTTTGGCGGACATTTTTTGTTCATCCATAATCTTTCAACCTTGTCTTATCTTAGTTATAAAATCACTTTAAAAACAAGTATATTCAAGTAATTCTAAACATAAGTTAAAAAATAAATTAGCAATTGCTAATATAGCGAGATTTATTGATAATGTCTAGGATAAATTGACATGTTGTATTGCAAATATTTATGGTGTTTGAGATAAAATTTACAATCTAACAAATTTGGGGCAATCAAATATGGTTTGTGCAAGTCGAAAATGACGAAAAATTTACTAATTTTCTAATCATCATAGCCACCACCAAGCGCGTGTTTTTTTTAGTAATTGGTTAATATCTTTAGTCATTGGTAAGGTGTAAGTGTAGGAAGCAACTGCTCTACTGTCCCAAAAATCTAAAATTTTCAAAGTAATAAAAATCGTTTCATCGGCAACGGTATAAGTTCCTGTCACGATACGGCTAACTGTTTGCGCTCGACCGAGTTCACGTAATTCTCTCACCCCACGCGACAAAATAAATTCACCCGTGTAGGGCACAAGCGATACGCTATCTTGTAAACGTACTTCTACAACTTTATAACCGCGTTCTGTTATGCGCGAGGCGATATGTTCACCTACTAAACGCCCTAATGGTGCGCTATCGCTCAAATTATTAATATCCGCAATCGTCGTGACTAGGATACGTTGCTTGTCGTCGATATGTTGTTTAGCATTTTCAATCAATTTATCTGCTGCTTCGTAATTGGTCGTTACCATATCAATTTGCTGTAGACGTAGGGTGTAACGCTGACATTCCGCGCTGCGAATACGATAATCACACTCACCAAAAGCGATTTGTTTGGAACAGGCATTAAGTAATATCATTAAACTGATAAAAATGAGGTATTTCATGTAGATTCTCGTCGATGCGCAACTATATTTAAAGCAGTTTGTGTTGCGTAGTATAAACTATCACTTAACGCACGTCCTGTACCCGCTAATTCTAATGCTGTGCCATGATCCACAGAGGTGCGAATAATCGGTAACCCTAAAGTGACATTGACCGCTTCACCAAAACCTTTTTGTTTTAATGCGGGTAAACCTTGATCATGGTACATGGCTAAAATGGCATGGACATTTAGTAAAGCATTAGCAGTAAATGCGGTATCGGCAGGCGACGCGCCTAGTAATAGCATTCCTTCTGCACGCAATTTAGTTAATACAGGTTCAATAATTTCAATTTCTTCCGTGCCTAAATATCCTCCTTCGCCGGCATGAGGATTAAGTCCGCATACGTTAATACACGGATTATTAATGCCAAATTTCGTTTTTAAATCATGATGTAAAATCCTAATTGTGCGTTCAACATTGTCTTGGGTAATCGCAGTACTTACTTGGTTTAATGGTAAATGTGTGGTGACTAATGCAACTCGTAAATTTTGCGTTACTAACATCATCACAACTTTATCTGTTTGAGTTTGCTGTGCAAAAAATTCAGTATGTCCACTAAATTGGATACCCGCCGCGTTGATAATGCCTTTATGTACGGGTGCTGTCACGAGCGCGTCAAATTCACCTGTTTGGCAATCATGACAAGCTTGTTTCAGCATATTCAAAACATAAGTGGCATTATGTACGTTTAATTGTCCTGCAATACAAGGTTGAATTAATGGAATCGGTTTTACTTTTAAATGTCCGACTTGATGTTGACTAGGTAAATGCTGTTGCTGTACGTCGAGCTGAATTTTTAACCCAAGTTGCTGCATACGTTGTTGCAATAAGTCGGGATCGGCATAGGCGACAATATCCGCAGCAATGGGTTGTAATGCGAGTTGTAAGCAAATATCAACACCTACACCTGCAGGCTCGCCCGTTGTTAAAGCGATACGTGGTAATTGTTTAGACATGTTTTTAGAGTAAATTTTTATAACGTCCAAATTGTAATCGGATCGTTAATAATTGCAACAAAATGAAAAATTCGCTTTTTAACTACGCAATACGTGAAAATCTAAATTATTTTACAGCCGTCACAATACAAAAAACTTGGATGCCCTCAGCCCGCCCAAAATCGGTTAAACCTTCACCAGTCGTTGCGGTAATGCCGACATCATCCACAGTCAAAGCTAATAATTGCGCAATACTTTGTTTCATTTCTGGGATTTTCGGGGTGATTTTAGGTTTTTTACATTCTAAACTACAAGAAATATGACAAATTTTCCAGTCATTTAAATAGGTTAATGCTTCTTGAACATATACTTTACTATCTGTCACGCCTTGCTTTAAACACAAATCATCACTGATTTTGCCTAAAATATTTACACCCGTAATGCCAGAAATGCCATTTGTAATTGCGTGTAACACCACATCCGCGTCACTATTGCCAGCTAGTGCAATTTCATTTTCAAATACAACCCCAGCTAAAATTAATGGTTTATCAGTTTTTTGCACTTCAAAACGATGACTATCTTGTCCCAGTCCTGTTTTAACTTTCATATTGTGCCTGTTGCATTAAAAAAAGTTCTGCTAATTGCAAATCTTGTGGATGAGTAATTTTAATATTATCAGCATGACCTGTGATTAATACAGGTTTTTCCCCTAATAATTCAATTGCTTGTGCGTCATCGGTCACTGTTTTCTGTTGTGTTAATACCATTTCTAATGCTTTAATCAACATTTGCAAACGAAACATTTGCGGTGTCAAGGCGTGCCAAAGTTGCTCCCGACTAATGGTTTTAACAATTGCATTTTCTGTATCGGATCGTTTCATGGTATCGCGCACAGGCAAAGCTAACAGACCACCAACAGGATGCGTTGCCAAATTGTGCATTAAACGTTGTATATCTTCAACACGTACACACGGTCTAGCGGCATCATGCACCAATACCCAATCATCAGATGAGGCATATTGCTGCAAATAATGCAAACCGTTTAACACGGAATGAAAACGTTCAACTCCGCCCGCTACACGCATTACAGGCACGGATAATTGCACATCTTGCCAATAGGGATCAGTAGTCGATAGAGCTATAACCATTCCCTTGATACCTGTTGCAGCTAACCGTTCCAAAGTGTGTTGAATAATCGGCTTACCTTGCAATGACAAATATTGTTTAGGACGATCGCTACCCATGCGTTTACCGACACCCGCAGCGGGTACAACTGCCCAATAATTACTCGACGATTTGATAAAACACCTCACCTTGTTTGATTAAGCCTAATTCCATACGCGCATATTCTTCAATCACTGCAACACCTTGTTTTAAATCTTTTATTTCTGCAATTAATATTTGATTGCGTTGTTGTAATTGTCGATTAATTTCTTGTTGTTGTGCTAATTGTTGCTGCATACGCTGTAAAGTTTGATAGCCACCTTGTCCAAGCCACAGTTGATATTGTAAATGGATCAAGATTGCAAGCAGGATAAATAATAGTATTTTGTAAAACATTTAGGTTAAAGCTTGCACTTAAAACACGGCATTATATTACGACTGTTCAAAAAAATGGAACACTGTTGTGACTGACGGACAGAGCAATCATATTAAATTAAGGAATATTTACTCAATCAATGGGTTATAGAAATATTACCTTTGTTGTGGTATTTTATAATCGTTTGATTTTAGAAAATTAAAAATTTAATGTGATTACCCTAATTGGAGGAACGCATTTGGTCATTCTTAATTTAAAATAACATATTTATAGTGATATTTTATAGTAAAAAATACCAAGCGCGTTTGATTGTTCAATACTAAACTGCGTTATGGTTTTAATAAATCTAGGAGTTACGCAGTTGAAGTGTTAAATCAGGACGCAGAGCGTCCATGCTGCATCCCAACGGAGACCATTGGGACGAGAAAACGAGATAAATTTTTGTTTGAACTGCGTAACTCCTAAAATCGTGGGCTGGTTATGCGCAAATTAAAAATCTATCTGATCAAAACCATCAAGATGCACCGCAGGGCAATCGTTTGACTGAAGGCACGCCCAATCGCGGACGGGAGTGGTTGATTGGTATTGAATATAAATTCTAACTGATGTGACGCAAGATGAATATTGTAAACAAAACGAATAATAATATTTTATAGATTTAGGTTAAAGCTTGTACTTAAACGTGGCATTATATTGCGACTGCTCAAAAAAATGGAACACTGTTATGACTGAACCAGTACAAAAAGTCGGTACCGGTATGATGATTGTGGCTTGGATTATCATTATTGGATTGCTAACCTTAGTTTTTAATGGTTTTTTGGAAAATAAGTATAATCCCAATCAACAAGTTGAGACTTATCAAACCAATACAGGACAACGAGAAGTTATTTTACAACGTGGCTCGCATGGACATTATATAGCGACAGGGACAATTAATGGTCATGCGGTGACTTTTTTACTCGATACAGGTGCGACGGATGTGGCGATTCCTGAGCGCATCGCAAAAAAAATTGGTTTAAAACGCGGTATACCAATGCAGGTAAGTACAGCTAATGGCACAATTACAGTTTACAGTACGCGATTGGACAGCGTAACACTCGGTTTAATTGAGATGAATGGCGTGCGCGCAAATATTAATCCCTACATGGACAGTGATGAAATATTATTAGGGATGAGTTTTCTGAAACACCTAGAATTAACGCAAAAAGGTAATATTTTAATTTTACGTTTGTAATATGAGAGCAAAAAGATCACAAAAAACGTGGTTTGCGGATGCAGGCTTATAATCCTTCGATAAATTCAGGACATCACTTGTATCCGCACATTTAATGTTGTGACGACATGGAGAGTTTTTAAATTTCAGGTTAAGCGGCGGGCTGTTCGACCCGCTCGATTAGATTTTTAATACACGCTTAAACTGATCAAACCACCATAAATTATTGTTCCATTGCTCAAACGATAACCTACAGCAACACGTAATAGACCCGTTTCACCAGCAAAATTGCCTTTGAAAATTTTAATCAATTCCACATCACCCAACGTAACACCCGTTTGAAATGCTGTGAGTGCTAAACCCGGTATCCAAGCTTCCAATATTTGCGGCGTGTTAAACATAAGATAATTTTCTTCCGCATCCTCTGGATACGCGGGCGTAATTCCCACTACGACTAAAATATCAGCAACTTGTCCAACATGATTTGGATCAATATTAATATAAGCTTGAATATTTGCCTCATCAGTAGACAATTGCGCATTTTCAGCTAAAAATATGCCGCCATTAACCGATGTACCACCGTGTGCCGACGCTTGCTTATTCAAACTGTCACGACCTAACGCATCCAACATCGTCATAAAGCCTAAACTAGGTAGGGCAGGCAATGGTTCTGTAATAAAAATATTTGTAGATGCTTTCACCGCCTCATTGCTAGCCAATTTCCCAGCGAGTATATAATTATCTTGGATTGTATTAGCATTAAATTGAACCGTTATTTGACCGTTTGCGTTAGTTATACCATGATTTGGATCAACACTATTAGCAAGTACGTTACCCGCAAAATTGGTGACGCTAAAATTGATAGTTTTACCCGTTACGATATTACCGTATACATCAGTTAATTTAAAAATAGTCGGTTTAGCAGTACGTCCAGCAGGTAAAACTTGCCCCGCGCCTTCAATAACTGTCAATTGTGACGGCTCTGTTGCAACCACTGTTAATAATAAACTTTGAGTAATACTGGTATCTGAGGCTAAAGCGGCTCGCAATATGTATGTACCGTTTGCGGTCAACGGTGCGAGTTGTAATGTAACTTCACCTAAATTGTCAGTAATCGTATTAGGATTTAAAATCACATCGCTCATCAATTGTCCTGTAGGATCATATAGATAAAACACAACACCCACATTATTCGCTAAACTACCGTTGGCATTAATGACTTTAAATCGAATATTCTCCGGCTTCGTGCCAGCCACTAAAGTCGAAAAATAGCCAGATAATACATAAATACCTGTGTTGCTATCTGTGACAATTAAGTTAATCGTCTCGATTTTACTATTATCGCTCGCTAAAATGGCTTGAATTTGATAACTCCCTAATACTGATGTTGCTTTCAATTGCGTACTAATTAAACCTTGTGCATTCGTTGTCGCCGTTTGCACAGTCAGCAAATTTGCGTTGACCGTTCCGTCTGGTGCAATCACTGTGAAATGAACCACTTCGTCCGCAATTGGATTAGCAAAATTATCTACGACTTTGAACGTTATTGCGGAAGATTCAGTATTGACCGCGAGATTTTGATCTTTAGCTGATACTGCAATTAAATTATCCACATCAGAAGCTGTAACGGTCATAGTCGTGTTGACTGATTTGGTACTTTCGTTGGTCAATTGCGCAATCAACGCATATACACCTAATGTTTGCGTCGCTTGAGCCTTCATTTGGGTGGTAATTTGTCCATTTCCGTCCACGTCTGCTTGCTGTACCGTCAACGCATCAGTCACAACTTGTCCATCAGGATTAATTAGACTGAAATTAACATTAACGCCTGTGATAGGATGACCAAAACTATCGGAAACTTGATAAACGATTGGTTCGGACGGTTGACCTGCTTTAATGGTTTGCTGTGCACCGGATTGAATAGTAATTTGCGAATTCGCCGCTTTAGAAATGATGTTGACTGTGGTAAATCCCACCTGAGTCGGGTCGCTAAGTACACCAGCAAAAACGGTATACGTCCCAGTCATAAAAGCCGCGTCGGCTGTCAAACTGGTAAACGCTTCTGCATTGGTACTGACTAATGCTTGTGTAATGCTCAAGCCGCGTGTTGCCGGTGTACCTAATGGTGTAAGCATCGAGAATTGCATAATTACACCCGTATATGGATTGCCAGTAGCATCCGTAACTTTAAAAACAATATTAGTCGATGGGCTGCCAATACTAATGGTTTGATTTCCACCAGAGACAACGCCAACGTCAGCTTGAATAGGTTGCCAACAAAAAACTAGCAATAGCAGCAATTGCTGCCAAAAATTTTTGTGTCGATACATGATGAATCCCTTTATTACAGTTATTTTGTTTAATCTAAGCATAAAATGTGAGATTATGAAAGCTGTTTAATAAAGAAAGTTGTTGTTTGTTCAAGATGTCAAAAATTGGAATCTGTGGCATACTTGTGCGACTATTAGCAATTACCTATTACGTCTGAGTTATATCACGTCTGTATCAACAATATAAAAAAACAGAACTAAATTATTAAAGGAAACTATGTTATGGATTTTAGCTTCAATAGTGCTGAATTATTCGTGCTTTTGCCAGAAATCATACTACTCACACTGGCATCACTGGTATTAGTTATTGATGCCTATGTAGCAGATAATGCACGTAATTTTACCTATCAACTTTCTCAAGGCGCATTACTTGCGACACTATTAGCGACATTCATCTCTATGCCACAGCAAGCAACTTACGCAATGAGTGGCACGTATATATCTGACCCTATGGCGGCTATTTTAAAAATTTCCATTTTAATCGTGGTTTTCTTCGCATTTATTTACTCTCGCACTTATTTACGTGAACGCAATTTCTTTCGAGGTGAATTTTATGTATTAGGCTTGTTTGCGACTTTAGGCATGATGGTTATGGTATCCGCTTCCAATTTACTGACTATTTATCTAGGTTTGGAGCTGTTATCCCTATCCATGTACGCAATGGTCGCCATGCACCGCGATTCTAAACCTGCAACAGAAGCGGCAATGAAATATTTTGTATTAGGCGCGATTGCATCGGGTATGCTGCTCTACGGTATGTCCATTATTTACGGTGTCACAGGCACTTTAGATTTAGCCACGTTAGCATCTACTGTGACGACGACAGGCGATAACACACAAATGTTATTATTCGGTTTGGTATTTTTAATTGTCGGTTTAGCATTCAAATTTGGCGCAGTACCATTTCACAATTGGGTGCCCGATGTATACGAAGGCGCACCAACTGCGGTGACATTATTCATTGCCTCAGCACCTAAAATTGCCGCTTTCGCTATGTTAATTCGCTTATTAGTAGACGGTTTAATTGGTTTGAAATCCGGTATATCTGGCAATGTTGAAAATGTCTACTTAGGCTGGCAAGGCATGTTAATCGTTTTAGCGGTATTATCGATGATTATCGGCAACGTAGTAGCAATTGTACAAACCAATATCAAACGTATGTTTGCCTACTCGACTATTTCACACGTAGGCTTTTTATTCATGGGCGCATTGACTGCGACTGAAACAGGTTACGCTGCGTCTATGTTTTATGTTATCACCTACGCAATAATGAGTTCCGCCGGCTTTGGTATGATAATTCTACTTAGTCGTGAGGGATTTGAGGCAGATAATATTGCAGATTTCAAAGGGTTAAATGAGCGTAGTCCTTGGTATGCGTTTTTAATGATGATCGTTGTCTTATCAATGGCGGGCGTACCTCCAATGGTAGGTTTCTGGGCTAAATTAACCGTATTAAACGAAGTTATTCAAGCAGGTTTCTTGTGGGTTGCTATTGTTGCAGTCATTTTTTCGGTTATCGGCGCGTTTTACTATTTGCGTGTGGTGAAAGCGATTTACTTCGACAAACCAGAGGCAGACATACCCACTATTAGCAGTGATAAGAGCTTACAAACTGCAATTAGCATTAATGCACTTGCTATCTTAGCATTAGGCTTATTTCCCAGCGCATTACTCACCATTTGTACAGTAGCACTTGTTGGTTAAGATATTTTAACTGACAAATTAAACCAATTTCATTAAATATGCAAAACTTGTTTTACGCGGATGTGAAACTTGTTTTGCAACACAAAAATAGCCTACTTATTCCCATAGGGATTGTTGAATAAGCGTTTATCCGCCGCCTTCCCAAAGGTGCATTTTGTTACCCTGCGGTATAACTTACACAAACTTTTACGTTAAACTTAAAAAACGCAAATAATGATGATTATAAAGCGTTAATATTCATCAATAATTGGAATCACTTTGAAAAACAATGCACGTTACATCGCGGTCAAAGTGCTGACCCAAGTTTTACAACATCATCAATCTCTTTCCGATAGCCTAGACACTTATTTACCCACTGACAAACGTGAACGTGCATTAGCCCAAGAGCTTGCTTATGGCGTTATGCGTTGGCTACCGCGTCTACGTGCTATTTTAAAAAAACTATTACACAAACCCTTTAAAACTAAGGACACGGATATTGAAGCGGTATTGCTAATAGGCTTGTACCAGCAAATCCATTTGCGTATTCCCGAACATGCTGCTATTTCTGCCACTGTTGAAATCACTCGCCTATTAAAAAAAAACTGGTCAACTCAACTTGTTAATGGTGTGTTGCGAAATTTTCAGCGAAATCATGTTGAATTTTTGCAACAAGTTGATAAAAATGACACAATAAGCTTGGCACATCCAGAATGGATATTAAAACGATTACAGCAAGATTGGCCACAATGTTGGCAGGCAATCGCACAAGCCAATAATCAATATCCACCTATGAATTTGCGAGTAAATTTGCGTAAAACTAATCGTGAGCACTATCTAAAATTACTAGAAAATCAAAATATTGCAGCCAAAGCAAGCTTATATGTAGATACAGGTATTCAATTGCAAAAAGCAGTAGATGTAAAATTATTACCTTATTTTTCAGAAGGTTGGTTGTCAGTACAAGACGGTGGTGCGCAATTGGCAGCCCATTTGCTGGATGTGCCACCACAAGCGATTGTATTAGATGCCTGTGCAGCGCCCGGCGGCAAAACCGCACATTTATTAGAACAATATGATATAAAAACACTTATTGCACTAGACAATCAGCAAAATCGCATCGAACAAATCCATAATACTTTGCAACGCTTAGGCTTAACTGCTAAAGTAGTTTGCACTGACGCAAGCCAGCCTGATATGTGGTGGGATAAAAAGCAATTTGACCGTATTTTGCTTGATGTACCTTGTTCAGCTAGTGGTGTTATTCGTCGCCACCCTGACATTAAATATTTACGTCAGGCTAGTGATATTAGCGCATTGGCTAAACGTCAAGCCGATATACTCAATGCAAGTTGGAACTTGCTCAAGCCGAATGGCAAATTACTATATGTGACTTGTTCAGTGTTTAGACAAGAAAATGAGTTGCAAATACAACAATTTATATCCCAACATTCAAATGCTAAAGCACAAACTTTGCCTGATACATGGGGACGCGCTCAAACAATAGGTCGTCAAATTTTACCGTGTGACAAAGAATGTTTTGATGGTTTTTATTATGCCAGCCTGCTTAAAACAAGCTAAATTTACTGCAATCCAATCGATTTTATTGAGTTTTTTACTATTGGCTCATTCCTTTGTCTATGCAGAGTTTACCATTCAATACGCTGAAACCCAATTAGAGGAAGGCGTATATTTGCTGGATGCGTCGTTTAACTATGGTTTAACTGAACCTGTCATTGAAGCATTACAAAATGGTGTGACGTTGACTTTATTACTTTCGATTGATATTAAACGTGAACGTTGGTATTTATGGGATGAAAATATCACAACATTAAAACAACAGTATGAATTAAAATACTTTGCTCTAAGTAAAAAATATATGCTAAATTTAACGAATACAGGTATTCAAGAAATTCATAGTTCATTAGATTCCTTACTGATGCGCTTAAATTATTTAGAAGATTTTCCATTAATAGATGCGGCTTTAATTTCTGATGAAAGCAGTTATATGGTATATTTGAAAATTCAGTTGGATATTGAAGCATTGCCTGCCCCACTTCGACCAGTGGCATATTTTTCCTCTGATTGGCGATTGGCTAGCGATTGGTTTGCCTGTCATTTGGAAAAAAATACTTCTTAAAAAGAGTGAGTTTAGCAGATAACGGCTGATTGTATTAAGAATCTCAACCGAGATGGAATGTTGAATCATTACTTTAAAGCAAAAATCCTGTCTAATAGTGTACAATTGCAGAAGCTCAACAGCCTAATCAAAAATGCGCCCATGTCTACCGATAGCTTTAAAACTAATCCATTTAGTCAACAAGGACGAATCACCCGTTTTTTTGAAACGCCAGAATTGGTGCAACGTTACAATTTAATCAAACACTTAATTCAAAATAGTGAGCAATTATTACTTGTGTTAGCTGAAGCTGGCAGTGGTAAGACTTGTTTGCTGCATCAATTGAAACGTCAAGCTAATGAAAATTGGTGGATTTATCACCTCGAAAGTACGCCTGCTTTATCTTCTGAAGTCTTGCTGTCTAATTTATTATCAGAATTCAAAGTAGGTCATGAAGGTAAACCAAATAATGTGGCATTAGAAAATTTACGTTCCCATATCGCGGCAACCCGTTACAAAAGTCAACTACCCATTTTATTGGTAGACGATGCACATTTATTACCATTAACAACATTAAAATTATTAGTGGAATTAGCTATGCAAGGTGAAGTACAAACTCGAATTCGGGTTGTATTATTTTGTGAGCCACAAATCACTAGCATTTTAGCGACCCCAGATTTTGCGATTGTGCACGATAGCTTGATTCACACTTTAGATATTCCAACATTAAAAAAATCACAAATTAAAGATTACATTCAATTTTACCTAAAAGGTACAAGTTATTATTATCAAAATAGCTTTGATGACGAGAAAATTATTAATGAAATTTATGAACAATCTTTAGGATTACCTAATGAAATCAATTTATTAGCTTATCAAATACTACAAAAACATGTTGATCAACAGTATAATTTATATACTCATCGAAATAATAAAAATTGGTTGTGGTCTGGTTTAGCGATATTAGGTTTATTATTAGCAGTGGCAGCTTGGTTATATTGGATAATGCCGGGATTATCTGACGAGCGAACGACGCAAATTGAAATCACATCCACGCCGACAATGCCTAAAGAACAAGGTTTGCAATCTCACACTCACTTATCGCCACAATCTAAACCATTATCGGTGCCAGTTGACGAAACTAAACCGTTGACCAAAGATGAGCAATGGCTACTGGTACAAAATGGTGAGCATTATACTTTGCAAATAATGGGTACACATGATCCGATGAATTTAAGTGCTTTTATACAAAAATACCAATTAACTAATATCCGCATGTTTGAAACGCGGTATCAAGATAAAGCGTGGTATGTATTAGTTTTTGGTGTTTACTCATCGCGTTCTGTTGCTGATCAAGCATTAAATGAATTACCAGAACAACTTAGACAAGAAAGTCAACCTTGGGTACGGCGTTTAAGTGGTATTCAGGCATCTATTCGTCGTTAAAACTACATTTTCAAAGCCCTTATGTTTACCGAAAAATTACAAAAAGTATTAGCCCGTGCAGGATTAGGTTCGCGTCGCCAAATTGAAACTTGGATTCAAGAGGGACGGGTGCAAGTTAATCGCAAAACAGCCATTATTGGGCAACGAGTGAGTCATAAAGACGACATTCGACTAAATGGGCGACGTGTGACAAGCAAACGTTTACAACCACAAGTTAGTCAAATTATTTGTTATCACAAACCTGTTGGTGAAGTGTGTACCCGATGCGATCCTGAAGGTCGTCCGACAATTTTTAAAAATCTACCAGATTTAGCTGCGGGACGTTGGATTGCTGTGGGACGTTTAGATATTAATACCTCTGGTTTAATTTTATTAACTAATGATGGAGAACTTGCTAACCGTTTAATGCACCCAAGTTATGGTTTGGAGCGTGAATATGCAGTGCGTGTATTGGGTAATGTTAGTGATGAAATGTTGACGCATTTAAAAACGGGGGTTGAGTTGGAAGAAGGCGTTGCGCATTTTGATGATATTCGAGACGCAGGCGGTGACGGCGCAAACCATTGGTATCACGTAACTATCAAGGAAGGACGAAAGCGTGAAGTCAGACGTTTATGGGAATCGCAAGGTATAACCGTGAGTCGTTTGATACGGATTCGTTATGGGCGTGTACGTTTACCGCCGTATTTACGTGCTGGTCATTGGGTCGAATTGGATAAGGAAATAAAACATGACTTGTTGAAACAGGTTGATTTACATAAAAAAATTACTGTGGCAAATAAATTTCAAGGTAGAAAAAAATTTTGAACCTGCGATGACGCACCAGCGTCTATAATAAACTTGAGCAGTGCGTGGAATGGAGTCTAATAAAATATATTCTTGCATATTATTCATTGCGAATTGTTGAAAATTCACTAATAAAACATGCACCTTGCCCTTGCTCACTCTCGCACCAAACTTGCCCTTTCATCGCATCAACCAATTTTTTAACAATAAACAAACCTAATCCCGTCGAATGCTCATCACCTGTTGGTTTAGCACCGAGACGTGCAAATTTACCAAACAACTTTTTTTGTTCTTCTTGAGCAATACCGCAACCTTGATCTTGTACCTCAATACGCATTTGTTTCTCACGCTCACAAATTTGCACATATATTTGTTTGCCATGAGGTGAATATTTCACTGCATTAGATACCAAATTATCAAGCACTTGATATAAAGCTTCTATATCAACATAGGCGAAATAGTGTTGCTGTTGTGACGTAAAATGAATGCTTATATTTTTAGATTTAGCTTTTTGTTGATACTCACTCACCACAGCTTGCAATATTGGTAAAATATCAACCACTTGCAAATGAAGTTTCATTTTTCCAGACTCAATTGCATTTACGTCCAATAAATTAGTAATTAAGGAAAACATCCGTTCAACATTAGCAATAATCATTTGGCTAAATTCAATTAATTCTGATTTACATTTTTGATCACAATGTTGCCCGGTTTCCGTTAAGATCATTTTAATTATTTCAGCAGAACCTTGTATAGCTTGTAGAGGATTTTTTAAATCATGAGCAGCAATTCCTAGAAATTCATTTTTTTCATAATTCAGTTTAGTTAAACGTCTATTTTTATCTAAAATTAATTTGTTCATGCGATTTTTATGATAAATCAAGATGAAAAATAATATATTGGTGAAGCTGAAACCAATGAATACAAAAATAAATGTTGATTTTAAGTAATATAAGCGATTATTTTGATTGTAACTGACAACATAAGCAACTTTTTGTCGTTCGACATTCTCGATTGGATAAAATGCTACTTCGTAAAAATTATTGTTTACTAGAATGAATTTAATAAAAGCTTCATTGCTGTTTAATTCTTTAGAAACGGTATAACGCATTTTACTACGAATTTTATTAAATACAGACCCTTGTTCCGATTCATGCTGACGAATTTTGTCTGTTTCACATAAAAATTGTTGATCTAACTCACATATCTGGTAACTATCTAATTCTGAACGAAATAATTTTTTTGCTACAACTTCTTTTCTAAGCATAAGGTCATAATCTAAACCGTATATTTTTCTGATTTCATTACGCAGGGCATCAAATGAAATACTTGTTTCTACACTACCAATATGTTGATTTTGGTCAAATAGCGGAAAAACATAACGAAATCCATTAAAAATCCTTCCTTCTTCAAAACCTTGCGCTGGCTTTTTATATAAATTTGTTGCAAAAACGGAATAACGTATATCAGATAGATTATCGCCAAATTTTTCAGGTTTATGGAAGCGTAAAAAACTTGTATTATCAGGTAGATGGAAATGTAATTGCCGTAAATTTTTCTGTCTTAAACGTTGATAAGTTGGATTTAATTCATCAAATAATTGCTGACGAATATTTATTTGTTGCTGTAAATTTGCCTTATGAGCTTGTTTAAAGATATTAATAATTTTTGGCGTATTAATAACTTCTTCATATAGAGTTTGCGCAACCATCGTGTAACCACTGATTGTACTGTGAAAAATAGTATCAATTTTATCTATTATTTCAGTTTCATAATTTTTTCCATAGTTGAAGTAAACGCGCCATACAACGAGCATAATCAGCAGCTCAACAAGCAAAAACACCAAAAAATAACGATTCGTTAAAAATTTTTTATGATTCGTATTCACGATTTACTAATCCGTATAAAAAACAATATTATATTATATCAATATTTTGGATAATCTTTGAATCAGATTTTCTATAACTGCCTGAAGCATTTTATTAATATTTTTAATTTCATAATAAATGAATGTTTATTTAACTTTGCATTTATCTTTCTCTTACCTGCCTATCAAATCTTTTTATTAAAATTCAAATCTAAGAATTTCCTTATAGTTTTGTCAACAAAATGAACAACCTGTTTAAAAATCCATGCTAAAACTATCTAGTTGTTATAAAAACAATTTCTTATGATTTTGCTGTTTATCAGACTGTCATATAAATATCTTTTAACATAAGCTAAAAATATACTTGGTATGAAGATATAAACTTAATTATTTGATTAAAAAAGAAAAAAAATAAGTGGTCTATATTTTGTTATAAAAGGTATAAAACAGGAATTCTAAATGTTTTCGGTAAGTCCATTTTAATTTAATCACAAGATAAATTAATGGTAGGAGGCGTGGGTATTTATCCAAATGATGAAGTTTGTATGTAAATGATTATTAAAATGCAAAAGTTTAATAAAAATCATTTTATATACGAATAATAACGATAAGGATGCAGCAATCATGAAAAAATATTATTTATCTCATATCGCAAGATGTTTATTGGGTTTTTCCAGTTTATTTCTATTTGCACATGGTGCGCATAGTGCGACAAATTGGAATGTGGTCGGTGAGAGAAATATTACCGATTTACCCGGTGTTACCTACAAAAAAGCGGCTGATTTTACATTTGCTTCGGGTAAAAGTAATAAATTGTATGTTGCCTATAGTCATTCTGGCATGAATTACAATCTTTTGACAACGTTACAGTGGCATAATGATGAGTGGAGTTTGCTAGGACATGCTGACATTTTGGATGGACACAAAGCTTTTAATGTAGACATCAAAGCGGATCATAATGATGTACCCTATATTGTCTATGGTAATGAGGATAGAAAAGCAACAGCTATAAAATGGCTAGGTAGTTGGCAGCACGTTGGTGCTGAGGAAGGTTTTTCTCCAGATAGTGCCTTTGGTTTAAGTTTGTTTATCAGCAGCAAAAATGTACCTTACGTTGCCTATGTGGATAAAGAAAACGGTTTTCAAACTTCTATGCGTTATTGGAACGAAGCGCATCACAATTGGGAATCTGTTGGTTTAGACGGTTTTTCTGGTGTATCTGTTTCCGGTACTTGTACCATTTTAGACAGCCGTGATGTGCCTTATGTGATTCAAAGTTACAAAAGCAATAATATGAGTAAAATCAAGGTAATGCGTTGGAATGGTGAATCATGGTCTTTGGTCGGCGATCAGGATATTACGCCTAGCAAAGTAATGCAATTTAGCTGTGGTATGGATAAAGGTGATATGCCATACATCGCTTACAGCGACGCAAATGAAGATGATAAACTCACTGTTATGTATTACCAAAACGATACTTGGAAAACTTTGGGTAAGGCGGGTTTTACTGCGCGTAAAATTGCTGCAATATCACTTGTATTTGATCATAACAATGTCCCTTATGTCGGTTATCAAGATGCAATCGATGAGAAAGCTTATGTTACGCACTTTAGTAATGGACGTTGGTTTAATGATAATGCCGTTTCCGACGGAAAGGCAGAAAGTGTGCAGCTTGCAGTTGATTACGACAATAGAGTTTACATTGCTTATAAGGAATGTCTTAACAATGCGGAAACATGCGCGACTACTCATCAAATTACGGTAAAATCTTCTGTGGCGGTTGACCCGCCCATACCAGAGGCACCGAGTCATTTAAATTTACGTGAAGTGAATGGCGGAATTGAACTAATTTGGCAGGATAATAGTCGTAATGAAGTTGAATTCAAAATAGTGCGTGATGCTCAGCCTTTGGCTACAACGGTATTCAATAGAAATGATTATGTTGATGCGAACGTAATCTGTAGTAAAAATTACCAATATAAAGTTATCGCAAGCAGCGCAGGAGGCGATTCTGCACCGGCGATTCAAACGATTCGCACAACAGCCTGTCCAGAAAATCCAACAAACGGTAGCAATGCCGACGATACTGACAAAGGTAATCATACTATTGCTGACAGTAGCTTGAATAATCATACGACACCGCAAGGTAATACTCTCATCCAAACTGATTTGGAATATTATGTACTCAGCGTTGCTTCTCCGAATACGCATGTTGTTAGCGAACCGACAGGTATTGATTGCGATCATGGAGAAGGTCAATGTCAGGCAATTTTTAAACGCGGTACAAAAGTAGATTTAGATTTTGCCCAGCCTTTGGCAGCAGGATTAGTATTTGCGGGTTGGGAAGGTAGTCCTGATTGTCAAGATAGTAAGCTTATCATAAATGATACTAAAAGCTGTTTAGCAAGAGTATACGGCACAAAAACCGCCAATACCGTAAATAAATTACGCTTTAGAGAATTTAATAGCGGTCTTTCCATTGGACAAAGTGAGCAAGCAGCGATAGCAGGTTTTATTTTTAATACTACGACTAAACAAATGTTTGCTATTGCGGGACAAGCTATTGATAAACAAGTCGATCCGAGCTTGGAGATTTCGGCTTTAGAATTCAATGCAGAAGGCGGTATCCAAGATACATTCGTTGATGAAAACCAAAATATTCGTAACTCAACAAACGCAGGTAGAATAGTGAATTTGGAAACAGGTATGTATTTAGCGAAGTTGGAATCAGAAACAGCATTTGGTCAAGCAACAGTACATATTCAACCAGTTGGAATGACAGTCGATACAGAAATAACCAATATCAGCACACGTGGCACAACGGAAGGTAATGGCATTAAGATGCAATTTAGTTTATACGGCACTGGCAGCCAAATGATTTTAATTGCAGGTGAAGCGTTACAAGCTGGTGTGAATCCAAGTTTAAGTTTATATAAAGACGGTGAATTATTAGCGCAAAATACCAGTTGGCTAAATAATACTCATTCTTTTAATTATCGCCAATTCGACGATGAACAAGATGCAGCGATTTTGACTCAATTAACAGCAGGTGAGTATGAAGTACATCTAAACTCACTTGATGTCAAAGGTTTAGCAATTGTTGAGGTTAATATTGTGGACGCACCATTTTCACAGTATTGAAAATCGTAAATTTTTTATTTTCTAACTGTTGATAATAATGACTATAAGTTATAATTATGATTATCTAATTCAACTTGAGCGCGTCAGATGACAATTCAAACCGCAGATTTATGTGATAAACATAGCGATGTTATAAAAGTAGTCGATCCATTATTTAAAATATATGGTGCAAAACAAAGCTTTTACGGTCAAATTGAGACAGTTAAAGTACATGAAGATAACGTATTGGTAAAAGACAGATTGGGACAGCCGGGAAAGGGTAAAGTACTAATCATTGACGGTGGAGGTTCATTGCGTTGCGCATTAGTTGGCGACATCATTGCGCAAATGGCAGCAGATAACGGTTGGGAAGGTATTATTGTATACGGTTGTATTCGTGATTCTGCTGTGATCGCCGATATTCCAATTGGTATTAGGGCACTGAATACTCATCCTTTGAAAAGTATCAAACGTGGTCGTGGGGATGTTTCAATTCCCGTTACTTTTGCGGGTGTAACTTTCATTCCAGAACAATACGTTTACTCTGATTTGGACGGCATTATTATTGCGGAAAATGCTTTAATTTAATTTTTTTGTATAATTAACGTGAGTTCGATCTAATAAAAACTATATTCTACATATTGGACTCACGTTTTATTAGGTTTTATTAACTAAAAAGTAACAATCGATTAATATCCTACTAACATACGGCTGCGTTTACCAACTATTTTCTTAACCACCCACAAACCAAGCATTGATAAAAATAGCGTTAAAATTAATACAGCAAGAAATGTAATAATGCTACCATCTAGCGATAAATTAAAATAACTAAACATTTTTTGAATGAAAGTCAGAGTATATCCATGCACAAAATATATACCAAAACTCATTTCAGCCGGGACGGATAAAATATTACGCATTTTCTGATCATAAATTTTAAACAAGTAACTAAAAAGTAGCGCGGAAATAGCCCATCTAAATAAATTCGCGGTCGCACTAACAAAATTATTATATAAAACAAGACTATAATACAGCTCTATCGCAAAGAATATGATAATAAAACTAACCAGCAACCACGAAAACTTACTTATATATGGAAAAATCTTTTCCCTATGATGACTTACGAACATGCCTAATACATAAATCGAGAAGAAATGCACCATTGATTGTAATGGGTTATGTATCGGCGTAATCTCTCTTGGGACTAAAACGGATACAATAAAAAATAGCGGTAATAACCAATAGAAAAAACGTTTTTTATCTAAAATAAATAAAAGTGGTGCTAATAAATAAAAAAAAGTCAGGGCGGGAATGAACCATAGTGCTCCCATGTGATTGCCTGTTGCGTAGTAAGCAAGTACTTGAATTGGTTTAGAATATTCCTGAAAAAGTTGCACATCATCCGCAAATGGAAAATATAATATCTTAACAATGGCTGGAATTGAAACGAGAATATAGGGAAGAATAACAAATTTTAATTTAGAAGTGATATAGCGTTTAAATGTGTATTTATGAGATAAATATTGAAATAAAAAGCCCGAAATGAAAATGAATAAAGTTGAACTTAATTCAAAAAAAGTGTTAATAATTCTAGGCGTGAGCGAAACAGCATCCCATTGCATAAAATTTAAGTAAATACAGTGCGCTGCAACGATAAAAATAATGGCCAGTCCTCTCAAATTATTAATGTAGTTTAAGTACATTTCCAATCCTATTTATTTAACAATTACAAGTTACTAGCCAGTATAAATTATAAAACTATTTTGATACACTAATAAAAATCATGGACTGACTGAAAAAGCATTTTACGCGAGTTTTATATCCCGATCAATTACTACTAAGAAACTAAGATTAAAATGTCTAATAGACTCAATTTACTCAATAATTGGTTACAATCTGTCTTTAAATGTCAATATTCCGTTCCGCACCCATTGACTAATGATGCTAGTTTTCGGCGTTATTTTCGCGTTGTTAAGGAAGATAAAAGTTTTGTGGTAATGGACGCACCACCAGATAAAGAAGACAGCCATCGTTTTGTTTATATTGCAAATTTACTACGTCAAGCCGGTCTCAATGCGCCTGAAATCATCGCACAGGATTTACAACAGGGCTTTTTATTATTAACTGATTTTGGTTCTCAACTGTATTGGTCGGCACTGCAAACAGCACAAGCTGATTTACTTTACGGCGATGCGTTTCAAGCATTAATCAAAATGCAAAAAATTAATACGGATAATCTACCATTATATGACGATGCCTTACTTGACCAAGAGTTACATTTGTTCACCGATTGGCTGATGGCAAAGCACTTGAATATTACCCTTGATTTGGCAGAACAGGAGCAATTATCTGCTAATTTTGCTTTACTCAAGCACACTGCATTATCACAACCACAAGTTTTTGTACATCGGGATTATCATTCACGTAATTTAATGGTCGTAAAAACTAACAATCCAGCAATTTTAGATTTTCAAGATGCAGTCAAAGGCGCGATAACTTATGATCTTGTTTCCTTATTGCGTGATTGCTACCAAGTTTGGTCACCTGAACGTGTCGAAAATTGGCTTCTTGATTATTACTATTTATCAATTAAACACGGTATTTTAAATGAAAATATTACGTTTTCACGGTTTAAAAATGATTTTGATTTAATGGGTATTCAACGCCATCTTAAAGCTTGCGGTATTTTTGCACGTCTATATCATCGAGACGGTAAAGATAATTACCTTCAGTATATTCCAGATACCTTGAATTACATTGCTCAAGCGAGTGCTAATTATCCAAAATTGCAATTTTTGCATCAACTGATAGTTAAACGTGTTATTCCTGTTTTCTGTCACGTTAAGATCAGCGTTGTGCGATAAATATTGTCAGTTTTTGGCTTTACATGACCCTAAGTTAAAAAAAGCAAACATTTTTACAGCCACAAATCATTAGAAATGAGAAATTATTTTATAACCTTTGTTATTTCAAGCAATTATGATAGTCTTGTATCGGATGCAGGTTATTTAATTTTTCCTTCAAGTCTTGAATCAATCCCATTTATCCCCATAAAGAATCTCCTAAATATTGTAGGTAAATTCTAAATTTTTCGAGGAGTCAATATGACTGATACCACGCAATCACCAGATAACAAAGAAAAACAACAAGCTGAACAACAAACTGAAACGATTGCTACAGAAGAGGTTAGAACGCCAGAACAAGAAGCGCAAGAAACGGCTGTAGCAGACGAAACGACGCAGGAACAAGATACAGAACAAAGCTTAAAAGCAAAATTGATGGAAGCTAAGGCAAAATTGGCTGCAATTGAGAAAAAAGCACAAGATAATTGGGAAGCATTGGTGCGTCAAAAAGCAGAATATGAAAATTTACAAAAACGAACTGAACGCGATATTGAAAATGCGCGTAAGTTTGCTTTGGAGAGATTCGCTAGTGAATTGTTACCCGTTCGTGATAATTTGGAGCTGGGTATCGAAGCGGCAAGTAAGCCTGATACGCAAATTGAAACTGTCATCGAAGGTATGAATCTTACCGATAAAGTTTTGATTGATGTGTTAAATAAATTTGGTATCGAGGAAATTAATCCGCAAAAGCAAAAATTTAACCCAGAATGGCACGAAGCAATAGCAATGCAACCAATTCCCGATGTGGAAGATAATACTGTTGTCATCGTCCACCGCAAAGGTTATCACCTGAATGAGCGTTTATTGCGTGCCGCGCAAGTGGTGGTGGCGAAACAATCATAAATTTTTAAGAATTACAAGACTTATTTGCAAGTGATTTTTTTATAAAAATGCTAGCGTGTTTCGGTGTGGTAAACCGCGATAAATGTGCTGAATGTTTACTAAATTTTTTCATTTGCTCATTTTAGGTGGAATGATTTACCAACGTACCAGCATTATGCGCGAAATATGTTTTACATTTTGTTTGCAAATAACAATAACGCCATGAAATAAATCTAAAAAATTGCTTGAAAATACAGGCTATAACCCTCAACTACTCATGGCATATAAGAATAATTTACTAAGGAGCAAAAAAATGGCTAAAATTATCGGTATTGACTTGGGAACGACAAACTCATGTGTCGCTATCCTAGAAGGCAAAAATCCGCGAGTGATTGAAAATAGTGAGGGTGCGCGTACTACGCCCTCAATCGTCGCATTCACCAATGATGGTGAGGTATTAGTAGGTCAATCTGCAAAACGTCAGGCGGTCACTAATCCAAGTAACACATTGTTTGCAGTAAAACGTTTGATTGGTCGTAAGTTTGAGGATACCGTCGTACAACGCGACATCAATATGGTACCTTATAAAATCCTCAAAGCGGACAATGGTGATGCGTGGGTTGGCGTAAAAGATAAAAAAATGGCACCGCCAGAAATTTCTGCGCGCGTATTAATGAAAATGAAAAAAACGGCAGAAGACTTTTTAGGTGAGGAAGTCAAAGAAGCGGTTATTACTGTTCCAGCATATTTTAATGATTTACAACGTCAGGCAACAAAAGATGCAGGTCGTATCGCAGGCTTGGAAGTAAAACGGATCATTAATGAACCAACCGCAGCATCATTAGCATACGGTTTGGACAAGAAGACAGGTGATGCAAAAGTTGTAGTCTATGACTTAGGGGGTGGTACATTCGACGTTTCAATTATTGAAATTGCGGAAATTGACGGTGAACACCAATTTGAAGTCTTATCAACTAACGGTGATACATTTTTAGGCGGTGAAGATTTTGATTTACGCATCATCGACTTTTTAGTTGCAGAGTTTAAAAAAGAATCAAGCGTTGATTTAAAAAATGACCCGCTGGCGTTGCAACGTTTGAAAGAAGCTGCCGAAAAAGCCAAAATCGAATTGTCATCTAGCAATCAAACAGATATAAATTTACCCTATATCACAGCCGATGCCTCTGGTCCTAAACATTTAAATATTAAATTAAATCGCGCTAAATTAGAGTCTTTGGTGGAAGATTTAGTTGAGCGTACACTAGAGCCGTGTCGTGTTGCATTAAAAGATGCAGGTTTGTCTGCTAGCGAAGTTGACGAAGTTATTTTAGTTGGCGGTCAAACTCGGATGCCAAAAGTACAGGAAGCGGTCAAAAAATTATTTGGCAAAGAGCCACGCAAAGATGTAAATCCTGACGAGGCTGTTGCGATTGGTGCGGCAATTCAAGGTGCGGTATTGTCAGGTGATGTGAAAGATGTTTTGTTATTGGACGTAACGCCGTTGTCATTAGGTATCGAAACAATGGGCGGAGTGATGACAAAATTAATTCAGAAAAATACTACGATTCCAACGAAAACATCGCAAGTTTTCTCTACCGCAGAGGACAACCAAACCGCAGTTACAGTACACGTATTGCAGGGCGAACGTGAAGTTGCATCTGCCAATAAATCGTTGGAAAAATTTGATTTAACAGGCATTCCGCCTGCGCCACGCGGTGTACCACAAATTGAGGTAACTTTTGATATTGATGCAAACGGTATTTTGCATGTTTCCGCTAAAGATAAAGCAACAGGCAAAGAACAGAAAATTGAAATTAAAGCATCAAGTGGCTTATCTGACACAGAAATTGATCGCATGGTGCGTGATGCGGAGGAACATGCCGCAGAAGATAAAAAATTCCAACAACTGGTTACAGCACGCAATTCTGCTGACCAAATGATTCATGCGGTTGAAAAATCGATTAAAGATTTAGGCGACAAAGTATCTAACGCGGACAAATCTGCGGCAGAATCTGCCATTGCCGAGTTACGTGAAATATTAAAAGGCGATGACAAAGAAGCCATTGAAGCTAAAACACAGGTTTTGGTTGAAATATCTAGCCGTATCGCACAACAGGCTTATGGCGATAATCCAACAACACCAGAGGGTTTTACTGAAGCAGCACAAGCCGCCGCCGACGCTAAAACTAGCAGCAAAGAAAATGTTGTTGATGGGGAATATACCGAAGTGAAAGATGACAAAAAATAAATGCCTTCCTAGTGCATGAATAGGCTACTCATTGCGTAATAGATGAGTGGTCTTTTTTTAGTCATACGAATAGTCGATAATGCAGGTGTTTTTACTACACTTTCATATCATGCCCATGCTACAAATTAACAGCTTGATTATTCTCTTATTTTTTACACAATTTACCCTCGCCGCAGAACAAACTTTACGCATTGTCGGTTCTAATACGATTGGTTCAAAATTAATTCCCATACTACTACAAAATTACACACGTCCAGAATGGTCGCTCGGCAAACTACCAAATGAGAAAATTTTAACTTTAGGCAAAGGTAATTTACCGCAACAAATTGAAATCAAAGCACACGGTTCAAATACCGCATTTATTGCATTACAACAAGGCGAAGCAGATATTGGCATGTCATCGCGCCCAATTACCAACGAAGAGCGTGAAGCATTACAAAACAATGTCACTGATATTGAACATATTTTAGCTTTAGATGGTCTGGTCATCATCGTGCATCCAGACAACCCAATTCAATCACTAACTATTGCTCAAATTGCGCAAATTTTCGCAGGTAAAATTCAAAATTGGTCAGTAGTTGGCGGTGATTACATGCCAATTAATTTATATGCGCGTAATGAGCAATCTGGTACATTCGACATATTTCAACATTTTATTCTTAAATCACTAAATTTATCATTACATCATGAAGCAAAACGTTTTGAATCCAATAATGCTTTATCAAAACAAATTGCATCTGATTTATATGGCATTGGTTTTACTGGTTATGCTTACATTAATAATGCTCGCGCTTTAGGCATAGAAGATTGTAATTTTCAGTACTTTCCCAGCCGTTTTTCGATTAAGACCGAAGAATATCCATTTACTCGTCGTTTATATTTGTATACCGCCACGTCGCAAGCTTCAAATTACGTTAATGATTTTATAGATTATATTTTATCTGATGAAGGTCAGCACACTGTGCGTTATACTGGATTTGTGGATTTAGCAATTGAAGCGAATCCAAATCGAGAAACCATTGAACGTTATTTAACACACGCAGAACATAAACAATATCAAAATAGTTTAAAAGATTTTACTAATTTGACTCGAAATGCAACACGTTTATCGGTAACATTTCGCTTTAAGCGCAATACGATTAAAATGGACAATCGTGCTTTGCAAGATATGAAACGGCTCATTGCCTATTTAAATCACCCACGCACGGATATTGAAAACATTATGTTATTTGGTTTTACTGACGGTGAAGGCGATTATCAACATAATCGTCAACTTTCTCAACAACGTGTAGAAAAAATTGCAGCATTATTAGATGAATACGGTTTTCCGCCTTTATTTGTCAAAGGTTACGGTGAAACAATTCCAGTTGCCTGTGACAATACTCGATTAGCGAAACAAATTAATCATAGAGTAGAAGTTTGGGTTAAATAATATATAAAATTTATTACGTGAAAAGTCAATTTTTTCCTCTACAAAATTAAAATGAGTCAATTAAAATGAGCAAAGTGATTTCCACTGAATTAAACATGCAAAAATTAATGGATGATGAAGATTTACAATATATGCGACTGAAAACGGATTGTGAAGCCGTCTTTTTTGTCTCATCTTCCGGTCATTGTACGTTCGATTGCGAATATTGTATTGTCGACCCGATTGCAAAAAAAGAATTATCATTGACATACGAAGACCTTGCTTTTTTATTAGAACAGTTTAATTGTAAGTCATTTTTAATTTTTTCTGGTAAAGGTGATTTTTTTGCAGGCTATTCTCGTTCACAACGTCTATTAGAGCGTATTTTAGAGCACGACGTTGAAATTGCCTTAGACATAAACGGTGCTGTTATCCAAGAATTTCCACAACTTTCGCAACAAAAATTGGCTAAAATCCGTTATATTAACTTAACGATGCACTATAATGAAATTAAACGTAAAAACTTATTGGATAATTGGCGTAGTAATGCGTTAATGCTTATTGAGAAAAAAGCGACAGAAATTTTACTAGGTTATATTATGTCACCTAAACTTAGCGACGAATGGGATGAGGCATTACAGTTTTATCAAACAGAAATTTTTGCGAAAACCGGTAAAGGTATTATTATGATACGTGATGTAATACAAGCATTTACAGTTGAGCAGGAACAGATTTTTAATAAATTACGTCAAAAATATGCTAAAATTGTAGCAGGTGTACATAATGATAACTTTGCTAAAATTTTTCAACACAATCCTCATGTACTTTGCCCGGCTGGAGAGCGTTATTTTAGAATTTGGAACGATGGTTCTGTACAAGGCTGTCCCTATTTATCTGAATTAAATCAATCGGGTAATTTGAAACAACGCCAAATCAAAATCAATCCACAATCTTTTGCTTGCTCTACACCGGAATTTTGTGATTGTCACGTCATTGAAGGACTTGGCAAGATGAACTACCAAGATCAGCAACAATCATCAGAAAAACCACAAACACCACAACGTTGTTTTGTTTGATTAGTACAAAATGCGGTGAACGATTTTTGCGTAATCCTTAACTTAAAAAACCAATATTTGGATGAGATTTATCGTAACCGTCAAAGTAATAACCAAATAATTCAATATCATCTTTGAAACATTCTGCAACCATTTCTCTAGTCGTTTCATCGTAATGCGATTTGTAGTCACTATGCTGACTTTTGTTAAGATGTGGTAAGGAAGTGTCCAATTTAAGGTATTGACATACTTGATTAAATCCTGTAGCTAACTCTTCAAAACGTCCGATGTAATTAACCAACAGATTATTTTCATTATCAGCAATCGCTTCTTTCTGGAATTTAGTCCCACCTTTTGGATAAGGATTTTTGGCATTAATTACCCAATTTAAATATTCTTCAAAGCTTTGCATTGCCTTAATTCGTTCATGATGAATGTGTGTAGTCTCTTTTAAAATAAAATGGCGCATTGAAACCTGCCAATCCCAAGGATTGCGTACAAAAGCAAATTTAAAATAATTAGCAAATATTTCTGGAGAAAGTTCCTTTTTTACATCTTTAGCTTTCGCGTGTAATAATGCTGATTTCCACATCTCATACATTGGATTAGGTTTGCTATTTATTTCCGCCGCCGGTCTGGCAATGCGAAAATGAGTCGGTTCTTCAATATAAGCCTGTAACGCATTGGTAATACTAATACCGGCGACCTTAGTAACGTGAAAAAAAATAAATTGATGACTGTGAGAAATAAGCATTTTTTATCCTGTGAAATGTAATGAATGAGGAAACTAAAATTTTTTGATTTTTCAAAATGATATTAGAAATTTTATCTTATTTTAATACGAGAAAAAACCTTGCTTTGCCACCTCATTTTCATAAAATACAACAACTCATTCTGTGAAACAACTCTAATATATGACTGTCATATATTAATATTCATTAATAAAAAATTAATATTCGGAGCGAATCCATGCAACAATTAAAACCACGTCGTTCAGTGTTATATATGCCGGGCTCGAATGCGCGTGCGTTAGAAAAAGCTAAAACGTTGGCTATTGATAGTTTAATTTTTGACTTAGAAGATGCCGTTGCACCTGATATGAAACAGCAGGCACGTAAACAAATTGTACAAGCAGTCAAAGCAGGCGGTTACGAGGAAAGAGAAATTATTGTGCGGATAAATGGATTAGATACCGAATGGGGACAAGATGATATTGCTACGATTGCCGAATTAGCAATTAATGGTGTGCTCTTACCTAAAATTAATTATGCGCAACAAGTGCTAGAGGCTATTCAACTATTGGACGATAACGGTGGTGATGTTGATTTACCAATTTGGATTATGGCAGAAACACCACAAGGTATTTTTAACATTGAGTCTATTGCAGGCAGTCATCCACGTTTAAAAACGATTGTGATGGGCACGTCCGATTTAGCTAAAGAAATGCGTGTACGTCATACGCCTGATCGAATTGGTATGTTAGTCCCATTAAGTTTATGTGTGATGGCTGCACGGGTGCACGGTCTGGATATTATTGATGGCGTATATTTGGATTTGGAGAATGCAGCAGGTTTTGAGGCGGCTTGTATACAAGGTCGTGATATGGGTTTTGATGGTAAAACCTTGATTCATCCAAAACAAATTACAATGTCTAATCAAATATTTGCACCAAATGAGGCAGAAGTACAACATGCTAAAAAAGTCATTCAGGCGTGGGACGAGGCTCGGCAAGCGGGTAAAGGTGTCGTCGTCGTAGACGGACGTTTGATCGAAAATTTACATGTGGAAGAGGCAAAACGTCTGTTAGTGTTGTATCAAACTATTCAAAATCGTACAACAGGTTAATACTATCTATCTTGCAAAGATGTTGGCGAAGTGCCATAAGAAGCTTGTCTGTTGTGTATTATTGCGCAATATTTTCTCTGTGTGGTTTCAATGATTAACAGTAGATTTCTCTAGCATTATGTCTTATGATGCTGCTTAAATTCTGGTAAATTGAAGTATACTGCCCATGATTCCGAAAGCCTATAGAACCATGCTGATTTTGTGTATGTTGCCCCTTATTATCTCAGCCTGTGGGATTGCAAATAAAAAAGACCCCTTTGAAAAATTTAATCGTGCAATGTACGATCTGAGTAATGATTTAGATATGATGGTAGTTAGACCTGCTGCAGAAATTTACAAAGCTGCATTACCCGGTCCTATTGATAAAGGCATTAGTAATTTTTTTAGTAATTTAGGTGAATTAACCGTTATCGCTAATGATATTTTACAGTTTAAATTCAAACAAGCGGCTGAGGATACTGGACGTTTTGCAGTCAATTCAACGATAGGAATTTTAGGTATTTTTGACGTAGCTTCACATTGGGGACTTGAAAAACACTATGAGGATTTTGGTCAGACATTAGGTGTTTGGGGCGTTGCAGCCGGACCCTATTTGTATATTCCGGGTACTGGACCCTCCACAATTCGGGACGCAACAGGGCGTGGTGTTGATTTTGTCACCGATATGAGAACTTATATTACTGATAATCGAGCCGCTAATGTTTCTCGTGCTACGGAGTTATTTGATGTCGTTGATATGTCTTATGCTGCTGAATTACTTGATATTCGCGCCGATCTAATTGATATGGAAGCGATTTTAGGGGAAGCTGCGATTGATAAATATTCCTACATTCGAGAAGCTTATTTAAAACGTCGTGAATACTTAGTTTATGACGGCAACCCGCCCCTAAGTAATGAATTAGATGAAGAATTTTTGTTTGAAGATGAAGATGAGCTTGAATTAAATGAGGATTTTTTGTTTGAAGACGAGCCTGAATTAGATGAAGATTCTGCGAAGATTTAACGATTATGGATAATTCAACACTGTTCACTTTTAAAAATCAAGTAGAACAACTCATTGATTACTGTGCGGAATTATCTGCGCAAAATCAAAGATTACAAATGCAGGTGGTAACGTTATCGGAAGACAAAGCAATTTTGCTAGAAAAAAATCGAATTGCACGTACTAAAATTGAAATGATGATCAGTCGATTAAAAGCAATGGAAATTGACCATGAATGATAGTGTGCAAGTTAAATTACACATTTTAGGTAAAGATTACCTGCTGGGTTGTCCAGAAAGCGAACGCGCGACTTTAGTTGAGTCTGCGGCTTATTTAAATCGTAAATTACAAGAGGTTAAGCAGGGCGGTAAGGTTGTCAGCAATGAAAGAATGGTTGTTGTTAGTGCGTTGAACATTATCCATGAATATTTTCAATATAAAAACGAAGTCGAGACAAACCAGTTAAACCTAAATTCTGAACTTTTATTGCTACAAGACAAAATTTCACTTGCATTGTCGAGCAGAAAGGAATAAATTTACAGGCAAGTGTAAGTACTCTTGGTTTTAGGCATCCCCTCTGTGTGGTTAGACAAGATAGTTGAACCTAAACTTAAACACAGGGGACTCGTATGGGAAGAGTTGTTGAGCAAGCCTAGTTTTTAGGAAACCTGATATTCTTTCCGAAGTCACCCACCTGAACCAACGCGGTTCAAATCGTACGCTGCATTAGCTGGTGGATGCCTTTCCATTTTCAGCCCTGTAATTCGTAAGTTATGGGGCTTTTTTATTCCTTATGATTACGCAAATAATCAAAATTTCATACAGCGGAATACGATATTTATTAAAACTTCACTTCGACAATTTCCATTAAAATCTAGCCGCGATGTTTTATATTTTAACGATAAAGACAAGATAAATTCCAAAAGCTTTATAGAATTATTAACCCTAAAAACGTCATATTACAGATAAAATCCACTATAAAATGAACAGTATAGAACGAGAAAATTATAAAACTCGACAACAAATTGGACAGTCACGTCGTTGGGTAGTAAAAATTGGCAGTGCACTGTTAACTAATAATGGACAGGGTTTAGATACGCAAAGCATCCAATGTTGGGTTGCGCAAATGGCAATCTTAAAACAACAACATCATATTGAAATTGTACTTGTTTCATCTGGCGCGGTTGCGGCGGGAATGCAACGCCTTAACTGGATACAACGTCCCACTGAAATGTATAAATTACAAGCGGCGGCAGCAGTAGGACAAATGGGCATGATACAGACTTATGAAAGCTGTTTTCAAAAACATCAACTACATACCGCGCAAGTATTATTAACACACGACGATTTGTCCAATCGACAACGTTATCTAAACGCACGTAGCACATTGACCGCTTTGATTAATTTTAATGTTATCCCAATTATTAATGAAAATGATACGGTAGCAACTGATGAGATTCGCTTTGGCGATAACGATACACTAGCCGGTTTGGTAACAAATTTAATTGAAGCTGATTTATTAATTATTCTTACCGACCAACAAGGCTTGTATGAAGCAGACCCACGTTTACATCCTAGTGCTGCACTGATTTCCGAAGGCTATACCGATGATGAAAAATTAATGCAAATGGCAGGCACAACAGGCGGTCATTTAGGGCGAGGTGGAATGGCAACAAAAATCCGTGCCGCAGGTTTAGCAGCCCGTTCTGGAGCAGCTACGTGGATTGCGTCAGGTCGTAACGAAGATATTTTATTCAAAATCGCACAAGGTGAACAAGTCGGTACGTTACTGCACCCTGCACAAGCACGTATTACAGCACGTAAACAATGGCTTGCGTCACATTTAAAAATGCGTGGAAAATTATTTTTAGATGATGGTGCCGTTAAAGTGTTACAACAATCAGGAAAAAGTTTATTACCAATCGGGGTAACGGGATTAGAAGGACATTTTGCGCGTGGTGATATGGTCGCTTGTGTAGATAAACAGGGGAAGGAAATTGCGCGTGGTTTGATCAACTACAATAGCACTGAAACGCATAAAATCATGCGCCAACCAAGTAATAAAATTGCGCAATTACTTGGTTACATTGACGAACCTGAGCTTATTCATCGAGATAATTTAGTGTTAGTTTAATTTCTGAAGCTGCAAAAGAACTGTATTGTTGAGATTTTTAATAGCGTAAAATCAAGAAGTTACAGGATAAAAAAACATCAACCTTGACAGCTCTTTTATAACCTCTCTCCACAGAAAAAATTGTATATCGCACGATGGCTAACAACATTATTTTTCAGATTCACCGACTTCTGTTTTAATTAGCCATTGATTAATTTTTTCTAAATCTTCCATTGTAATTAATCCTGCTGCTTGCTTCAAAATGAGCGTATTCAAAACATAGGAATAACGAGAATTTGCATAATCGCGTTGCGCTCGCAACAAATCTCGTCGTGCATTTAATACATCAACTGAGGTTCGCGTACCCACTTCATAACCGATTTGTACTGCTTCTAATGCTGTTTCAGTCGAAGTTAATGCTTGTTTAGTGGCTTTAATTCTGCTAATGCTAGACAATACATTTAAATAAGCATTGCGTACATCTCGTTGCACAATACGTTGTGTTTGGATTAATTGGTCTAAAGTCTGCGTATAACGTTGCTGTGCCTCGCGCACTCGCGCACGAATTCCCCCACCTTCAAACAAGTTGTAATTCACTTGAATACCAATACTATTGTCTGTCCCCGTCGCATTACCCATTAAATCATCGTCACCACGCAATCTATCACGATAACTGTGTTGTGCAAATAAATCCACAGTGGGCAAATTAGCCGCAAGCTGCCGCTTAATTTCTTGCAATGAATTATCAATTGCGTATCTGACTGCGATAATTTGAGGATTATTTTCCAAAGCAACGGTTGTCCATTCATCGATATTTTCAGGGGTTGGCGCGACGAGTTCCATCTCTTCGGTTAGCGTTTGATCTAAATTGTGGTAATTGCCAGTAATTTCACGTAACGCTTCTATTGCATTATCTACTTGATTTAGAGCAAGAATTTCATCAGCAACCGCCAAATCATAGCCCGCTTGAGATTCCTGTACGTCGGTTATGGCAATTAGACCGACTTCAAAACGTTTTTTAGCCTGATCCAATTGGCGATAAAATGCTTCTTTGGTACTACGGGCAAAATTAACATTATCTTGTGCTGCTAAAATATCAAAAAAAGCATTAGCTAAACGTACCATTAAACCTTGTTTTGTACTTTCATACTTAGCTTCAGTTTGCGCGACAACAGTATCTGCTTGTGCAACCGCAATCGTTAAATTACGGCGATACAACGCATAACTTAAAGATAAATTATAATTAGCATTAGTGGATTCAGTGTTATCACCTGTCAGCCAATCTGACATGCTTATATTTTCACTTATACTACCACCTAAATTTAACTGCGGGGCAAGCGCAGATTGTGCTTGTGGTTTTAATTGACGATTGGCAAGTACATCAGATTCAGCAATTTTTAATTGTGGATCATTTTGTATTGCCTGTTCATATAATTCTAGTAAGGTTTCAGCGGATACTGGCAAATTTATCAATAGCACACTAAACACAAGTAGGCGCAGCATAAAGTTCTCCTATCAAAAGATTGATTTATTCTACTATAATTTGGACTGGACTTTTTAATAATCTGACAATTTATCCGAGTAGACGCTGTAAAATATCTTCATATATATCAGCTAAAACATCTAAATCTGTGATTAAAATCCGTTCATTAATTTTATGAATCGTATCGTTTAACAAGCCTAATTCAATGACTTGCGCACCGGTTGGTGCAATAAAGCGTCCGTCTGATGTGCCGCCTGATGTGGACAATTCGGCTGAATAACCGCATATAGATTGAATTGCAGCTTGTACTGCTTCGACCAATTCGCCTTGCGCGGTTAAAAAAGGTTGTCCTGAATGCTCCCATAGTATTTCATAATCTACATCGTGTTTGCCTAGTAAATCTAAAACAGTTTGTTGTAATTCGGCATATTTAACTTCTGTTGAATAACGAAAATTAAATTTTACTTTTAATGTAGCAGGAATCATATTAGTTGCACCAGTACCTGCTTGAATATTAGACACTTGAAAACTGGTCGGCGGAAAAAAACTATTTCCTTCATCCCATTGAATTTGGATTAATTCGTACAAGACCGCTGCAAAACGATGAATAGGATTATCAGCTAAATGTGGGTAAGCAATGTGTCCTTGCGTACCTTTTACAGTCAAATGTGCGCCGAGTGAGCCACGTCTGCCATTTTTTATAGTATCCGCAATTTTTTGACTGCTAGACGGTTCACCAACTAGACACCAGTCGATATGTGTTTGTTGTGCTTGTAAATATTCAATGACTTTAACCGTGCCATCTAATGCAGGTCCCTCTTCGTCACTGGTTAGCAAAAAGGCAATTGAACCTCTGTGTTGCGGATTTTTTGCAATAAAACGTTCACAGGCAACGATAAATGCAGCAATATTTCCTTTCATATCAGCAACGCCACGTCCGTATAAATAACCATTATGTTGAGTCGGTTCGAATGGTGGAAAATCCCACAATGATGTATTGCCTGTAGGAACAACGTCGGTGTGACCTGCGAATACGAATAAAGGTCTATCATTACCACGTCGTAACCATAAATTATCCACTTCGCCAAAGCGTAAATGCTTCGCTGCAAATCCTAAATTTGTCAAACGTTGTGCAATATAATGTTGACATTGTTTGTCATTGGGTGTGATAGAAGGACGTTTAACAAGCTCAATGGCTAAATCAAGGCAATCGGACATGGTTAGTGACTTTTTAGTTGTTAATAGTGATTTAAATTATACAGCAACTATTTAGATTAAGATGCAAAAGCGCAATCATGTAGAGAGTAATCACATTAAAATTTTTAGCTAAAATCAAATAGTGACAAAATATTATTCTACAGTTGGAAGAACAGAAATGCTCAGGTGCGCTATTCTACACGAGCAAAATAAGTTTTACACTCGTGCAACAGTCATAATTTTAATGCGATTATTCTAAGACAAAAAATTGGATTATAGGAACGAAAGATTTAATACTATATAATGCTATTAAATTTTTATTATGAATAATACAAATCACATGATGACAACAAATATTCCCATAATTACAATCGACGGACCTAGTGGTGTTGGCAAGGGTACGGTTACGTTGCAACTCGCTCAATATCTCAATTGGCACATTTTGGATAGTGGCGCGATTTATCGCGTACTCGCTTATGCAGCTCAACAACGTCAATTACAAACCACGCAAGTAACAAAACTTACTCAACTCGCTACGACACTTCATCTACAATTCCAACAACATAATGATAATATTGATGTTATTTTAAGCGGTGAAAACGTGACGACAGCATTACGCACTGAATTCTGTGGAAATTTTGCTTCTCAAATAGCAACCTTACCCGCTGTTAGAGAAGCACTTTTGCAACGTCAACGTAACTTTTTACAACGACCGGGTTTAATCGCCGACGGACGCGATATGGGTACGGTCGTATTCCCAGAGGCAACATTAAAAATTTTTTTAACCGCATCCGCTAAACAACGTGCAGAAAGACGTTATAAACAGTTGAAACAAAAAGGAATGAGTGTTAATATCAGTGACTTAATCAATGACATAGCTGAACGGGACGAGCGTGATATGCAACGTACTGTCGCACCGCTAAAACCCGCATTAGATGCGCAAGTTATTGATACAACAACACTTTCTATTAAGGAAGTCATGCAACAGATATTAGCTTTAGTCAATAAAGTGATTTAAGGGTATGTAAAGCCCTAAAAATTTAGAAATAATGCTTTAACACTTTTAATAAATAACCAGCTTCATCACCTGTATTTTAATCTATCGTGTTTTTAAAAGCGGCTTGACCTTCCACAAGTCAAGTGATAGCGTGTTGTTTTTTCTAAATTTAACGGCTTATCATAAATATTAACCAACCCGCATCCAAATCGTGCGGCATTAACTTTTAATCAAGTCCTTATTGTAACAAATCGTCAAGTAAGGCCTATGGGGTATGGAATGAGCGAAAGCTTTGCAGAACTTTTTGCTGAGAGTCAAGCACAAACACAAATGGTACCAGGGAGCATTATTCGTGGTCTCATCGTTGAAATTCGCCAGGATATAGTGATCGTTAACGCGGGACTTAAATCCGAAGGTGTAATTCCTATCGAGCAGTTTTATGATGAAAACGGTGATATAGAGGTTGCTGTTGGTGACGAGGTAGATGTCGCTTTAGATACTATTGAGGACGGTTTTGGTGAAACACGTTTATCTCGTGAAAAAGCAAAACGTGCCGCCGCTTGGAAAGAATTAGAAAAAGCTTTTGAAGAAAGTGCAACCATTATCGGCATTATCACAGATAAAGTTAAAGGTGGTTTTACGGTCAATGTCAACGACATCCGTGCATTTTTACCGGGCTCTTTAGTGGATGTGCGTCCAGTACGTGATACATCTTACCTAGAAGGCAAACCATTAGAATTCAAAGTCATTAAATTGGATCGTCGTCGTAATAATGTTGTCGTTTCACGTCGTGCGGTGGTTGAAAAAGAAAACAGCCAAGAACGTGAAGCACTACTAGAAAGTATGCAAGAAGGTATGGTATTGCGCGGCGTAGTGAAAAATTTAACCGATTACGGTGCATTCGTAGATTTAGGTGGTGTAGACGGCTTATTACACATCACAGATATGGCTTGGAAGCGGGTTAAACATCCAAGTGAAATCGTCAATGTGGGTGACGAAATTGATGTTAAAGTATTAAAATTTGACCGTGACCGTACTCGTGTATCACTTGGTTTGAAACAAATGGGTGAGGACCCATGGGTCGATATTGCACGCCGTTATCCTGAAGGCACAAAATTAACCGGTAAAGTAACTAACTTAGCTGATTACGGCTGTTTTGTTGAAATTGAGGAAGGCGTTGAGGGTTTGGTTCACGTTTCTGAAATGGATTGGACGAACAAAAACGTACATCCTTCTAAAGTGGTGCAATTAGGCGACGAAGTTGAAGTAAAAGTGTTAGAAATTGATGAAGAACGCCGCCGTATTTCTCTGGGTATCAAGCATTGCCATGAAAATCCTTGGGATACGTTTGCAGGTAACTACAATAAAAATGACCGCGTTACAGGTAAAATTAAATCTATCACTGATTTTGGTATTTTCATCGGACTTGAAGGTGGGATTGACGGCTTAGTGCATCTGTCAGATATTTCTTGGAATGATCAGGGCGAAGAGGCTGTACATCGTTACAAAAAAGGTGAAGAAATTGAAACAGTGGTATTGGCAATTGATCCCGGTCGAGAACGGATTTCTTTAGGTGTCAAACAACTTGATAAAGACCCATTCTCTAACTTCGTAGCCGAACATCCTAAAGGTAGCATCATAAAAGGTTTGGTTAGTGAAGTTGACGCAAAAGGTGCCACCATTGATTTGGGTGATGGTGTTGAAGGTCATTTGCGGGTCTCTGAATTAGGTCGTGAAAAAATTGAAGATGCTCGTACTATCCTAAAAGTCGGTGAAGAAATCGAAGCGAAATTTACCGGTGTTGATCGCAAAAAACGCATTATTACTCTGTCTGTTAAAGCTAAAGAGACGGAAGAAGAGGCTGTTGCGATTCAAACATATAGTCAGCAAAATGCAGGCGTAAGTGCGAAATTAGGCGACCTTCTGAAGCAACACATGAATGATGACGAAGACGTTGTGGAAGAAGAAAAAGCAGAGTAACGCTTTACAAATGCTTATGGATCATAGGAATGTAAGATTTTACCTTGCAAATTCTGCATTCCTATTTTTGTAAGTGAATTGTGCTGATTAATAATATGGGTTCACTATCATGGATACTAACAAGATGACAAAGTCAGAATTAATTGAAGCCATTGCAACCAAACAAACCCAATTAACCCAAAAGGATATTGACTCAGCCGTTAAGACGATTTTAGAGCACATGGCGCAGTCATTGGAAAAAGGTGAACGTATTGAAATTCGCGGTTTTGGCAGTTTTTCTTTGCATTTTAGACCGCCGAGAGTGGGGCGCAATCCAAAGACAGGTGATGCCGTGCAATTACCGTCTAAACATGTCCCCCATTTTAAACCGGGTAAGGAATTGCGTGACCGTGTAAATATGGCATAATTTTAAGGGGGCAGTCGTCCCCTTTTTCCAGCAGACTCTTAGCCCATTTCCCCATTTCATCAATACCCTCGCCATTAAAGTTGCATAACAGGAATTTTAATACATAACGTGAGTTAATTAAAATAAGTCGAATAGGTATGTTGCAGCGTTTTTGAGTAAATAAAAATAATGTAATACTTGACTAAATTTGAATTTAGGTTGCAAAATAGAGCTTATATCACAACTTCTTACACTACCTATATAAAAGTTTGTATGCGCCACGTTTTTAATATTATCATTGCCTTACTTATGTTAAGTTTTATGCTCTGGGGTTGGCAACAAACTGCACAGCATATCAAGCAGCCAATCGACTCGCTTTCCCTAGAGCATTTCGCCGCAAAAAAAATTCAAGTGTTAGACCGTAATGCCACGCCTTTAAATATTACCTATCAAAATCGTTGGAATGTGCATGATTACGTGTCACTACACGAAATCCCAGAAATTTTACAACAAATATTTGTTTTATCTGAAGATAAACGTTTTTATCAGCATAACGGGATAGATTGGACTGCGCGCGTTCATGCAATGTGGCAGAATATGAAATCATTAGAGGTAGTGCGTGGTGCGAGCACGATTACGGAGCAAGTTGTGCGTATTATTTACCCGCGTCCACGTACATTTTGGTCGCGTTGGGTGGAAGGTTTTGAAGCAAATTTGTATGAGCAAAAATTTTCTAAAGCCGAAATCTTAGAATTTTATTTAAATCAAGTGCCTTATGCAGGTCGAAAACGTGGCGTAGTGCAAGCGGCGCGGTATTATTTTGACCGCGATTTGCAGACTTTAGATTTAAAAGAAATGATGGCATTGTCTGTTTTGGTACGTTCGCCAAGTCGCTTGGACTTGAGAAAAGGCACAATTGAAATCGAACGCCCAATTAAGGATTTAGCAATTCGTTTGTTGGAAATGAAATTAATTAGTGAACAAGATTATCAAGCAATTTTAATTCAGCCGCTGCAAATTCAAGATTTTTTCCTACCCGTTAAAGCAACCCATTTTGTCAACTATATACAACAAAATAATCTTACTACTAATAAGCGTTACGCTAAAGTCCGCACCACTTTGGATGCCAGTTTACAACAAAAAATATCAGCAATTTTGCAACAACGTCTAATTGATTTAAAAGCACGTCAAGTCGCTAATGGTGCGGTATTGGTTGTTAATCATCAAAATCAGGAAATTCTCGCGTGGGTTAATGCCAATGTTGATCAGCAATTCTCCCACTATGATGCGATTACTTTACCACGCCAACCCGGGTCAACTTTAAAACCATTGCTTTATGCGTTGGCATTGCAAAAAGGCTGGACGGCGGCAACTCTGATTGATGACTCGCCTTTAACCACAGCAGTCGGTACGGGTTTACATACTTATCAAAACTATAGCCGCCATTATTACGGTCTATTGCGTTTACGTGACGCGCTAGGTAATTCTTTGAATATTCCAGCAATTCGCGCCGTACAATTTGTTGGCACGGAAAATTTTTTACATTATTTACATAAACTTGGAATATATAGTTTAGATGCCAGTGCAGAATTTTACGGTGAAGGATTAGCTTTAGGCAATGGTAGTATTAGTTTACTAGAACTGGTACAAGCATACACAGTATTGGCCAATCGTGGACAATTTAAACCATTAAAATCAGAATTATTCAGCAGTGACCCAAATGCTGTGCAACTGCTTTCACCAGAAGTAACCAGTATTATTGCAGATATTTTGTCCGATTCTGATGCGCGGCGGTTGGAATTTGGACGTAGTAGTTTACTACGTTTTCCGATTGAAACAGCTATTAAAACAGGGACTTCCAGCGATTATCATGATGCTTGGACAATTGGTTTTAATCATCGTTATACAGTAGGTGTATGGTTGGGCAATTTAAGCCAGCAACCAATGAATCAAATTTCTGGCGCAAATGGGGCGGCTTTAGTATTACGAGCGGTATTTGCCGAGTTAAACCGTCACGAACAGACTCAAGCTTTATATCGCAGTCCGAATCTAATATCAGTTGAAATTTGCCGCGACACAGGTTTGCTTAAAAATGATACTTGTGCTAGCCGTACTGAGTTATTTATTATCGGCACTGAGCCGAAACAGATTCAACCCGTCCAAGTAAAGAAAAAAACAATTCAGCATCCGTATTTACAACAACCAACGGAAGGTTTACAAATCGCATTAGACCCACGTATTGCCGACGAGTTTGAACAGTTTAAATTTAAACTTGCTGTTGATATGGTTAATGATTTTAATTGTATTGATTGGATATTAGACGATGAAATCATTGCGACAACAACAGAGCATTATTATCTGTGGACACCTGAACGTGGACAACATGCGTTGCAAGCAAGAGTACAGCGTCATCAAGCCACTGCATTAGACACTGAATCAGTCACCTTTTACGTGAAATAATCTGAGAAATGAGCGAAGTGAAAAAATTTACACCAGATTATTGCAGCAATGAGAGAGAAGTTGAAAGTAAATTAATTGTCAGTTATTTGCTACCTGCTCTGGGTTATACAATCGACACTTGGCATCAGGAAAAAAAAGAAAATCGATTTCGGTTGGATTTTTTAACTCATCCCGTAGATAAGGAAAATAAGTCTATTCCCAAAGTTGTGATAGAAAGTAAACATCCTAGCAAACAACTTAATGATCATCTTCAACAGTTAAAAGAATATATGCTTGAGTTAAATATTCAGTATGGTTTATTGACTAATGGTAGAGAAATTAGGATTTATTCTAGGGTGAATAACGAAAAAATTACGTTAATATTTAACTGTTATACCTCTAACATCGAACAAGAAATACCAGAAATTAACAAATTAATTGGCAGGGAAACATTATTTTTTCAACATCAGATAACGGAACGACAGTATATGAGAATAATTGCGGTTTATCACAATAAGGGTGGCGTAGGTAAAACAACGACTGTTGTAAACTTAGCCGCAGCATTCGCCAAAAAAGCGCACCGGGTTCTCATCATCGACTTAGATAGTCAGGCAAATTCGACTTTTGCTACTGGCTTGTTAAATTTCGGTGATGAGGAAAAAGATGACATTAAAGATAAATATATCTACCATCTTTTGAAACATCAAGATGCTTTTTCCATTAAAGAGGTTGCACGTCCTGCGCGTTATACAGGGTATAAAATTGATGTCATTCCTGCACATATTCACCTTATGGAGCATGAAAATGAATTAAACCGTTTAGATTTTAGTCGCATGGTTTTGCTAAAAAAACTCGAACGAGTTGAAAACGATTACGATATTGTTTTAATTGATACACCACCTTCTCTGAACTTATATGCCAGAATTGCACTGATCGCAGCCAATTATTTACTGATACCCTCTGATTTGAAACCGTTTGCGAATGAGGGTTTAGATAATGTCAAGAATTTTGTTAATGAAGTTAATGGTTTTAAGGAAATGATTAACATTTCACCTTTAGAGGTCATTGGCGTTTTACCTACCAAAGTATCCGCTAACGCAAAATTTGCACAAGGCACATTATCTAATCGTATTGCAGCCGTCAGGGCACGATATGGATTAGACGTTTTAGAACAATGTGTTATTCACGAATTGGATGATTTGGCAAAATGTGTTGAACAGACTGTAACCGTAGGTGAACTTGAGTTGACTGATCCACGTTCTATTTTTGACTACAAACCACATTCAAAATCAGCCGAAGAATTTAGTAGATTAGCTGATGTTATTTACGAAAGAGTGCGTTAAAAAATATGGCAAAATTATCTCCTGCTATTGTTTCAGTAAAAAATATTCGTTGTGATACTGCTAAAGCGCAATTTAGTGAAGAAAAATTGAATATTGCTGCACAGTTAATTCTTGATATAGAAGGCGTTATTTCTCCCATTATTGTTTGTCGGGAGGGTGTTGAACATTATCGAGTCATTCACGGTGATTTTGAATATTATGCAGCAATGAAAGCAAGAGAAATAGACCCTATTCGTGGTGACATTATCGACGCTTATATCGTGACTACGGATACTCAAGAGACGATTCAAAAACAGATTCAAATTTTTAGACAATCTCAGCAAATAGATGCTCCATCTGTAAATAATGTTTCTGGACAGCAGTTAGAATCATTATTTGAAACCTATTTACAGCCTATAACGGATAGATTAACGGCAATTGAGGCGCAGCTTGCAAATAGACCAATGCCTGAATTACAGCCTATTGAGCAAGCAATTAAGCCGCAACAGGTTGAAATAGAACCTAAAATTGAAACACCATCACTTACGGATCAAAAAACGAAGCCATCACTTACGGATCAAAAAACGAAGCCATCACTTACGGATCAAAAAACGAAGC
>CAYMCP010000012.1:0-5871 GCA_964388965.1 uncultured Thiotrichaceae bacterium | reverse complement strand
CATCACTTACGGATCAAAAAACGAAAGACGAATCTTCTAAACAAGATGTGCTTCAAGACTCCGTTGTTTCTGCCTCTCTTTATTTGAGATTAATTAATGAGTTACCTAAAGATAAACTAACAGCAAAATTCAAGCAATTACAAATTAACAAACCCGCGACTCAGTTAATTTTGAAAAATAGACCTTTTGCGTCGGAAAATGCGTTGAATGCCGTAAAAGGTGTTGCAAGTAAAACTATCGAAAAATTACAAACCTTGCCTACACTAACAGATGAGGTTTCAAAATCTGCTGCGGTTAAACCCAAGCCAACTAAACAAACTACGTCGATCACGCCAGTCACTGCTATGCAAGATACAGCAAATGACGATTTCCTAGCTACATTAAATCAAATGGATAAAGTTGAGTTGTTTTTTAAGATGAAACGCGCAACAAATCTAAACGATAAAAAGATCAATCAGTTAATTGATAATAGACCTTATCAAGCTTTATCTGAAATCAAAGCAGTTAGTAAAAAGAATTTAGAAAACATTGAGATGCTTTTGATGGAACGGTAAAGCTAAAAATTGCTTGTAATAACAAGGTATTATCTGCGTAAAGTGAGTGATCAATAGATGATTTCTCACCTATTTTAAAATTTCTATTCATGAGGGGGTAAATTTGTGATAGCGTCGAAAATGGTAGATCAGAAACTATTGCATAAACAGTACTTAATTGACGAATTGGGCAATAAAACAGCTATTGTCTTGTCAATGGATGAATTTCAAAATTTGTTGGATGATATTGATGATTTAGCGACATTAGCCGATGATAGCGGTCAACAAACAAAAAGTCCTCTACGTGCAGAAAAACAACTGTCAGAACAACATGTTGAACGACTTAAACATTATCATAGCCGCTTTGAAAAACTGATAATTAAACTGCATGAGTATAAAAATTTAAAAGTTGACCTAAAACGCCAATTGTTATTACAAGAAATTATGGAGGATATTGAAAAAGAATTACAACGTATTCGCCACCAACTTGCTCAACTTAAAAAAGATACGCAACCGGCAACGTTGCATAATGTCCCGGCTTTACCGAGTAATACTGTAATTAATAATACATTATTTAACCAAATTAAACAGCAAATATTGGTTGAATATAAAGAAGCACGTCCCCCAATTTTATTGTCAGCATCTGTAGGCTTGGGTAAATCAGTATTAGCTGCGACTTTAGCGCGAGATAGCGCGATTCGCACTGCTTATCCTGATGGTATTTTTTGGATAGAAATGGGGAAAGACCCGGATTTATTATCGCGTATGATGTACATTTCTCATAACTTGGATGAGAAAAAATTATCTTTTGTGGATATGGAAGCCGCCGGTGAACGTATTAAGCGTTTAACTGCTACTCAAACTTGTCTAGTTGTATTTGACGATGCAATTGATCCGCAAGATATTTTACCATTCAATGTGTTAGGTCAATATGGACAAATGTTAATTACGACCAGTGAAGAGGGTTTTTTTGAGATTTTAAAATACTTTTTACCAACCACAGTACATTTTAATTTAGAGGCGTTTTTACCAGAAAATGCGGTAAATTATTTTATGCAGCGTGTTGGAACGCAAATTAAACGTGAAAATGTACCAATTAAATTAGATTCATTAGCAAAACTCTGTCAATATTCCCCTTCGTTATTGGGATATGTCGCGCACGTTGCCAAGCGGCGGGCGTTAGACGAATGGAAGGACGTTGTGAGAGAGTTGCAAAATACTGATTTTGAATTTCCTAAAAAATATCCACACATTTTAATGCAAGCTTTATTTATGAATGTGGAAGATTTAGGCGAGCAGGGTGAATATTACTCTTCGCTATCCGTATTTGGTGATTATACGCGCATTCCAGTCACGGCGATTAAGGTGTTATGGCGATATTTATATCAAATGTCCAATGAAGATGTAGAAAATTTCCTAGCGGAATTGGCAGCACGCGATATGTTACAACTCCATGATTTTTCATCAGGAAAGGCGGTATCTTTACACTCTTATCAATATGAATTCGTTCACGCAGAATCAGAACCGGATAAGTTACACAATCATTTACTAGTCGCTTATCGTCGTTTATGTGATCAACATGGTTGGATTAGCGGACCTAATGATGGTTATTTCTTTCAATATTTAGGTATGCACTTGTATAATGCCAATCGGAAAGGTGAATTAAAAACATTATTGTTAGATTTAGATTGGATTCAGAAAAAATTAGAAATCACACCGTTTCATGTATTACTAATGGATTACGATTGGTTTGAAGGTGACGAAGATATTATGATTGTGCGGGAGGCATTATACGAAGGCGCGTCGGTGCTGTTGAGCAGACATAAACAAGAAGATTTAGCCTCACAGATTCTTAATCATTTATGGGATAAAGTGTCTGATAGTAGTAATAAAGAATTACAAGCTTTGGTTCATCAGTCGAAAGAAGCCGCGCCAGATTGGAAGTGGGTAGAGCCATTCCCAGAGGAATTAATGGGAAGTTCTAAATAGTGAAAATACTCGTTTCATTTTGCGCGTTCAATGAAACGAGAATGTATCTGGAAACAAAATAATTCCTTTTTTGTCGTATTGTTGTGAAAATTAAAATGAATGAGGTCAGCGGTGATTTTTAGTGATTTTCTACATTTCACACTCCTTATAATCGCATAACTTATCATACAATTCTAAAGCACAGTCTTCAGCCTCTTGTGAGTGCCCACACTCTTGTAACCAAACAAGGTATTCGTAGATGCAAGATAATATGAATATGCACATGGTTGGCTCCTTCTTGGAAAAAAAAGAAATGACAAAAAAATCTATTGTTAAAAATAATTAAAAAAACCTCGTGAAGCGCGCCAGTCCTTTGTGCTTTTTTTTAAATAATTTAATTTTTAAATATAAGTTAATATAAATTAAAATTTAAGCAATTGATTAAATCTTAGATGAGCATGGTTACGTTGTCAAGATTAAAAAAGATAAACTTTTTGTTACAATTTAGGCGTTACGCAGTTAAAGTATTCCTCGTTCCAATGGTCTCCGTTAGGAGGCAGCAAGAACGCTCTGCGTCCTGATTTATCGTGAGTTGCAAATATAGCGTAAAATTTTCGTGTGAACTGCGTAACTCCTAACAATTATCAAATTCAGCTTAAACAAGACTACTCAATTGATGACAATACGAATACAATAAATCCACTAAGCAAAATGAAAATAGTTAAATTTATGTCGTCAATCTACGCACTACTTACTCAACCTGTCACTTTCGGTTTAGTGTTAAGATTGCTTTACTCAATCTCATTATTTATTTCGCACCCACTAATCTGGATATTCAAATTTATTCACTATGTGGCAATGCGTTTTATCTCCGACCGTTGTGCTCAGACCGCTGCCGCCTTAACCTACGCCACACTACTATCACTTGTACCAATGTTAGCGGTTGGATTTTCCATTTTGGCAGCCTTTCCTGTATTTGAATCTGTCAGCGAACAGTTACAAGATTTTATTTTTAAGAACTTCGTTCCTGCATCACAAGAAATGATTAAAGACTATTTTATTGAATTTGCTAAAAAAGCCTCTCAATTAACGGCATTAGGTGTGATTTTTTTAGTCATTACCGCGCTTTTACTCATGGAGACGATTGATCATGCGCTTAATGATATTTGGGAAGTACACAAACGAGAACGAAGACAAGGTATATCGGTTTTTATGATGTATTGGGTCGTATTAAGTTTAGGACCTTTACTACTAGGGATTAGCATTGTCGCCACATCTTATTTTTTAGCTGAATTAAGTTTATTATCGTCAGGTGTTGCCGATACTTTAGGTGTGAAAAAACAAATTTTACATGTATCACCATTTTTACTTAGTGCCACTGCATTTACTTTAATTTACGTCAGTGTTCCCTATCGGCACGTACCATTGCTACATGGTATTTTGGGGGGATTAATAGCGGCTATTTTATTTGAAATTGCCAAACGCGGATTTGCATTTTACGTCACACGCTTTCCGACCTACGAATTGGTTTACGGCACATTAGCGGTAATTCCTATCTTTCTGATTTGGGTTTATTTATCATGGTTAATTATTCTACTCGGTGCAGAAGTGACGCGCTCCATGACTACTTATCACCGTCCAGAAGAGCAGGCAATTCCTTGCGTACCCGGCAACGCCCTAGTTTTGGCATACCGTATTTTAGGGCATTTATACCAAGCACAAAAATCTTGCCAAGATGTAAGTTTTAAAAAATTACTTAGTTTAGAATCCTCATTGCCTGACGTCAGTTTAGAGGCATTGTTGAATCACTTAAACGATAAACAATGGATTCACCGTACTGAAAAGGGCAACTATATGTTATCGCGTGATATTCATGAATTTACCCTGTTAGATTTATACAAAGATTTGTCTGGTTTACTACTGCACCAACAAGGTAAAAGTGACAATATGGTAGACATGTCACTGAATGAAATTTTACAAGAAACCAACCGAGTGTTAGGAATGATACTCGATAAGCCACTTGCTCAGTTGTATCAAATACCAAGCCGAAATCTTTAATAGCTTGTATCCTAGACGTTCCGCATTACGATTATTTTTCAAATTCCAAGCCTGTGGCGTGTTATTAACATGAAAAAAACATTATATTTTACCCAAACAGCATTTTCTTTTATTGCTTTGTTATTTTTAATTTACTTTGCATGGCGATCGCAGGATTTATTCCAAACTTTATTAGCACAAACACAGTGGCATTATTTAGCTAGTGCTGTTTTATTTTGGGTCGGATTACACTTCGTTATAGTGCAAAGAATTAAATTACAATTGCTCATTTTACATACTCAATTACCTTATGCAAAAATTTTTTACATTCATATCAATCGTTTACCAGCACGTTATATTCCCGGTGGCATTTGGCATTCAGTCAGTAAAATTGTGGATTTTCATCAATTAGGCATAGAGAAATCCAAATTAGGCGCATTGTTTTTATTAGAAAATATTCAAGCGGTATGGATGGCATTTTTATTGGGTGGCAGTTTAGTTTTTTATTTTCGCGGAAGCAGCGATATTTGGGGCATTATTGCTGGATTATCGGTACTGACAAGTTCAATTGGTATCGTGATGACACCACTACTTTGGTCTTACGCTAAATTACCGCAGTTACACGTAGCGCAATATTTTAAGACTTTAAGTATCTTTCCACTCATTTGGGCGATCTCATCAAGCGCATTTATTCTTTATTTATCCGCGTTTCCGCAATTGCTGAATCAAATGAATTTTTTTGAAATTGCTGGGAATTATATTTTTTCTTGGGGTATCGGTTATTTGGCGATTTTTGCACCACAAGGTATTGGTGTATTTGAAATTGTTTCAGGTAATTTGTTAGATTTTTCAATGCAACTCATTGATGCCGCGATTATTATTGCAGGATTTCGCATGATAGTATTATGTGCCGATATAACATTATGGGTGGTATTAAAAATAGGCGTTACGCAGTTCAAATAAAAATTTGACTCCTCTTTGCACAGCGAGACAAACATGAAATTTCCTTATGGTTTAGCGGATTTTGCCGCCGTGATTAGCGAAGGCTATTACTACGCCGACCGCACCCAATATTTGACCCTGTTGGAAGACTCCGCCAAGCACCTACTGTTTTTGCGTCCACGCCGGTTTGGTAAAAGTTTGATTTTAAGCATGTTAGAAAATTACTACGACGTGGCTAAAAAAGATCAATTTGAAGCTTTATTTGGACATTTGAACATCGGACAAAATCCCACGCCCAATCACAATCGATATTTTGTCATGCGTTTAGATTTTTCCATGGTGGACGGGCAGGGCACGGTAGAACATATCAAGCAGGCACTGCATAATCACA
>CAYMCP010000011.1:0-52090 GCA_964388965.1 uncultured Thiotrichaceae bacterium | reverse complement strand
TAAATCGATAAATAGTTATCTATGGATAGGTTTAGATAAGTTTGAAATAACGGTTTTAGATGAAATTCCTGGTGCTTATAAAGATATTGACACTGTGATGGAAAATCAAAACGACCTTGTAGATGTGGTACATACTTTAAAACAGGTTGTTTGTGTGAAAGGATAAATTGGTAAATGCTGATTTTTGATATGGAACTGGTTTAGAATCTTGTCACATCCCGGCGGTCTCCGTTGGGGTGCAGCGTGGACGCATCAGTGTCCTACAACGACAAGCCTATTAGATTCCAAATCAGCCCTACAAAAATATTGTACAATAGCGTCCTTTTTTGAGTAATAATTTACCGCTATGTTCGACAAACTTAATCCACGCCAACAACAAGCCGTTAAAATAACTGACACACCAGTATTGGTACTAGCCGGAGCTGGTAGCGGCAAAACGGCTGTGATTACGCACAAAATTGCGTGGCTGATTCAAAAAATAAAATTGCAACCACAACATATTGCAGCCGTCACCTTTACCAATAAAGCTGCCCGCGAAATGAAACAACGTGTTGGACAATTACTCAAAGGACAACATACTAAAAATCTAACTGCTTCTACTTTTCATAATTTAGGATTAAATATTTTACGCCAAGAAATAAAAAAACTTGGGTTTAAATCTAATATTACTATTTTTGATGCTCAAGATAGTTTGTCTTTACTTAAAGAATTGACTAAAAAACAACAAAATATTGATTTGCAAATTTTAAATACGTTACAGACTACCATAAGTTTATGGAAAAATGCGCTAATTACTCCCGAACAAGCAGTGCAATTAGCAACCGATGATAAAACATTACATGCTGCAAAACTTTATAAATACTACCAAAAACAGTTAAAAGCATATAACGCTGTTGATTTTGATGATTTAATTGCGTTGCCAGTATTTTTATTTCAGCAATATCCAGATATTTTACAAAAATGGCAAGCTAAAATTCGTTATTTATTAGTAGATGAATATCAAGATACGAACGGTAGCCAATATCAGATGGTGAAATTATTGATAGGGGGACGAAATGGATTAACTGTTGTGGGTGATGACGACCAATCTATTTACGCATGGCGCGGTGCACAACCTGAAAATATGCACTTACTCAAACAAGATTTTCCTAATTTACAAGTCGTGAAGTTAGAGCAAAATTATCGTTCAAGTAATAATATTTTAAAAGCTGCAAATAGTCTGATTGCTAATAATCCGCATATATTTGATAAAAAATTGTGGAGTAACAAAGGGTTAGGTGATAAATTGCGAGTGATTGCAACGCGTGGCGCAGAACATGAAGCTGAAAAAGTCGTGATTGAATTAATGAATCATAAATTTCGTTATCGTACAAATTACGAAGATTATGCAATTTTATATCGTAGTAATCATCAAGCACGTCTGTTTGAAACTGAACTGCGTAATCGACAAATTCCATATTATCTTAGTGGCGGTACGTCATTTTTTTCCCGCAGTGAAGTAAAAGATATTTTAGCGTATTTGCGTTTATTGGTAAATCAAGAAGATGATAATGCTTTTTTACGCATTGCTAACGTGCCGCGTCGAGAAATTGGGGTCACGACGCTACATAAATTAAGTGAATACGCAGTACAACGTCATATTAGCCTATATGCCGCCAGCTTGGAATTAGGTCTAGCAAACTTGTTATCAAACCGCGCTTTACAAAATTTACAAGGTTTTACTCACTGGATTGGACAAATGGCAGCGCGTGCTACTTACGAATCGCCCACATCCCTAATTAAGGATTTGATGAATACAATCGAATATGAAGCGTGGTTACAGGAAACTTGCAAGGATAAGCGCACCGCAACTACGCGAATGGAAAATGTTAATGAATTAGTTGATTGGTTAAATCGCTTGTATGAGCAAGATCAGAAAAATTTACCTGAATTGGTGGCGCATATTATGTTATTGGATATATTGGATAGGCAAAATGAAGAGAAAAAAGGGATTGCATTAATGACTTTACATGCGGCAAAAGGCTTAGAATTTCCCTATGTATATCTTGTTGGTATGGAGGAGGAGTTATTGCCACATCATAGCAACATGGATGAGGCTGGCATTCAGGAAGAGCGACGATTAACTTATGTTGGCATGACGCGAGCGCAAAAAAGTTTGGTAATGACGTATGCGGAGCGACGTAAAAAATTCCGTGAGTGGAGCAAAGTTGAACCAAGTCGTTTTTTAGAAGAAATTCCAACTGATATTTTGCAGTGGGATAAGCATCAATCAGAACCAAAAACTGATGCTATGGAAGTAAAGCAAATAGGTAACGCACATCTAGCCCATTTACGTGAGATGCTAAAAAAATAACGACTGATTTTATTTAACTTACATTGGGTAGGGTTTAGGTTGTGGGGTTTGATATATCGGTAATGCTTATTTTGAAAATGTAGTTAAAAATCAATGCGTTAAAATATAGTTCATCTCTTGTAACCCTGCTAATGTGAGTCATATAAACTCAAAACACCAATTCTAATATATTCAACAAGTTGCGCGTAATCTTTTTCATCATCTTCTGTTGCTTGCTCATCTTCAACTGGAGCGATGCGTGCAATTTGCGAAAAATCATTAAGTAATTCTTGCACAATTTCAGCATGAATATTTTGCTCTGCTAATACCAAACCTACACCGTATAAAAAACCTTCACACCAACCACCAATTGCCTGTATTCGTTCAGATAATGGTTTTTCATAATCAGGTAATAACGGTTGGAAAGGACAATTTGGATCGTTTAAATCTGCTAGAGTTTTTTCTGTCAGCGCAGATAATTGATTTATATTTTGTTCAACTAGTTGATCACAAACAGCTTTATCACCTAACACTTGCTGGGATAATAATTGATTAATCTGCCCATTATCATCTAAAAAACACGCCAACCCACACAATAAACCATTTGTTTCTGATGCGTTCATCGTTGCCCCTGCATCATTCAAGGCTTGATCAAAAGCGGTGTAAATATCCATTAAAAACCTTATCGGTAATGAAAAATAATCTGAATTATTGATTTTGATGTCGATATGCAAACCACATCAATAATATACCTAATATAATCATAGGGATACTTAATAATTGTCCCATCGTAAGCCAGTCAAACGCGATAAACCCTAAATGTGCATCAGGTTCACGGAAAAGCTCAGCAAATGAGCGTAATATACCATAACCTACTAAAAATAAACCAGAAACAGCCATAGTTGGACGCGGCTTATTGGAATATATCCACAAGACAATGAATAATAACAAACCCTCTAAAGCTGCTTGATATAATTGTGAGGGATGGCGTGGTAAATCACCGGCATTTGGGAATACCATCGCCCAAGGTAAATCTGATACTCGTCCCCATAATTCTGCATTAATAAAATTACCGATACGACCTATCATTAAACCTAATGGTACAAGCGGTGCAATAAAATCAGTTAATTGAAAAAATGTTGTGCCTAAATAACGCGCGTACAACCACACAGCCAATAAAACACCTAATAATCCCCCATGAAATGCCATTCCACCCTGCCAAACTTTTAATATATCTATTGGATTATCAATATATTGCGGCAAATTATAAAACAACACATAACCAAATCGCCCGCCAAGCACCACACCTAAAGCAATATAAAAGACCAAATCACTCATTTGTTCGGCGGTCACGGGCGAGTCGAAACGCTTAGAACGCACCGTACCTAGCCACCAACCCAATAAAAAACCAATTAAATACATCATACCGTACCAATGAATATTTAACGGACCAATACTTATCATAACGGGATTAATTTCTGGGTAGGTCAACATAGTTATTAGCTCGGTTATCAATTTTCTGCACCCAACGTAGTTTGTTGGAATATGATTTTTTAATGATAAAAAGGTTTTTTACGATTAACTATCGTCGTTCATGATTGATATATGAACATGATAAATTAGTTATTTTTTTAATATTAAAATTATACCAAATTTAGAGCACAATTAAGTTTTTCAGCTAATACTGTAACATGAGGAGGGGTAATCATAGAAATATGATCGCCCGGCACATCGTAAACACTGACAGCGTGCTTACTAAATTGTTGCCATCCCCAAGCAGGTTGCTGCAAAATCTCAATATTTTCATCATTTTGAATACCCATTTTGGTTTTAAATAACGCGATTTGTGTGTTTAACTGCACCGTTGGCTGGTGATATTGCATCATTGCCAAAGTATTTGCCTTAAAAACATTAATATAAGCAGTAAATTGCTGCATAGCAGTATTTGGCGGTAAAACATCAACGACTTCAAGCTGTTGCTTAAAATAAATGTAGCGTCCAACGGAATCCAAATTGATTAAATCCGCTTTTTTAACTATGATTTCTTTACCTGTCATACGTTTAGCAGCCTGCGCATATTCTAGCATCCATTCCATTTCATCCCAGTGATGACAAGGGTGAGCTCGACCACCATAAAATGTTGCATCTAAATCCAAAATAGCTAGCAATTGCACAATATCACCTTGCTGCTCTAGTTGCCGCGCTATCTCGAATGCCACGTAAGCACCAAACGAATGACCACAGAGATAATACGCACCAGTCGGCTGAACTTTTTTAATGTGTTTAATGTGATGAGCGGCAATCGCTTCTACAGTTAGCAAAGGCATATCTGTACCATTTAAACCTTTAGATTGCAAACCATAAAATGGTCTTTCACGCCCTAAAACATCTGCTAATTCATAGTAATACAACACATTCCCCCCAGCACCGGGCACGCAATATAAAATAGGTTTATGACCATCTGGCTGAATTTTAACCACAGTTCGCCAATCTAAAACTCGTTTGCGTATAACATCTGCCAAACCCGCTATTGTTACAGCTTCAAACAATGTTGCCAAAGGTAAATTAAGATTAAATTGCTGCTGAATCTTAGACACCAACCGAATTGCCATTAAAGAATGTCCGCCTAATTCAAAAAAATTATCTTTAATACCAATTGGTTTAATATTTAATATTTCTTGCCACATTTCAATTAATTGTTTTTCTATCTCGTCACGCGCTGATTGTAATGTAACATGATGTCGCTTAGCATGAACATCCATTGCAAGCAAAGCTTTTCTATCTATTTTACCATTAGGCATTAATGGAATATGCTCTAAAATAACATAATGCACTGGATTCATATAATCAGGCAATTGTTTTTTTAAAGTTTGTTTTAACGATGTTATTAAATTTTGCTGATAAATACCAGATTGCTGTAATGGCGCATTAGCATAAATTCGATAATCAGACTGAACGATAGGTTTAGCAAAATCGACCAACCCCTCAACATCAGCACGTTTAAACACCGCAGAAAATCGTCCTTGCTCGTCAGTGCTAAGCCAAGATAACTCAATTTGATAATGCAATTTTTCCGCTAATTGATATAACGCCTCTGGATTTAAACCTACTGTTTTATCAAGTTCAGCTTTAAATGTAGCAATAGTTTTATCTTGTTGTAATTGCTGTAATAATATATTTTCTTCAACCAAACGTAAATTACTAATATTGCGTAAACCAAAGTTTTTTGGCTGATTTTGTATCAAATGCTCACTAATGGCAATTAAACTCCATTGTACTTGCCAATCTTGCCATTCGACAGTACAACATTCAGGTTTTTGCCCAATATGCAATATTACATCAAAGCGAAATTTAGTTAATTCATTGAAAAATTCACCACGTTTTAAATAAATTTCAACATGTTGGATGCGCGGATATTGTACTTGTAATGCAGCGAAAAAATGCGGATCAATTACTAATTCTTCTTCTTGTGCTAATTGTTTTTCTATTCGCTCACTTAATGCGATTAAGCGCGTATCACAATCTGCTTGATACAATTGTACCGATGCGTGATAAGTTTTTAATAATTTAAAATTACGAATATCACCAATAAAAATTTTTCCACCATCCTCTATCATTTCAATCGCTTGCGCTAATACATTAACAAAATATTGGATACTAGGAAAATGTTGCACAACGGAATTAATGACTAATGTATCATAATTATTGCCAGCTATAACATTAAAATCATCTGCGGCTGCTTGATGTAATGTGACATTATTTAATTCTGGGTGAGATTTTTGTAATTGACTCACATGAGCAATAGCCGCTGCTGATAAATCTAATCCCAAATAAGCTTTACAATACGGTGCAATACGAGATAATAATAAACCTGTACCGCAACCAATTTCGACAATATATTGTGGTTTTAGAGCTAAAATACGTTGAACGGTAAATTTAACCCATTCTTGCATTTCTGCATCAGGGATAGCCTTAGCTGTGTAGCTACTATTCCAACCTGCAATGTTAAAATCCGTTATTTCATTCGTTTCGCCATAGGTATGATGATAAATTTCTGAAACTTGCTTAATGTAAGCCGTTTCATGATTTGTATCATGTTCTGCTGCGGGCACAACAAATGCGACTAACTGTTTATCTTCAATTTCACATCCTTCTTGTACCAATACAACACACTCATTAATTTGCGGATGTTGCGTGATAACTGCTTCAATTTCACCTAATTCAATGCGAAAACCTCGAATTTTCACTTGATGATCAATGCGTCCCAAATACTCAATTTCACCTTCTGGCAACCAACGCGCTAAATCACCAGTTTTATACAATTTTCCTTGCGCAAAAGGATTGATAATAAATTTTTCTGCCGTCAATTCAGGACGATTGTGATAGCCGCGCGCCACACCTATACCTGCAATGTGTAACTCGCCTGCAATACCGATAGGAGTAGTTTGTAAATTATTGTTTAATATATGAATTTGAATATTACTAATCGGTTTGCCTATTGGTACAATATGACGTATTTCATTAGGTTTACATTGCCAATAAGTTACATCTACCGCCGCTTCAGTTGGACCATATAGGTTATGCAATGCAACATAAGGAAAAACATTAAAAAATGTATTTTGCAAATCTACCGGTAAAGCTTCACCGCTACAAAAAACTTGACGTAATGTGCTACATTGTTCTAAATTTTCAATTTGTAGAAATAATTGTAACATTGACGGGACAAAATGCAATATTGTAATTTGATTTTGCTGGATTAATTGTGCCAAATAAGCTGCATCTTTATGTCCTTCTGGTTTAGCAAATATTAATTTTGCACCTGCCAAAAGTGGCCAGAAAAATTCCCATACTGAAACATCAAAACTAAACGGTGTTTTCTGTAAAATATTATCTTTTTCAGTTAGTTGGTAAGCATCTTGCATCCATAATAAACGATTACTGATCGCCAAATGTGAATTCATTGCTCCTTTAGGCTTACCAGTTGAACCAGAGGTATAAATCATATACGCCAATTGATCTAATTCAATCATTAAATTTAGATTTTTATTAGATTTTTGAGTTATTTTATACCAATCGCTATCTAAACAAATAATTTGTGTCTGACAAATTGGCAATGAATCTAACAAACGTTGTTGAGTTAGTAACACTGGTGGCGCAGCATCTTGCAACATAAATTCAATTCGTTCAGTAGGATAGCTAGGGTCAAGTGGCACATAAGCCGCCCCCGCTTTCAAAATACCTAGTAAACCAATTATCATTTCTAGTGAGCGTTCAATATAAATACCTACAAAATCTTCAATTTGTATACCTAAATCATGTAAATAATGTGCAAGTTGATTAGCTTTTGCATTTAATTGACGATAAGTTAAATGATTATTTTCATAAATAGCAGCGATTGAGTCAGGTGTTTTTTGCACTTGATATTCAATGAATTGGTGTAAACAAGCATGAGGATAATTTTTATGGGTATTATTCCAGTTTGTTAGCTGCTGTTGCTCAGTTTCAGTTAATAATATAGGTATATTGACTGTTTTATCTTTATTTTCTAGCAAGTAAGTTAAAATTAAACTAAGATGTTCAAACAGACGTTGTATATCGTTTGTAATAAATTGATTTTCATCATAAATAATCCGAATAGATAAATTGTTTTGATGTAATGAAAAAATTAAAATCAATGGTGTATTCGCATGTTCTGAAAATTGAAAGTTCTCGATACACAATGCCTGCTGCTTATTGGTCAACGAAGCATCTAACGGAAAATTTTCTGTCACCACGACACTATCAAAAAGATGCGATATTTGACACCATTGCTGAATATCAGCCAAAGATTGATAGCTATATTCTTCACGTTCAACTTGCTCAGATTGCAATTGTTGCAACCAATTTTTAATGATTTGTTGATAATTAATTTTAACTCGCACCGGAATCGTATTTGCGAATAAACCAACCATTATTTCAACTTTTTGCAATTCAGCAGGTCGCCCTGATACCATACCACCAAACACAATATCTTGATGACGACTATAAGCACTCAACAGTAACGCCCAACTAGCCTGTGCTAGAGTATTTAGAGTAATACGTTGTTCACGAGAAAAAATTTGCAGTTTGTCTTTTATATTATTTTTAAAATCAAAGTGTTGCTCTTTATAAAATGCGAGTTTATTCGTTTTCTGATTAATCATTAAAGGTGTTGGTGCAACAACTCCGCCAAGTGCTTTAATCCAATAAGCTTTTGCTCGCTCAATATCACGTTTTTGAATCCATTGGATATAACCCTTAAAAGGAGGTGAAACGGGTAAAGAAGGTGTTTGATTTTGTGAAAGAATTTGATAAATAGTTAAAACTTCTTGTAAAATAATCGGGAACGACCAACCATCCAAAATAATATGGTGATGACTCCAAATAAAATGAATTTTTTCAGCATCTAACTGAATGATATTAAAACGCATTAGTGGTGCTTTGTTCAACTTAAATCCAATTTTTTTATCTTCTTCTAAAAACTTGGATAATTTTTCACTTTGCTCTTTATCTGCTTGCCAATCCATTACATGCCAATTTAACTCAACTTGTTTTAATACGACTTGTAAAGGCTGTTTTTGGTCTTCCCATACAAATAAAGTGCGTAGCACTGGATGACGTTGCTGAACAGTCAACCACGCTTGTTTAAACCAGTCTAAGTTAATGTTTTTCAAATTAAAATGGATTTGTACAAAATAACTCAGTGTGTCAGGCGCGTATAAACTATCAAATAAAATGCCTTTTTGTAATGGCGATAGTGGATAAATCGCTTCAATATTTTTTTTATCCATAGTATGACCTTTCTATAATTTATTCAGTAAGTTATCTAAATCATCTTGATTTAAATCAGCATCGGGGAAGTCAGAAGGAGTATAACCACCTGCTTGCGGGTGTAAGCAATGCTCAATTAAAATTTGTAACTGGGTTAGATAATTTTGTAGAAGTTGTTGCATAGTTGCAGTTTGAAAAAACGCGCTACTGTAACTACAAGTAATATTGAGTTTTTTATCTATAATAACTAGATTAAAATCAATTAGATAAGCTCTTTGATTAGCATTATCATGACAATAAGCTGTTTTTTGTGTAGCAATACCTAAAAATAGCTGATTTTGTACTATTTGTTCAAGCTGACCTAAATAATTAAAACTTATTTGTGCTTGAGGTAAATCTTGTAGTTTTTGGCGAATTGTTGCATTTTTGCTTAAATAACGCAAAACGACATAATCAAAACCATTGCGTGGTATACAGCGTAATTGCTCTTTAACCGATTTAATTATTTCACCTATATCAACGGTTTGTGGTATATGCAAAGCTATTGGATATAAACTGCTAAACCAGCCGATAGTACGTGACAAATCAAAATTTTCATTAATCGCTTCACGTCCATGCGTTTCTAAATCGACTAAAATATCACTTTGCCCAGTCCATTTAGTTAAAGTTAATGCTAATGCTGTAAGTAAAACATCATTAATTTTGATATTATAAGCTTGAGATATATTATTTAATAAATCAGTCGTTTGCTCAGACGAGAGTGATAAAGAAATATCAACATGAGATCGCACTGTGTTTTGGGTTAATTCAACTTTAAAATCAATTGGTAATGACATGGATACTGATTGCTGTAACCAAAAATCAGCTTTAATGGTATCGGCATATTGTTGTAAATAAAGTGACCAATCTTGAAATGCAGTAGTTTTAGCAGATAATTTAATCTTTTGCTGTTGAACTAATTGTTGATAAGCGGTTGCTAAATCTGCTAATAAAATACGCCAAGACACATCATCTATTGCTAAATGATGAATCGTGATAAACAAGTAATTTTCTTCTGCATTTGTGAAGAGTATAGCATTTATTAACTTACCTTTTTCAATATTCAAACCAGTCTGTGCAATTTCAGTTTCAGTAATAATTTGGCTTTCAGTTTGTAAATTAACAAATTTTAGGTCAAAAGTTTCAGTTTTAGCTAAATTATATTGCTTCCATTTTTCACCAACTTTTTGAAATTGTAAGCGTAATGCGTCATGATGAACCAATAAATATTTAATAACTTTTTCTAATAAATCTGCTTGGATAGCATGAGTTAATTTTAGTAAAACGGATTGATTATAATAGTGTGGGTTGGCTAAGTTTTGTGCAAAAAACCAGTGTTGAATAGGAGTCAAAGCGATCTCACCTGTGACTAAATCCTGTTGATTTTGCACAGTATTTATAATTTCAACAACTGCTGCCAATTCTGAGATAGTTTGGTATTCAAATAAAGCTCTATTGGGTAAAACCAACTGTTGATCTAAAGCCTGACTCACAACCTGAATTGCTGAAATAGAATCACCACCCAGAGTAAAGAAATTATCAAAAATACCAATTTTATCAACTTTAAGTATTTTTTTCCAAATATTTACCAAAATGAACTCAATTTCATTGCGTGGTTCAACGTAATCATGTTGCTCATTATGTTGCTGCTGATATTCTGTAATAGCAGTTTGGATTTGCTCCACCGTTGCTAAATGTAGCGCAATTTCTGCCCATATTTGCGGTTTAAATAATGGTAAAGTTACAACTTTCTGCATATTTTGAGTTTGAGGACTGTCGATAGGTTGATAAGTTAAATGACTTAAACTTATTGCATCCACTTTCAGTTGCATACCGTCGTTTGTTGTTTCAATGTACTGTTTACACGTCATTTGTAAAAAATTTTGCGCTGGTAAATTTTTAGCAGTGGTTTTAAAAATGATTTTTATATGGCTTAATTGCTGTTTTCGCGCTATTTTGCCTAAATAGGCTAACATTTGATATTCCACGCCGCGCCCCAATGCACGACAGCTTAATAAAAATGTTTCTAATTCAAGCAATTGTTGATGTAGATGATAAATCATTAAACCAACAATACCATAATCTCCAAATTTATCTTTAACTGATACAATGACAATGGGTGTATGTTGCTGCATCAATCGTTTTATATCTGATTCAGAATAACGAATTGTAGTAAAATTAAATTGGTTTGTTCGTTGGCTCATTTGGCTAATACGTTCAATATGCTCAATTTTTGCCTCTACTATTTTAACTTCTAAAGCCAAATTTTGAATAAAATCACTAAAATTAATAGATTGTTGTTGTAATTGCTGTCTTTGTAAATTTTGTTGATAAAGTAGAGTACGTTGTTTATCTTCTTTGGTGATGGAAAATTTATCAAAAGCCCATGTATGTTTCAAAAATTGCGCAATAGTGGCTGTATTTTGAGGTAATTGTAAAGTGAGCACTTGGGGACAATTAGCCATAACTTCAGCACATTCAATCGGACTATCATCTACAAAAATAAAGCTATCTAGCCCTAAATTCAATTCCTCTGCCAAAGATTGGATATTAGCCGATTTCGCTTCCCAATTAATGCGCCAACTAACTAAATGGTGTTTTTTGAGTATCATATCAGAATGTTGCTCAAAAACATTAAAAACATCAGATTCTATATTTTTACTGCAAAGACAGAGTATAAATCCATTCTGCTGTTGTTCAAGTATAAACTCTTGAATTACTTTATTATATTCTTCGATACTGATACCCGTAACGCCAACTTCAGCGCACACACCTGTCCATAGAGTATTATCACAATCTAACACAATTACTTTATAATTAGCTCGCTTACTTGCAATGAATTTTCTCATACAAGCCGTACCTAATAGATTGAAAAATAATTCTTTATAAGGAATATGTCCCGCTTGATTTGCATATTCATCTTCATAATCAGATACTGGATACATATCAAAAATGTAGTTTTGTTCAATAAATAATACATTTTGTGTTGTAACAGCTTGTTTTAATATATATTCAATTTCAATAAGTTTTTGATCATTTTTAGGATAAGGGCAAATGACAACGAGGAAAGTTGCATGTTGGGAGGCTTGAATAATTGCTTTAATGAAATCTTCAATAATTTGTTCTGAATGTTGTTTTGTAAACCATTCTTGCAGGCGTAGTAAAATAATATTTAAGCCTTGTTGATTTTGTCTTTGTTCACTTTTAGGATTAATAAGTTGTTGAAAAACTTGGTTATAATCAGCAAATTTAATAGAAATAGGAAATTTTAATTGATATGACCAATAAATAAGACTTTTTTGTATTAAATCTGCGGTGAAATTCGCACTGATCACAATTGGTAAATCATGAGTTTGCTGTGATAAATATTGCTTAACTTTTGAATCTATTTCTGCTGGCAAGTGAAAATCTATTAATTTACAAGATAAATTCTCGCAACCAATTTGAATAAGATGAATATAGGCATCAACAATAGATTCAATCGTAGTTTGTTCAAAAATATCTGTGTTATACACCATTGTGCCACATAAAGTATTTTTTTCACGAAATAAAGTCAAAAATAAATCAAATTCAGTTAGTTGAAATTCTATATTAAGCAGTTTTACTTTTAAACCTTTTATTTCAATTTGAGTCAAAGGTTGGTCTAAATAACTAAACATGACTTGAAATAGTGGATGATATTGTAGCGTACGTTTAGGTTGTACGGCTTTAACAATTTGTTCAAAAGGTACATCTTGATAGTCAAATGCTTGTAAAGTTTGTTTTTGTATTTGTTGTATAAATTGCTGGAAAGAAAAAGATTCATCTATTTTACTACGCAGTACGATAGGGTAAGCAAAAAAACCAATAAGGTGTTCTAATTGGGTATGATTGCGACCTGAAACGGGTGTACCAATTAAAATATCTTTTTGGCTTGATAGTAAAAATAACAAAATATTAAATAATGATAATAGAACCGTAAATATTGTAGTTTCTAGTTTTTTTGTAATATTTTCTACCTTTTGCATTACAGACGCGGGTAATCTAAATACATGACTTTTTCCATCAAAGGAGGGTAATTGTGGGCGTTGTTTATCTGTGGGTAAATGTAAGAATGTTGTTGCACCATCTAAACTGCGTTTCCAATAATCAAGTTTATTTTCAATAAGTTTTTCAGTTAGTTGCTTACGTTGCCATGCAGCGAAATCTACATATTGAATAGAAAGCATGGGTAAATTAACAGTTTTTTGATAAGCGAAATGTTCGTAATATTCGATGAATTCTCGTTTGAAAATATCAATTGACCAACCATCAAAAATAATATGATTTATACATAGTATAAAAACATGATAAGTATCAGAAAATTGTAATAATGAAAAGCAATATAAACCATTATTTCTTTTTAAATCAAAAGGTTGTTTTGATAATATTTTACTATAATGGTTGATATGTTGTTTATAGTTTGGTTGTTCAACATGCGTTAAATTTATTATATCAAGCGAAAATTGCGGATATTCTAAAATATGTTGAGAAATAGTATTATTATCATGTTTTAAAAATTGTGTTCGCAACACTTCGTGACGTTGCACAATACTATGCAAGCTACTTTGCAAAGCCTCTTTATTTAAATTTCCTTCGATTTCAAATAAAAAAACATTATTGTAAGTAATCGTTGATTCAACATTTTGTAACAATTGCCATAAACGTTCTTGCGCATACGAAAGTGCTAATTTTTGATTGCGATCAACCTTCGTAATAATATTATTTTGTTGTTGTTTTTGCTGTAATTTTTTTAGTACAGCCGCACGTTGTTGCGCTGATAAATTCGCTAGTTTTTGCTGTAAATCGTTCATAATTAATTTTCTCCTTCAATTTCAGCTAAAATGGCAGCTAGTTCTGTATCGTCTATTTGTTCTAATTGTTTCATCTCTATGTATTCAGCAAATTCAGCAATCGTTGGTTTTTCAAATAAACTACTTACGGGTAATTCTAAACCAAATGTATCTCGAACTCGGGAAATCATTTGCGTTGCAAGTAAAGAGTGCCCACCTAATTCAAAAAAATTATTATAAATACCTATTTGTGGTAATTTTAATAATATTTGCCAAATATCAGCCAATTGTTTTTGTGTATCCGTTTCAGGTGCAACAACGTCAGCTTGATACTGAGCGGTTGGCAGGGGTAGTGCCTGACGATTTATTTTACCACTAGGTGTTTTTGGAAGAGTCGCTAATTGCACGAAGTGGGTTGGCAACATATATTGTGGCAGCTTGGATTTAATCCATTCTCGCAATTTCGATAAATCAAAATTTGTTTGTGTCACAATATAGGCAACAAGCATTTTTTGGGTGCTATTTTCTAGCGATTGTACCATCATAACACATTCATTTACATCAATATATTGATTAATGATCGTTTCAATTTCGCCAAGTTCTATCCGAAAGCCACGAATTTTCACTTGATTGTCAATTCTTCCTAAAAATACGATATTACCGTCAGGTAGGTAACGTGCTAAATCGCCTGTTTTATATAAACGTAGCGGATTTTCATCAAAAGTGTGTGAAATAAAACGTTGTTCAGTTAAATCGCTACGATGTAAATAGCCTTGCGCTAGGCAACTACCAGCAATATATAATTCACCTGCTACACCAATAGGTACAGGTTGTTGGTGTGTATCGAGTAAATAAATTTGAGTATTTGCAATAGGTTGCCCAATTGGTGGTAAATTAACCCACGTTTGAGTCGATGCGGGTAGCGTGTATGTAGTGACAACATGGGTTTCTGAAGGACCATAATGATTGTGTAAACGACATTGTGATAATTTATCAAATAAATGAATAATCTGTGTTGTACTTTGTAATGCTTCCCCTGCGGTAATAATGTCTTTTAGAGTTGATGGATAACTTTGATATACTTGAGTTATTTCCGCCAATTGTTGTAATGCCACAAAAGGTAAATATAATCGCTCGATAGCTTGAGATTGTAAAAATTTGAGTAATTCGACTGGTTCAGTGCGTAATTGCTCTGAAATTAAAAATAAACAACCACCCGTTGTCCAAGTCGAAAATAATTCTTGAAATGATACATCAAAGCTAATGGGTGAAAATTGTAGGGTGTTTGCTGGCTTGGACAAGCGTGGTTGCTGATTCTGCCAGTAAATTAAATTTGCTAGTGCACGGTGTGGCATCGCAACGCCCTTTGGTCGTCCAGTTGAACCAGAGGTATAAATTACATAAGCTAAATTATCTAAAGTTGCAACAGGTCTAAGATTAGTAGCAGGTAACGTGTTGATTATATGCCATTGTGTATCTAAAAAAATTATTTTTGCCTGTGTTTTAGGTAAATGTGTTAATAAATGCTGTTGGGTTAATAAAATCGAAGCTTGCGAGTCTTCCAACATCATAGCTAAGCGTTCAGCAGGATAGGCGAAATCTAAAGGTATATAGGCAGCACCTGCTTTTAAAATAGCTAATACGGCAATGACTAAATCTAGTGAACGCTCTAAGCATAAACCGATTAAATTATCTTGTTTGATGTCTTGATTTTTTAAATAAATTGCTAGTTGATTGGCTTTTTCATTTAATTGCGCATAAGTTAAATTTTTCTCATCAAATACAACTGCAATTGCATTCGGTGTATGTTCTACTTGTTGCTCAAAAACTTGGATTAAGGTAAATTCTGGATAAATTGCACTAGTTTGATTCCATGCAAAAATTTGTTGTTGTTCTGATTTGGAGAGTAAATTGAATTCTGATATTTTTTGTTTAGAATTTTCAATCATGCTAGTTAGTAATGTTTCAAAATGTGTCACCATGCGCTGTGCAGTTTCAGGGTTAAATAAATTCGTGTTATATTCCCATGATCCGATCAAAATATCATTAAATTCGGTCATAAGTAAACTAATATCGAATTGAGCAATTTTTTGTTCTAATGCTTTGGATTTTATCCGTAGCTCTCCTAGCATCATGTCTGCCCCTTGTTCTCTGAGCACAAAAGGCGCGCTTTCAGGTAATTTGTGCGGTTTTTGTAAACCAAACATGACTTGAAAAATGGGGGAACGACTCGAATCTCTTTCATTTAATCGTTTTTCAACTAAAAGTGAAAATGGATAATCTAAATTGTCTAATGCTTCTAAGGTAGTAGATTTAATTTGTTGAAGAAAGTGATCAAATTTTGGATTTTCTGATAAATCGGCGCGTAATACTAACATATTAGTAAAATAACCAACGATGTTGTCAAAATCTGCATGACTTCTAGCCGACGAAGGTGAACCAATTAAAATATCATCTTGTTGTGTGTAACGATGCAATAATACATAAAATGCAGTTAATAGAACAATATACAAGGTTGCGGTTGATGATTTTGCCAGTGCTTTGAGAGATTGGGTTAGTTTTGCATTAAGTTTGAATCCAATAGATGCACCATTGTAAGTTTGTACTGTAGGACGTATGTAGTCGGTTGGTAAGTTTAAAACAGGTAAATCACCTGTAAGTTTTTGTAACCAATATTGTTCTTGTTTTTTACCTCGTTCACTATCTAGCATGTTTTGTTGCCAGTAAACAAAATTTATATAATTTGATTCTATTGCTGGCAAATGAATATCTATACTTTTATTATAGGCTGTATAATATCTTTCTAATTCTTCTAGTAAAATTGTCATTGACCATAAATCGGTACAAATATGATAAATAACCCATAATAAAGTGTAATTTCCATTAGCTTGTTGGCAAAGTCTTATGCGCATTAAATTATCTTTTTCTAAATTAAAAGGTAATTGAGTTTGCTCAGTAAGATATTGTTCAATCTCCTGTTCTGACCAATTACGCACGTCTATAACTTTGAAATCAACATCAAGCTGCGTTTGAATATATTGCGAAGGTTGATGTTCGGTAAATCGTGTGCGTAGTGTCGGGTGACGGTCGGTTAAAGCTTGGAAAGATTGATGCAGCGCAGTAATATTTAACGGTGTTGTAATGTCTACTGCGAAGAAAATATTGTAAGCGGCACTCTCAGGAGCAAGTTTGTATAGAAACCATAAAGCTTGTTGATTATAAGATAGTGGATGAAATGCGTCGCTTAATCCAATATGGACTGGTTTTGTGCTCAAATGTTGTAAATTTTGCAAAATACTTTTGGCTAGATTAGCGACAGTCGTATCTTGTAAAAAATACGTCATGGGTAAACTAATACCTAAATCTTTTTCAATTCGGTGCTGTAGTTCTACTGCAATTAATGAATCAATGCCTAATTTATTAATGCTATGTTGCCAATCAAAATAATGATTAGGAATCTGTAGTAAATTACAAATTAAATCATGTACATAAGCATTAATAAGTGCTGGATATTTAGATTTTGGTGCAGCTAATAAAATATCCCGGTTAAGGTAATGTTGTTGTTCAGATATGACGGTATTTAGGATGTCGCTACCAACGACGTTTAATGAACCGTCTAAAAATCCTTGACGACAGGCATGACGTTGAATTTTACCACTACTCGTTTTAGGGATACTGCCTACACGTAATAGTAATACTGCATAAATTTGTAATTCATGTTGTTTGGATACATTTTGTCGGATCGCTTGGATAATATGTGTTGTATCTAGTGGTTCGTCGTATTCTTCGGAGTAGCTTGTATGTGGTTTTTCACGTCTATCGGCACGGTGACGACGCTCCAGAGGTGTTTGAGTAATTTTTTTTCTGCGCCGTTCGCGGTTATAACGTCGTTCTATTTCAACAGCCACAATCAGTTTTTCTTCGCCGTCAATATCGACGGAAAATGCGGCACTGGCATTGTTTCTTAGACTAAAATGGCTTTGCTCTAATGTAGCTTCGATGTCCTGTGGGTAGTAATTGCGTCCGCGAATAATGATGACATCTTTTAAACGTCCAGTAATAAACAATTCTCCTTTGTCAAAAAAACCGAGATCACCCGTGCGTAAAAAGTGATTTTCATTTGTAGTTGCAATACAAGCATTAAAAATACTTTGATTGAGTTCAGGTTTTTGCCAGTAACCTTGTGTGACGCTTTTGCTTTTAACCCAAATTTCACCTACTTCGTCAGTTTGACAACGTTCAAAAGTTTCTGGATTAACAATTTCAACCTGCATGTCTAACCAAATATGCCCACAACTAACGAGTTCTCGAAAAGTCTCTTTACTTCTGTTTTTTATTTCATTTGTGGTTAATTTGACAATTTTATGTGTTTTTAAATGATTAGCATCAACGGTGCAAGTTCGATAAGCTTGCTCTAAATCGCCACCAGATACCATTAAAGTAGTTTCAGCCATGCCGTAACAAGGATAAAAATATTGTGGTTTAAAACCACATTCAGCAAAAGTTTGGCTAAAACGTTCCAAAGTTATTTTTTTGATAGGTTCAGCACCATTATAAGCGGAATACCACCGACTTAAATCTAGTTGTTTGCGTTCCTCTGGAGTAATTTTTTGCACACATAAATCATAACCAAAATTAGGACCGCCACAATGCGTTGCACCGTAATGTGAGATATTTTCCAGCCATAACAGAGGTTTTTGCAAAAAAGTGGTAGAGGGCATGATTATGCCCAAAAAACCTGAATAAAGAGGTTGAATAATACCATCAATTAAGCCCATATCATGAAAACTTGGCAACCATGTCACGGAAACACTTTGTTCTGATAATTGGAATGCTGTTTTAATGTATTCAGAGTTGTGCATGATATTGCCGTGCGAAACTTGAACGCCTTTCGGTTGCCCTGTCGAACCCGATGTATACTGTAAAAAAGCAAGGTTTGATTCACTAATTTCAGGTAATATCCAATCATCTGCACGGACTTCATTTGATATTTTTGTTGTATCCAACCAGATAATATCCGCTAACTCAGCCGTATTATTTATCAATTCATTTTTATATCCTATGATTGTGGTAGAAGTAAGAGCTAATTTAGGATTTGCATCTTTTACTATAGAACTAATGCGTTTATCGGGTTTATTTCTGTGTGGTGGATAGGTCGGAATTGCTACGATTCCAGCATATAAACAAGCATAAAACGCAATAATATAATCTAAGCCTTGGGGGTAAAATAATATTGCTCTATCATTTTTAGAGGCAATTTGTTGTAATTTAGCGGCTAACTGCCGAATTTTATAATCTAATTCATGGTAAACTATTGCTTGTTCTGTCTGCGGACTACCGTCTTTTAAAAAGATATACCCTATTTTTTCAGGCGTATGTAAACTGCGTTGTTGTAGTAATGTGACGAGATTAGTTGCTGTATTCATAAATTTTTTTAAGCTATAAGTTTTATTCAAAGAAGCGGAGCATACTTGCTGATTAAAATAATGACTCACTATTTTAACTGTACTTATGCGTATATTTTATTTCAGTACTTGGAATGACACCTTCAACGAGGTAACTGTGGTCAAAATAAGCATTGAAATTCAACAAGGTGGTCGTAAACATATCAATTATTACCATACTTCGTTATATTTTGGGGAGGAAATTAATGAACAGATACCTAATAAAGTCAAGCATATTCTTAGTTTTTTTTACTATTCTAAACACCCAAGCAGATGAGATTGATTATTCAGAGTTGAATATTGAAGACCTGTTACAAGTAAGAATTGTAACCATAGTTGGTAAAAAAGAGCAATCCCTAGCTAATGCGCCTGCCGCAGTTTATGTTGTTACTTCAAAAGATATTCGACGCTCCGGTGTGACAACGGTTGCAGATGCGTTGCGCATGGTGCCGGGCTTACAAGTTGCGAAAACAAATGCGTATACTTGGGCTATTTCTGCACGTGGTTTTAATGGGTTTTTTGCTAATAAATTGTTAGTAATGGTTGATGGTCGTAGTGTTTATACGCCAGAATTTTCTGGGGTTTGGTGGGATAGTGTGGATATGGTTTTAGATGATATTGATAGAATTGAAGTCATTCGTGGTCCTGGCGGGACACTGTGGGGAGCGAATGCGGTAAATGGTGTAATCAATATTATCACTAAAAATACTAAAGAGACACAAGGCGGTTTGGTGAGTGTTGCTGCTGGTGATGAAGAAAAAAATATTACTAATTTACGCTATGGTGGCATGTTAGATAAAGATACAGAGACTTATTTTCGTGTTTACGGCAAGTTATTAAAACGTGACGGTTATGCAAATTCAACCGGTGATGATGAGTGGTATTCAACGCGAGCAGGTTTTAAAATAGATGGACAACCTTTTTCTAAAGCCAATCAATGGATGTTGCAAACTAATGCTTATCGAGCAGCAGAACAAGATATGCACTGGTTCACTAATCAGTCTGGTAAAAGTCACGTAAAGGGATTTCATTTACTTTCATCGTTAGAACATCAATTTGCGGAAAACTCTGTGCTAACAACACAAGTATATTATGACGAATATCAGCGAAAAATGCCTTCTATTGACCTATTCAATAAAGTATTTGACTTCGACGTTCAGCACCGCCACGCTTTAAATAAAATTCATGAATTAATGTGGGGAGTGGGTTATCGTTGGTTGTATAATGAAATTCCCGTAGCTGACTTTTTTTTATTTTTGCCTACAAAGCGTATTGATAATTTATTTAGTGCATTTATTCAAGATGAAATCAAATTTTCAGATAAACATGCACTCACAATTGGTACTAAAGTAGAGCATAACGATTACACAGGCTGGGAAGTTCAGCCAAACATTCGTTATTTATGGACACCTACTGAGCAATTTAGCTTATGGAGTGCCATTTCACGCGCAGTTAGAACGCCTTCACGTCGTGAGCACGATTCTTCTTTCGTCGTTCCACTCCCAAAAATTCAAAATCCATTTTATCCTAAGCCTTTTGTTTATCAATTCTTGAGTAATGAAGCATTTGAATCAGAGAGCGTTATCGCTTACGAATTGGGTATGCGTCAACAAGTTTTTAAAAATTTATCTTGGGATGTTGCTTTATTTTTTAACGATTATGATAAGTTATTAACAGATAATGAGAAAATTGTCTCTGATTCAGAAACGGGCTATGTATTTTTGGATCGTCAATTACAAAATGGTATGTATGGTGAGACATTTGGTTTAGAATTGTCTGTAGATTATACGCCGAGCCATGATTTTGAATTGCATTTTGCTTATCATTATCTAAAAATGCTTATGCACTCCGAATCAGGAATGCGAGCAGAAGAATTTGAAGACTATGAGAATATTAACCCTCAACACCAGTTTTCTTTACGCATGACAAATCAATTATTAGATAATGTTCAATTGACAACTTGGTTAAGACATGTCAGCAAATTAACTGGCTACAGTGCAGCAAGACATGTTGATGCCTACACAACTTTTGATATGAAACTTGCTTGGAATGTTACCGAAAAATTAGAACTGTCTGTTGTTGGACAAAATCTATTTGATAAACAATACTATGAATATTTTAACACGATAACCCCTCTCTACGGTGAAGTTGAACGCAGCATTTACGGACAAATTCGCTGGGAATTTTGAGGAAATCCTATAAAACGAGTACAATCTTGCGCAGGTTTATGGACAGAGAGTAAAACCACTATGAAATACATTATTGCTTGCTTGTTTGCACTATTTGCAATAGCCGCTTATGCTAAAGAACAAGAAATTCCACGAGTTACTTTGCAAACTACAATGGGTAAGATTGTCTTAGAGCTGATGCCGAACGAATCACCTATTGCGACCACTAATTTTTTAAATTATGCCAATGCGGGTTTTTACGAAGGTACAATTTTCCATCGAGTCGTGAAAGATTTTGTAGTACAGGGTGGTGGATATACAGCGGGTTATGAGGAAAAGCCAACTGATCCTCCTATCAAAAATGAAGCAAATAATGGTGTAAAAAATCTACGTGGTACAGTCGCAATGGCGCGCAGTTCTGACCCTAATTCAGCTACTTCACAATTTTTTATTAATGTTAATGACAACGGTTTTTTAGACTATAAGTCACCAACTACAAATGGTTGGGGCTACACAGTTTTTGCGAAAGTGGTTGAAGGAATGGAAATTATTGATGTTATTCAAGATGTTGAAACGGGTGCGGCTGGCTCTTTTCGGCGTAATGTGCCACTTAAACCAATTAGTATTGAAGCGGTGACGGTTGATAGTGTGATGCGTGAGGTTGAAATCGGGGAAAAACCAGCGTTGGACACACCTGTTGAGTCATACGAGCCTACAGTTGACGAAACTTATGATCCGGTAGGGGACGCAACAGATGATGAAGATGCAACAAATGGTGAAGACGCAGCAAATGATGAGGTGGACGAGACAGTAGATGATGGCATTGACAGCAATTTTACTGTAGAAGGTGAAGCAATGTCCGCACCTGATGCACCATCAAAACCTGATTTACCAGAACCAATGACTTATTAGAAACCACTAGAGGAAAATGTGAATATGGCAACTGTACGTTTGAATACGACAATGGGCGCGATTACCTTAGAGTTGGATCAAGATAAAGCACCTATTACAGTAGAAAATTTCTTGAATTATACGAGAAGTGATTTTTATACTGGTACAATATTTCATCGTGTTATTAACGGGTTTATGATTCAAGGTGGTGGTTTGACGGCAGATATGCAGGATAAACCGACAAATCCATCAATCAAAAATGAAGCGGATAACGGTTTGAAAAATAAGCGTGGTTCTATTGCAATGGCGCGTACACCTGATCCACATTCCGCATCATCACAATTTTTCATTAACGTTAATGACAATGACTTTTTAGATTTTAAAGCGCAAACACCTCAAGGTTGGGGTTATTGTGTGTTTGGTGAGGTGATTGAAGGCATGGATGTGGTCGATAAAATCAAAGGGGTTACGACGACTAGCCGTGCAGGTCATCAAGATGTACCTGTCGATACGATTGTTATTGAATCTGTGGAAGAATTGTAGTATTTCGTGTAAAATCATTGACTAAGTGCGTGGTGTAAAAAACTAGCGTGCTTAGTGATGCTCACTAAATCATAGATGCAACAACGTTTTTAATTAATTGCATAAATTTATATATTTTTTGTACAAAACGAATAAGTTACCTACTTGTAATTTTCAATTTGTGCCACTATGTTGTTGTCAAGCTCTAAAAAAATTATAATATCTGCAATCAGTTTTCTAAAACTTAACATTAACTACGGAGATGTATCATGAGTTTATTTGATCAAATGAATAAGCAAAATGTACAAATGAATGCCAATCAGGGTGCTCGGGCACAGCCTACATTTTGGAATGAAGAGGCGGCAACCCCTGTCGTTAGCGATACCAATAAATTAATTCGCAATACTTATACTTTGCTGTCTTTGACTTTGCTATTTACGGCAATTACAGCGGGGGTTGCGATGGCAATTAATATGCCGCCATTACCTTGGTGGTTGACGCTTATTGGTTACTTTGGCTTGTTATTCTTGACTAATGCGCTGCGTAACAGTGTTTGGGGTTTAGTATCCATTTTCGCGCTAACAGGGTTTATGGGTTTGACGTTGGGACCTATTATCAGTCTGTACCTCACCGTCTTTAGCAATGGTAGTCAAATTGTTATGATGGCATTTGGTAGTACCGCTGCTATCTTTTTAGGTTTATCCGGCTATGCGTTGACAACTCGTAAAGATTTTAACTTTTTAGGTGCATTCTTATTTGCGGGTATTTTAGTTGCGTTTTTAGCGGGTATTGCGGCTATGTTATTTAACCTGCCCGGTTTATCACTTGCCGTGTCAGCAATATTTGTGTTACTAATGTGCGGTTTAATTCTTTACCAAACCAGTGAAATCGTACACGGTCGTGAAGATAACTACATTATGGCAACGATTACTTTATATGTAAGTATCTATAACTTATTTATCAGTTTATTACAATTGTTCGGCGCGTTCATGGGCGAAGAGAACTAAAATAGTAAAAATGAACCTCTGAGGTATTCTACAAAAACGGTGTAAATTTAGAGTCCTTGCAAGACAAATGTTGCCTCCTATTTCAACTCGCAACGTCACTTTATTTACACTTCAACCTCTGAGGTTCTTATTTCCTCTCTAATATAAACCTCTCAAATATTTGCGTTTACCCTGCTTTCCAGTTTTTCTAACTGCTCTGTTTTCAGTAATTTTTGTGTGCGCAGCGTTGGTAATAATTCGCGCAACGCCTTCCAATCAGCCAATTGCAAATACAAACTACTCAATAATAACAAGCACGTTGCATGATGTGGGGAGTATTGTAATGCTTGCTTTGCGTGTTCAACAGCTAAAACTAATTGTCCTTGTTGCTGTAACATTTTCGCTTGAAATAGTGCAATTTCTGCCTCGTGTCCATCCAAAAATAGTTTAGCATTATCAATATAATCAGCCGCTTGCACAATTTCACCTTTTTGATAAGCGGTAAATGATGCGCCTATGAAATGCAGTGCGGGTAATACACTAAATTGCGGTGATTTTAATAAATCTTTTTCCGCATTATCCCACTGTTGTTGTAGCAAATTTAAACAACCTAAACCTAAACCCTGATGCGCTTTATTTTGTTTGCGTAATGCACTTTTAACACGCAAATGGTGCGGTAAATCCCAAAACCAACCCATCATTCTAAATAAAATAAATAAAACCGCAAAACATGCAGCGGCTAACATCACAAAACTGGCAAAACTCATTTTAATCGTCCAAGCTTGCCAACTCATTACTACAAATCCTGTATCTTGTTCAAAAAATAGTGGAAAACCAAAACCTGCACCTAGAACAAGTAATAAAAAAATAATGACTTTCATCTTGATAAGCACCTCAACCTGATTTAACCAATATTATAACCCACGTTGCGCCAGTCGTATTTTAGAATTTGGCAATCTTGTGAAAAACGGTGCTAACTAGCGAAAAAGCTTTTAAATCTTATTTTTCCTCTTACTTGTTTTCTAGGTATTGGTACGAGAGTTAGATTACTTTAAATTCATGCAATTAGCATAGTAAGTGACGGTGCCAGGCCAATCCGAAAAAATACCTCGAATACCAACTTGCTGTGCAAGTATATCTAATAAAATTAACATATCTCCATCATTATTAATCGCGTCGCTAACAGTTTGATAATACCAACCACCTCCTGTTTTCAACGGTCCAGAACGCTCTAACGTCCAAGTAATCATATTCAATCCTACTTTTTTGGCTTCTTTTGCGTATTCAGAAGGAACAATATTTTTATTCTCATCCAATGTCACTAATACCCACATTGGTGGCGCAACATATTTCACACCATCCGCTACGATTTGTCCCATACCGCGCGGCTCCCAAGTCGTAGGGTCATTTACATTAAAATTCGGAAATAGTCTTTGATCTTCAGGCATTTCACCGTAACGCCCGTCCAAATATACTGCTTGTGCTCCAAATTCTGGATTATTTTTTATCCAATATAAAACATCATTATAATCAAATGATTGCGCAAATACATCACTTGCCGGTACATCTGCCGCTTTATACTCATCAATCATTTTTTGAGCATACATTTCTTGTGTAAAATCATCTTCATACGGCATAGTGACGCTAGGTGATTTCAACTCTGGTGTCATTTTCACGCCTAGCTGTTTAAATAATTCGATGCTTTCCTTGTGTGTCATAACTGTACCACAGTTTGCGTATAAATCTGTACGCCAATTTGCAGTACCTTTAATAAATTCCTCAACAGTAGTTGCATTTGGATTTGACGCATCCATTTTACCGCACAAAGTTTTAAATTCCGCTAGAGTAATATCACTAGTACAACATTGGGTTGCACTTGGATTTGCAGCGTCGAAAGGAGTAGAACATTTCGCTGCTAATTCAGGACGAGTTAAAATGTCAGTTGTCGTATGTAAATCGCACTGAGAGTGACGGCAAACTAATTCACGGTCTTTAGTAAAAGTTACGTCGCATTCTAAAATACCTGCTCCCATACGTGCAGCGGCAATATAAGATTCTCTAGTGTGTTCAGGATATTGCATCGCAGCACCCCGATGTCCGATAGAAAAATCAGTTTTAGTTAAAGCGGTTTCCTGACAAGTTTGTAATTTTGTTTTTAGCGCGCCGTCATCCATATTTTCGATCAGGAAAAAAGGACGTGTACCTACTTGTACATTCATAACCGTTGTTATTGGATTGGGATGTATTTCAGTCACGGTAAATAGGCTATCTTCGACTTGCTGCATATCAACTTGATAGGAAAGTGCGGTATCATCACCTACGACTTTTAGCTTGGGAATAGATACCACACCAGAGGCAGGATCATAGGAAGCGACACTTTCTGCGAGGGTGCTGTTCGGCAACAAACAACCGAGTATTAAAAATAAAATAGTTTTTTTCATTAATCATTACTCCGTGCGCAAAACGCGCTTATTTCAAACCTGCCATCTTAAAAAAACTTTGTGTCTAAGCGATGTCAATTGAATGAAAGATTAATGAAAACCGTTATTAACGAGTGAAAATACAAAAGATAGTCAATTTGATTCTGTATATTTTGATTCTGTGTATTAGGACCAGCAGCCATATAAAACTTTAAATATCAATCACTTTTAAAATAAAAGATTGCTAGTCCTATGTCACTTTAAAATAAAACGACTATTCGACTAAAGTTGCATCCCAAGAGTCTTGCGTGTAACCCAATTTTTGAGCTGCAATCAACTCTTCCTCTGTCAATTCCGCCCACTTTTTAGTTTCAGAGGCGGGTGCGGGTTCTTCTTCCATCCAACTGGCTTCCGTCCACCCTAACACACCCCATAAAGCTTGTTCAGCCGAGTTCAGATCAGCCCAATCTTGCTCACTCCAAAAGATTTCTACTTCACCTTCTGGCACACGGACTGTCACAACTTCTTCAATCTGTGGAGCAGCCACCGTCAATGTTGAAATCGTGTTTGCAACAACTTGTTCTTCGGAAGCTAAAACGGGTGCTGTCACCAAACTACCCAATAAAATAAATGTAATTGATTTCATAAAATTATCTCCTTTTTACAGAAGGAATTTATTAAAATTAAAAAAGCGCATTCATACTAAAATAAGCTTTTTAGAAAAAAACACTGTAATAGTGTCGAAGCGTCGTTTAGAATATCTGAAAAAATCTATTTCTACAATACAAAATAATCGACAAATATTCTCTAACTTAAATACCTAAAAATAATTTCTATTTCGATAGATTATAAGAAAATTTCTATCAATATAATTTATTTTTGCTAAAATTAACAACGATATAGCTTTAAAATGAGCATACCATTGAGTGTACTATGAATATTAAAAAACAACTCGTTAGAATGAACGTTATTTCTGCTTTACTACTCATTCCTTTTCCGGCTTTCTTCATCGGCTCTGATTTTTTATTTAGTGTGCCCGGCGCCGAAGACAGTATTATTACAACTATAATGTATTACAGTATCGTAACCTATCCAATCAGTTTTTTATTTTCAGTAACAGGTACTTGGTTAGGATACAAGCGGGGTAAAAACGGCATAGCTTGGTATATGAGCTTACTGCCATTTTTAAACGTACTGGCTTTTTTTATCGGTATGATAATGATTATATTTATTTGTAATGGATCGCTAGCATGTTATTAACTGATTTTGGAGTATACCGAATTCCACTACTAAATTTTTAATCTTTATCAGACTTCTCGAACTGCATCATAGTAGCGAATTCGATAAATTAAACGTTGTTGTGCTATTTCATTACCATTCTTAAATCCAGTGCGATTATGCAATACATTATTACAAATTAAGCCCTGATTCGACGTTAAACGATGGCGAAAAATATAAGGTGAATCTGAATTTAAAAACGCATTTAATTCCGCAACCGCTTCCCTAACAATAGGCATCTCTTTCCAAATAATATTACGTTTTCGCGCTGTGTAACGAGTATACAAGCGACCTTGCTCATTGATAGAAAACACAGAACCGATTGATTCTGCACGTAATATCTGCCCATTTTGCACGTTAGCTGGGATCGTCATCACATCATCTTGCATTAAAGCTTTGATATATTCTGGATTTTTGTCACGCAAATGAATATATACTAAATCATTATCCACGACTTGATTATCACCACCCTCTGCTGCCTGTCGCGTACAATGCAACAATATCGTTTGGACAGGCTTATCCGCTTCATTGTAGTATCCATCCGTGTGCCAATTTATCGGCTTATCCGTGTAAGGAATATAATCATGACGCACACCAACCGCCTCCACTTGTAATGGCGTGATACCGTCGTCAGCGGTCAACGTGCGGTCGATTTTCTCCAAACCAAATTGCTTACCCAATAATGCCAAACCATTTTTATCAACTTCCGTTTCCGCGTCTAATTGGTAAAAAGCTAGATTAGTTTTAGATAATAACCTTAAAATTTGCGTTTTTTCAAAAAATGATAAATTTTTAAGATTTTTTATAGGGACAACTAAATCTTTTATAAAATGTGGATAGTTTTTTAACTTATTGTCTTTCCAAGCTAAATAAGCCATATTATTGGACAAGTCAAAAGGACTAACTTGACTGGTTTGTAAATTCGTGGTAAATGATGTTTGTGAATTTTTCATGACATACCTTTTTTGATCTTAGATTAAAAACCAACTATTTTTATCAACTGTAAACGCATTCGTCTAGTAAAATGTTTAATCTGAGCGAAAAAGAAAAACCCTTTATAATATCTTGATATTATTTTTTAAATTTTTGCTTGACTAAACATTGCTAAATTACTATTTTATTATATTACGATGTAACGATAATGCAAAACAACAATAGTCTTGTAAATAGAAAGTTTATTGTGCGCTGCAATAAAGCAAAAAATAAAAATATGTGATAACAAGTAGAACTTTTTAGATGGAGTGGTTTCAAGTATCTTGTTTCCCTTCTTTTCAAATAATTAGAAATAGTGGAAGACTATCCCTATTAGTCGGTCACATTCACCTTAGAGACACAACAGGAGCTGAGCACATGGCAAAAGAGATGCACAACACGCCGAATCTTGACCAGTTGGAAAGTGGCCCTTGGCCGAGCTTTGTAACAGGCTTGAAGCGGTTAGCAAACGATGAGGGTAAACCTTATCAAGACATGATGATTGACTTATTAGGTCAACTGGAACATTCTTACCAAACTCGCAAAGGGTATTGGAAAGGTGGTACTGTCGGTGTTATCGGTTACGGTGGCGGTGTGATTCCACGCTTCTCAGAAGTCGCTGCAAAATATCCTGCTTCTAAAGAATTTCATACTTTGCGTATTCAGCCCCCAGCCGGTATGCACTACAACACCGATATTATGCGTAAGTTTTGCGATGTTTGGGAAAAATATGGTTCTGGTTTAATCGCATTTCACGGTCAAAGTGGTGACATTATGTTTCAAGGTGTCACAACTGAAAATGTACAACCTGCGTTCGATGAATTGAATGAAATGGGTTTTGATTTGGGTGGTGCAGGTCCTGCTGTGCGTACTGGTATGTCTTGCGTAGGCGCGGCGCGTTGCGAGCAATCTTGCGCAAATGAGCAAAAAATTCACCGCACCCTAGTCAATAACTTTTTAGACGATATGCACCGTCCTGCCCTTAATTGCTAGGGGTCCTCAGTAGTAATATTGGGGTAATAAACTGCTTTAATTGCTGGAAAGCCCTTAGAGCCATTAACACGACAACGTAGTTAGTAATAACAAGCGTGACCGTTTGAAAAGATTAATGGATTGGGTAATCAGCAGCTAAGTTTCATTGTATTGCAAAGCCTTAATTAATAAAGATAATTTAGAAACAGAATTTAAAGCTTGCAATGAAAAAAGTTCAACGACTATTCCTTAGGGAAGTAGGATTTAAGCAAATCCGAAATAGGCAGCATCCAAATTGGATGAAGATATAGTCTGGTCTCATACGAAAGTGTGAGCAAGAGCAAAGTCTCTTGATAGTTATGTTGCGAATAACTATAAACATAAACGACCTTACAAATTTAAGTTTAAAGTATCAGGTTGTCCGAATGATTGCATGAACTCAATTGAACGTGCAGATATGTCAATCATTGGTACATGGCGCGATGACATCAAAGTTAAGCAAGAAGAAGTGGTTAAATTCGTTGCTGAAAAAGGTCGCAAATATGTGATTGATAACGTGATTTCTCGTTGTCCAACTAATGCGTTATCTTTAAACGATGATGACACTTTAGATATTGATAACCGTAATTGTGTGCGTTGTATGCACTGCATAAACGTCATGACTAAAGCCTTATCTCCCGGCGACGACAAAGGTGTTACCATGTTAATCGGTGGTAAACGTACACTTAAAATCGGTGATTTGATGGGTACAGTTGTGATTCCTTTCATGAAATTGGAAGAAGAAGAAGATTACGAAAGATTAACTGAAATTGCTGAAAGCATCATTGATTTCTTCGCTGAAAATGCGCTTGAACACGAGCGTACTGGTGAAATGATTGAGCGTATCGGTCTTGTGAATTTCTTAGAAGGTATCGGGCTTGAAGTTGATCCTCACATGATTGCTGAACCACGTCAATGCTCTTACGTTCGTACTGATACTTGGAACGAAGAAGCTGAAAAATGGTTTGCGCGTAAAGCCGAAGCGGCAGCCTAATAGTTTAGTGGAGTGTAAGATTTATTTTGCAAAACAAGTTTTGCACTCCTAACTATAAAGATAACTTACTTTTCATAAGGTTTAAACTGGGTTATAGTACAAGTTTAGCTTTTTGTTAAAATTCTAACATTACAATATTATAATATTCGGATAAATTAGGAGGTTCACTATGGCAGCACCACGTATGCCTGATGAAACTGGAGTGCCTGACCCGTTCCCATACATGCACCCAACGTTAAAAAAGAATTTTGGCGAATGGGATTATCACGAGCGTCCGCGTCCTGGTGTTTTATGCCACACTGCGAAATCTGGTGATAAAGTCTGGACAATTCGTGCTGGTACGCAACGCCAAATGGATTTATACACTATCCGCAAACTCTGTGACATTGCAGATGAATTTGCAGAAAGTCATATCCGCTTTACCATTCGTAGTAATATCGAATTCATGGTTTCTGACGAAGCCAAAGTACAACCTCTAATTGATAAATTAGTTGTAGAAGGCTTTCCAGTTGGTGGTACAGGTCCTTCCGTGAGCATGATCGCGCATACGCAAGGCTGGTTACATTGTGACATTCCCGGTACTGACGCATCCGGCGTGGTAAAAGCTCTAATGGACGAATTGCATGACGAGTTCATCAAAGAAGACATGCCTAATCGTGTACATTTAACGACTTCTTGCTGTCAGATCAACTGTGGCGGTCAAGGCGACATCGCTATCAATATCCAACACACCAAACCCCCTAAAATTAATCATGATTTAGTGGCTAACGTTTGTGAACGTCCTTCAGTCGTAGCGCGTTGTCCTGTTGCCGCGATTCGTCCAGCACTAGTAAATGGCAAACCTTCCTTAGAAGTTGATGAGAAAAAATGTGTATGCTGTGGTGCCTGTTATCCGCCTTGTCCTCCAATGCAAATTAACGATCCTGAACATTCCAAATTAGCTATTTGGGTAGGTGGCAACCACTCCAACGCACGTAGTAAACCCTCTTTCCAAAAATTGGTTGCGGCAGGCATTCCTAATAATCCACCTCGTTGGACTGAAGCGGCTGCCATTGTCAAGAAAATTCTTAAAGTCTACAAAGAAGATGCACGCGATTGGGAACGCTTATCAGATTGGGTTGAACGTATTGGTTGGCCACGTTTCTTTGAGTTGACTGAATTACCATTCACCAAATTCCATGTAGATAACTGGCGCGGCGCAAGACGCAGCTTAAATGCTTCGGCTCATATCCGTTTCTAAGAGGTGTCTATGAAGTTTGCAGTGATGATTAATGAAGGACCTTATCAGCATCAAGCTTCTGATTCTGCTTATAATTTTGTTAAAGCAGCATTAGATAAAGGTCATGAAATTTTCCGTATTTTCTTTTATCACGATGGTGTGAATAACGCGACTCGCCTAACTATTCCACCGCAAGATGATCGTAATGTCGTAGAACGCTGGTCTGCTTTGGCTAAAGAGCATAATTTAGACTTAGTTGTATGCGTGGCTGCTGCACAACGTCGTGGTTTGTTGGATGAAAATGAAGCCAATCGTAACGGCAAAGACGCAAATAATATCGCAGATGGTTTTCGCATTTCAGGCTTAGGTCAGCTAATTGAAGCAGGCATTCAGGCTGAGCGTTTAGTCGTATTCGGTGATTAAGGAGAAAAATATGGAAAGCGGTGAAGTCAAGAAATTTATGTACCTCAACCGTAAAGCTCCTTACGGTACGGTTTACGCTTTGGAATCTTTAGAAGTTGTATTAATTGGTGCGGCTTTCGACCAAGATGTGAGTTTGGCATTCGTTGACGATGGTGTATATCAGTTAGCTGATAATCAAGCGACTACTCCAAATGATGGCATTACTATGAAAAATTTTTCACCTACCTACAAAGCATTGGGTGATTACGATGTCACAAAACTATATGTCGAAAAAGAATCTTTAGAAGCGCGTGGTTTGTCTGTCGAAGATTTAATGAATTTGACTTACGAAGACGAAGATGATGATTGGGCAGAAAAACCTTCTATCCGTGTAGTGAGTCGCGCTGAATTGGCTGACATCATGGATGAACAAGATGTTGTCTTGAGCTTTTAAGGAGGATTGGAATGCTATTACACACAGTAAATAAATCACCATTTGAAAAAAATGCCTTAGAGGCTTGCCTGAATTTGTCAAAAGCAGGTAGCGGTATCTTATTAATCGAAGACGGCGTATATGCCGCGATGAAAGGTACAACGTGGAGCGATAGAGTATCAGCAGCCTTGTCTAACAAAAAAGTATATGCCCTAGCACCGGATTTGGCAGCGCGTGGTATGAATACTAATAATGTTATTGATGGCATTAAAATGATAGACTACGCAGGTTTTGTGGATTTAGTTGCAGAATATTCGGCAACACAAGCTTGGTTATAAAATATATTTTTAAGGGACTGGCAGTTCTGATTCGCTAATATTAAAGGCGTTTTGATGTCAAAGACTGTCAATGCTGGACCGAGCGACCACTAAAACACTTTACTTTTTTGGTACATTTTTTAATATTGATGTGGTGCAGAACTCCAATTGCACTCATCATCCATTTAACAATAAGAGGACAACAATATGTCTACAATTGAAGTTGGCGGCAAAAACATTGAATTAGACGAAGAAGGCTACCTAACTAATCTTGCTGATTGGAACGAAGAGGTTGCCAAAATTTTAGCTGAACAAGACAAAGCTGAAAATCCAGATTTTGAATTAACTGACAACCACTGGGAAGTAATCAGCTTTTTGCGTGAATACTACGATGAGTACCAAATCGCACCAGCGGTACGTGTATTGACCAAAGCGATTGGTAAAAAGTTGGGCAAAGACAAAGGTAACAGTAAATATTTATACGAATTGTTCCCTTATGGTCCAGCTAAACAAGCCTGCCGTTACGCAGGTTTACCAAAACCAACTGGTTGTATCTAATCTAAAACTGATAAACACCCACTCTTACTCCTCCCCAAAGGGGAGTTCTCCCTCACTCTTCTTTGGGAGACTGAAGGAGTGGGGGATTCGGAGGAGTGTTTATGGGAATAGCAACAGTCATCTTCGCATTGCTGTTTTATATTGCCACTATTATTTTATTTGCAGGGTTAGGTTATAAAATTTACCAATATGCTATCACGCCTGCACCGTTAAAAATTCCAACTATGCCCGCTCCAAGAACCAAAGGCGGCGTAATATTACGGGTATTAAGCGAAGTTTTTTTATTTAAAAGTCTATTTCGCTCTAATAAATGGATTTGGTTATTTGGTTATATCTTTCATGTCGCCTTGTTCTTAGTCACAGTGCGTCACTTGCGTTACTTCGTCGAACCGACTTGGTGGTGGATTGACTTAGCGCAACCTTTTGGCAAATACGCGGGTTTTGCAATGATACTAGGCTTAATGGGCTTGTTAATCAGACGTATTGTAGTACAACGAATTCGCTACATCAGTGCCCCATCAGACTATTTGATGTTGGTATTACTGATTATGATTGGTGTATCAGGCTTAATGATGAGCTTCGTTACCCACACCGATATTGTACAATTTAAAGCATTTATGCTCGGCCTAATGTATTTCGATTGGCAGCCTATTCCAACTGATTTTGTATTACTTGCGCATTTAACAGGTGTCATCCTATTAATGATCATCTTTCCGTTTAGCAAGTTATTGCACGCCCCCGGTATATTCTTTAGCCCAACCCGTAACCAAGTTGATGATTCACGCGAAAAACGGCACTTAGCACCTTGGGCAGCAGATTTAGAAGCATCACGGAGTCGCTAAGATGGCAAAAGTAGATATCCAAGTACCAGAATTTCGCCCTTATCCCACCATCCCAATTTTGGAAGATGATGTGATGAAAGGGGATGGACCCTTTATCGCCAAGCCAAATCACCAAGAAGATTTAGGTTTCCCTGTCCAACTCGTTGATGATTGGGAACAAAAAGCGATAGAAAAAATGGGGGATTTATTAAAAAAATACCGCTCATTTCAAGTTTACTTAGATTCCTGTGTCAAATGCGGTGCTTGTACCGACAAATGCCATTACATGATCGGGACGAAAGACCCTAAAAACATGCCAGTGGCGCGTCAAGATTTATTGCGTAGTGTATATCGCCGTTATTTCACACTTGCCGGTAAATATTTCCCTAAATTGGTTGGCGCACGCGATTTAACCCGTGATGTGTTAGATGAATGGTATAACTACTATCATCAATGTTCTCAATGTCGCCGTTGTTCAGTATTTTGCCCTTACGGTATTGATACGGCTGAGATTTCTATGGCGGCGCGTGAAATTATGGACGCAGTCGGTCATGGTCAAAAATACTGTAATGAAATTATTGGTAAAGTATTCAAAGTTGGTAATAACTTGGGTTTGCCTGAGCCTGCGCTGCGCGATACCTTAGACGGACTAGAAGAAGATATTGAAGATGATACGGGTGTTGCCGTTAAATTACCTTTAGACGTTGAAGGTGCAGAGATTTTACTCGTCACGCCATCGGCAGACTTTTTTGCAGAACCGCATATTGATGGTTTAATGGGTTATGCCAAAGTTTTCCATCAAGCGGGTGTCTCTTGGACATTAAGCTCTTATGCGTCGGAAGCGGCAAATTTTGGCATGTTCATCGGCAGTTACGAAAATATGCGCCGAGTGTCATTACGAATTCGTGAAGCAGCGATTGATTTGAAAGTCAAACGAATTGTATTTGGCGAATGTGGTCATGCTTGGCGGGTTGCCTATAGTTTCTTGAATACTTTGGCGGGACCTTTCGACTTCTTAGACCAAAATTATCCCATTCCACAACATATTTGCGAGTTCACTTACGATATGATTAAAAAAGGTGAGTTGAACTTAGATAAATCACGTAATGATGACAAAATTGTTACATTCCATGATTCCTGTAACGTAGCACGTGCAACGGGTATGGGTGGTTATTCCGGCGGTCAGTTTGACATTCCGCGCGAGGTGATTAAAGCGGTTTGTAATAATTATCATGACATGCCAGTAGAGACCATTAAAGATCAAACATACTGTTGTGGCGGTGGCGGTGGTTTGCTCACTGACGACTTGATGGAACTGCGAGTTAAAGGCGCATTGCCACGTATGGAAGCTTTAAAACAAGTAGTTGATGATTATAAAGTGGATCATTTGGCTGCAATCTGCGCTATCTGTAAAAGTCAGTTTACTAAAACCTTGCCTTACTACAAATTTGATATGAATATGATTGTTAGTGTTCATCAATTAGTCAGTAATGCAATTATTTTAGATGGTCAAGAAACTGATGATGAGTAAGTAATATTTAGGGTTTGACTGGGCTGCTAGTTTTAGAGATCGAGTAGCCCTCCCTAGTTATGAAATCAGGTTGTAAACAGGAAAATATAGAACCCAAGTTTTAAAGATGTTAAATCGGTTCTATATTCATCAACTTAGATATTTTGGTCAATGCAATGGCTGTCGCAAATAATGACATATTTGTTATGAACAATATAAAATATTTCAAGATAATTCAAAACGATACAGTTTTAAAAATATAAAGTTGGATGAATCTATAAAATTTTTTAACTCGTATTAAAAATTAATTATTCCCAACGGAAAGTCCACGCGATTATTAAAAAATTAGGAGGATATAGAATGGCAAGTCAAGCTCAGAACGAAGTATTAAACTTCCGGCGCTACCAAGATGGCGAAGATGAAAAGGCTTATGATGGCAACTGGAAAGATAAAATTTTCCAAGCGAGCTGGAGTCACAAATGCCCAACTTACGTGCATCGTACACCACCTTGTCAAGGTAGCTGTCCTGCGGGTGAGGATATTCGTGGCTGGCTAGGTGTAGTTCGTGGTATGGAAAAACCACCTGCGGAAATGGAATGGCAAGAATATGCGTTTAAACGTTCCACAGACGCAAATCCCTTTCCATCCGTAATGGGTCGTGTCTGTCCTGCACCCTGTCAAACGGGTTGTAACCGTAATGTCCTGGAGGACTATGTCGGTATCAACGCAGTTGAACAATACATAGGTGATCATGCCTTAGAAAAAGGTTACAAATTGGCGCAAGCTGGTGCGGATACAGGTAAAAAAGTGGCGATTATTGGTGGCGGTCCGGCGGGTTTATCGGCTGCGTATCAACTACGTCGTCAAGGTCACGCCTGCACCGTGTTTGATGACCATGCAGAATTAGGTGGCATGATGATGTTTGGTATTCCCGGCTATCGTACACCGCGTGATGTATTACAAGGCGAAATTCAACGCATTTTAGACTTGGGTGTTGAAACCCGTATGAATACTCGTGTTGGTCGTGACATCAGTATCAAACAATTAGAAGAAGAATTTGACGCGGTATTATGGGCAATTGGCTGTAAAGCGGGTCGTGGTTTACCAGTTGATGGTTTTGCTGAAACGCCTAACTGTATCACTGGTGTTGATTTTCTAGGCGAATTTAACCAAAAACGTGTTAATCGCGTACCACAAAGAGTTGTTGTAATTGGCGGTGGCGATACATCTATTGACGTAGCATCAGTTGCACGCCGTTTAGGTTATAACCATATTGATGAATCTCAAGTTAAAGATACGGCACATGATAATGCAGCAGATGGTGCGGTGTTAGGTTACATTGCGCATGATGTGGCAGGTATTGGCGCACGCGAAGGCTCAAAAGTAACGCTAACTTCATTATTCCCAATCGAAAATATGACCGCAGCAGAGCACGAAGTACAAGATGCGTTACGTGAAGGGGTAGATATTCACGGTAGTGTTATGCCGATTGAAATCATCAAAGGTGCAGACGGTCGCGCAACCGGTCTTAAAATGTGTAAATGTACGATGGATGGTATGCGCCCTGTTCCTGTCGAAGGCACTGAATATGTGATTGAAACTGATTTGATTGTTTCTGCAATTGGTCAATTTGGCGATTTAACCGACGGTTTGGAAGAGTTAAACAACGGTCGTGGTTTTATTGACGCTGATCCATTTTATGCAGTAAAGGGTCGTCAAGGTCATTTCGTAGCAGGCGACATCGTTCGTCCTCACTTGTTGACTACAGCGATTGGTCAAGGTGCGATTGCGGCGGATACAATTGGACGTTATTTAGAAAATAAAGAATTAGCGAAACGCCCTAAAGTTGATGTACATCACTTTAATTTGTTAGCAAAATTATCAGAAGTTGAATTGCAACCAGAACCATTTGACGCGAGTGAAGGCGATTTACGTGGTACATCAGATGCGAAATATGCAGTACACAACTACGAAGACCGTTCAGCGCACGAAGTGATTTCACATAATGCGTTATTCTTAGGGCATTTTAATGCTGTGCCTCGCAATTTGCGTCAAGAAATCCATATTGAAGCAGAAAAAGTATTAGGCAACTTTGAAGAGCGGATGCAAAGCTTGACCACAGACGAAGCCGTTGCAGAAGCTAAACGCTGCATGAGTTGTGGTTTATGTTTTGAGTGTGATAATTGTGTGATTTTCTGCCCACAAGACGCAGTAGCAAAAACACCTAAGAAAGATTCAACTGTAGGTCGTTATGTCTATACGGATTATACACGTTGTATCGGTTGTCACATTTGTGCTGACGTGTGCCCAACAGGTTATATTAACATGGGGTTAGGTGAATAATGCGTTATTGGTTGACTACTTTAGGCTTGCTATTTGGCTTGGCTTTGAGTGTCGTGGTTGTGGCTGGGAGTGGTGAAGGTAAAAGCTGGATACCCAGTCCACCCAAAGCGAAACAGGCCGCTAATGAGCAAACGCAATGTGTTGAACCAGTTGATGTAATTCGCCGTATGCACGGCAGTTATTTAAAACATCATCGTGATAAGACCATGCACTTAGGTGTGCGTACTAAGCAATATAGTTTAGTGCAATGTATCAATTGCCATGTGACTGAAAATGAACAAGGTGAATATCCGAGCATTCAGAGTCGGGAACATTTTTGTAATAGTTGCCATGAATACGCAGCAGTGAAATTAGATTGTTTCCAATGTCATGCGACGCGACCTGAAGAAGCTTATATAAATCAAATGCCTATGGTAAAACCTGAAGGGCATCATTAATTTTAACGTTGGAGTGTAAAACTTGTTTTGCCGGTGCAGAATAAATTCAGCACTCCTTTTTTTTATCATGTGCAGAGTAAATTCCGCACTCTTTTTTTATTATGGCGAAGACATGATACTGATGTAATGTTATTGGTATGTCGATACCTGAAAATTTTTATGATATTTTACGTTATACAGCATGAATATTAGATAAATTATTATGATATTTCGCTTATATCCTTTACATTTAAAAATAAAATAAATAAAAAACACCCCCTGACATCATTGAGGATACAATTTTTATGGAGAGTAACGAATGACTGACGAAACGAACCCAAATCGCCGAGAATTTATTAAAAATACTGCCATCGTTGCAGGCGTTGCCGTTGCGCCGGGTATTTTTTTACATACTGTATCTCAAGCCAAACCTGACGAACGACCTGTAGATAATTCAGTACGTTGGGGTATGCTCATTGACACCAATAAATGCAAAACGGGTTGTGATGACTGCGTACAAGCCTGTAATACTGAACATAGTTTACATATCGAGCCTAGCCACCGCCCTGAAACGCAATCGCACTGGATACGCAAAGTTGAACTTAAACACAAACAAACGGGTAAACAAACCTCTTTACCAATAATGTGTCAACATTGCGAAAAACCGCCTTGTCAAGATGTTTGTCCTACTGGTGCGTCATTCAAACGTGCAGACGGGATTGTTTTAGTAGACAAGCATATCTGTATTGGCTGTCGTTACTGTATGATGGCTTGTCCTTACAAAGCGCGTTCATTCGTACACGAAACTTTAACTGAGCAAAAACCCTATTCACCACGCGGTAAAGGTACGGTTGAATCTTGTACATTGTGCGTTCACAAAGTGGATAAAGATGAACTTCCGGCGTGCGTTACAGCTTGTAAAAATGGTGCAATCGTATTTGGTGACTTGAATGATCCAAATAGTGAAATTACACAAAAATTAGCGACAGAACAAAGTATTGCACTACGTGAAGGCTTAAAGCTGAATCCGGGTGTACGTTATCAAGGCGTATAAGGGGATAAATCATGGCAACAAAACACAATATTCGATTTGAAGAACTGGAAGGCAAAAGTATTGGGTTCTATGCCCTAGTTGTAGTTTTAGGTGCTTTAGCGGCAATGGGATTATTTGCAGCTTACACAATGGAGCACCATGGACACGTCATCACTGGCATGGATAACCAAATTGTTTGGGGTTTACCACATATCTTTGCGATTTTCCTGATTTTATCTGCATCGGGCGTATTAAACGTTGCATCAATTGGCTCAGTATTTCGCAAAGCGTTTTACCATCCACTGGCGCGCTTATCTGGTCTACTGGCTATAACCTTACTTGTCGGCGGCTTAGTGGTATTGGTTTTAGACTTAGGTCGTCCTGACCGCCTCATTGTCGCCATGACCTCGTATAATTTCAAATCGATTTTTACTTGGAATGTATTTTTATACAACGGTTTTATTGGCGTGGTTGGTGTGTACTTATGGGTCATGATGGACAGAAGTTTACAACAATTCTATCGCCCGATGGGCTTAGTTGCCTTCGTTGGACGTTTTATTTTAACCACAGGCACAGGTTCTATTTTTGGATTCCTAGTCGCACGTTCAGCGTATGACACCGCAATTTTAGCCCCGTTATTTATCTCCATGTCACTCGTTTTGGGCATGGCAGTATTTTTATTAGTATTAATTGCAAGCTGTATATGGGGCAACCGTGCAATGGGCATTGCTTTCCTAGAACGTCCTAAAAGTTTATTAAGCTTATTCCTAATTGCGGTGTTTTACCTCGTAACAGTATATTACCTCACCAACTTATACGTGACTAAACAACAAGACTTAGTCTACTTTATTTTAGTTAGTGGCAGCGTTTATACCTACCTATTTTGGTTAGGATACCTTGCTGTGGGCACAATCATCCCATTAGCAATTTTATACCATCCAATTCTTGGTAAAACACGCAATGGCATTATTACTGCCGCATCATTTGTCGTCATTGGTGGATTTTCATTGCTTTACACCATCATCATTGGTGGTCAAGCCTTTCCACTAGAAATTTTTCCGGGTATGGAAGTATTATCATCAGGTTTCTTTGACGACCGTGCTCACCACCCCTATGTACCAAGTGTTTGGGAGTTTATGTTAGGCATTGGTGGGATTGGATTTGCGTTACTACTAACAGTGCTTGGAATGCGTATATTACCATTCCTATTTGTACCAAGTAGTTTATCAGCAATTCATTTAACTCCTGAAGAAATTGATTAATAATATAAAATAAATCATTTTTCTTTAATTATTTATCGTGTAGAATCTCCTACTTTGAAGTTGATAAGCTTGTGGGAGATAGCACGCCTTCGGTAGACCTATTCCTAGCACGCCATTGTGACTTGATGATATACTACTCCCAACTTCGTTTTTTAAGAAAATGAAATGAAAAAATTAGTATTGATTCCCCTAATATTATTAACGATCCCTTCTTTTTCATCGGGGAGTGAATATCAGGAAATTCAGCAATTACTAAAAATGTCTCTTCGTGATTTAATGAATTTAGAAATTGAGACAGCTAGTAAAACTGCTGAAAAAATCGAAGAAATTCCCGCCAGTGTTGTTCTAATCACACGACAAGACATCAAAACTTATGGTTATAGCCAAGTAGAAGAATTACTTGAACATGTTTCAGGCATGTACAAAATCAATACCTACGACGGGCGAGGCTCTAATTTTGGTATACGCGGATTTGGAGGGGGGCAACAAAACAGAAATATCATTATTTTAGTTAATGGTGTTTCGCAATTTTCTGATTATGACGCTAATTATGCGGTTGAATCTCTCCCTGCAATAGAAGCTATTGATCGAATTGAGGTTGTTCGTGGTCCGATGTCTGTTGTTTACGGCAATGGCGCGTTTTTTGGTGTCATTAACATCATCACCAACGACATTAACGAAAGAAGCAATAACTACCACTTATCAGTGGGCGGCGGCAGTGCCGAAACGCGTAAAGCTTTCGCAAGACTACAACAACAATACGAGCAAGGAAAATTTGTCCTCAATCTCTCCACCTATCAAACGGCAGGCTTTGATTACCCCTACAGTGAAATGACCTCCCATCCGCTTACTCCTGAAATGGCACAAAAAACAACTAATGGCGTATTAGAAAATAAACAAAAAAAGCTAAATTTATCCGCAAATTACCGAAATTTTTCCTTAGAAGCGAATTATGTTAAAGGCAATAAAGGGCGATTCTTAATTGCGCCTGCATTAGAAGCAGGTCATTTTGGCGATACAGAAACGACTACTTTACAATTTGGTTATCAAAAATCATTAACTGATAATTTTACGCTTGATGCAAAACTGGGTTATTCTAGTATTGAAGCGGAAACCTTTCTCGATTTAAGTGTTTTTAATCTAACCGATCAAGGAACTATCGATCAATATTCCAGTGCTTACTTTGGAGAATTAAATAGTCATTGGAAATTAAGTAATAAATTAAAAATTACCAGTGGTCTACATTACCGTCGCACGACCAAATTGTATAACAGTGTTCTTATTCCGTTTTTAATGAATGGTATACAAGTAAAACAACTCGCTTCGGGAGAGTCATTAGACAATTGGGGAGGATTTCTGCAAGCAAATTATCATATCAACGAAAAATGGAAATGGGTAGGCGGCATTCGTTTACAAGAAACACCAGATTATGATGCTATACATACGGTGGAAAATATCAGTACAACTTACACTCTCAAAGGGAGTTCTTTACAGATAATTCCGCGTCTGGCGGCAATTTATACACCTAATTCCACGCATATTTTTAAATTTTTATACGGAGAAGCTGAAAATACGCCTTCTTTTTCTCAACAAATGGCAGGGGATGGCAGTAGGATTACCCTAAAACCAGAAGAAATTCAAACATTTGAAATTAATTATTTGAGCTATTTATCAAAAAATAGTTTATTAAGCGTAAATATATTCCAAAATAAATTAAAAAAACTACTAATTCGCAGAAGCATTTTTGACAATGACAATAGATTTTACAGTAAGCTAGCTAATGGTGGTCATTGGCAAACCCACGGAGTTGAATTATCTCTACAAGCGCAACCAAGCAGAAATTTTCAATTTGAGCTAAGTGGCACTTATCAAACTACCGAAGATATTAACAACTCTGAAATAGCGGTTGCTTACTCTCCAAATTGGTTAGGACAGATAAAGTTTGCTTATCTTCCTACCTCTGATCTACGTTTATCTTTGACTGGTTATTATATTTCATCAATGCAAAGTTATTTTAGTAAACAAGAAGATAGTGGTAGCAGAATTGGTAGTAATAGTGATCAATATTGGGTTTTTGGGGCAAATATTTATTGGGAAAATTGGATAACCCCTGGAACATTTGCAAATTTAAGAATTTATAACTTTTTAGATAAAGAAATTCGTTACCCAACCACTCTAGAAAATACTTGGGCTGATAAAGGATTACTCGGAGAAGAACGCACTTTTATTTTTAATATTGGTTATAGATATTGAGTAATTAACAGCTAAAATCTTATGTAATCATAAAATCTAATATTTTGTTTTTATTGAAAAATAATAGCAACATTCAATTTTAGGTTAGGTGAATCATGAAAGAAAAATTTATCATTCTATTAATAATAATTATATCATTAAATATATATGAATTTTACGAAGACCTTCGTGATTATGAACATACGCTATTTCACCTCAGCCTAGAACTGGGGGTTATTTTAATTTCGATTAGTGGAATCATTTTTTTATTACTGGAAGTATGGCAACGGCAACGGCAAATTGAACAATTAAGGCAACAATTAACGACAACTCGTGTCCATTTAGATGAAGTACATGAAAAAGTAAAACAAGCTAGCCGTCAATACGCAAAAGTTATTCAAGAACAATTTATGCAGTGGGATTTAACTGGCAGCGAAAAAGAGGTTGCAATGTTGTTATTAAAAGGATTAAGTTTTGAAGAAATTGCTCTATTACGAGCCACTAAAGAGAAAACAGTTAGACAACAAGCCAGTTCTATCTATCGTAAATCAGGATTAAATGGAAGATACGCCCTAGCCGCATGGTTTTTTGAAGATTTTTTGGAATAATGCTCAAAGTACATTGTTTAACGCTTAACGATATTTTTAATCTGAAAACAGGTCAGTTTTAAAGATGTCAAATCGGTTCTATATGATTGTAATATTTTATTTTTAAAGTTAAAATTTAATTTTTAACCGTTCAATGAGGTGTTCATTATGATTTTAGCAGGTGATATTGGTGGGACAAATTGTCGTTTAGCACTTTACCAATCGAAACAGAGTATAAATAATAGAGAAATTCATAAGTTAGAAAAATTCTATATTAAAGATTTCTCTGCTAATCAAGGCTGGAAAGACGCTATAGATCAATTTTTAGTATCTTGTGGTATTAAAAATATTAAACAGGATATAGAAGCGGTTTGTTTAGGTATGGCAGGACCAGTTGAGGAACATCAAGGAGTAGGTAGGATATGCTCCTTGACTAATGTAAACAATCCTAAATTGTGGACTATAGCAGAACACGATTTACGTGAAATGTTTGCTTGCAATGAAAAACAGGCTTTCATCATCAATGATATGGAGGCTATTGCTTATGCTATTCCGATGTTAAATGATGATGAGCTTGTCGAGTTAAATCCTCATGCTGAGGTCAAAATTGGTAATCAGGCTTTGATTGCGGCGGGGACAGGTTTAGGGCAATTAGTTTTGTGTTGGGATAGGATGAATCAGATTCATATTCCCTCTCCGACAGAAGGCGGTCATAGCACTTTTGCAGCTTTGGAAGATGTACAATGGAAATTAAGAAAGCACTTGCAAAAAGATAACGAAAGCAACGCGCGTTTGTATCCTGATTGTGTGAGTTATGAGCAAGTCGTGTCTGGTAGTGGATTGGTGAAAATTTATCAATTTTTAGTGAGCAGCAAACCCAAGTCTAACAAGTTGGAAACGGTAGAGCCAAAAGATCAAGCCGCGTATATTACAAAGACGGCATTATCTGGTGAGGATAAAATCAGTGTTGAGGCACTCACAATATTCATGCAAGCTTTCGGGGATGAGGCTGGTAATCTTGCTTTGAAATATTGGGCGGTGAATGGGGTTTTTATTGGTGGTGGCATTGCGCCGAAAGTTTGGCAAAATGGTGCAGGAAGAAGTTTTTTTGATGTATTTATGGCTGCTTTTTCTAAGAAAGAGGATAGTTTTGCGGATAAAAATGCAACACGCTCTGTTAAAATTATCACCAATGAAGACATTGGTTTATTAGGTGCTGCAAAATGTGCGGTTTCGTATAGTAATTATTGATGAATACAATTAGCAATTATTGGCTAAAAGGAGAGAATCGTGATTCTTGCAGGTTTTATAAATCCTAATGAGTCGTTACTAGCGATTTATTCTAATGATAAAGGTGATGATCAACCTCAACAATTTGAACGTTTTAAAAGTCAGCAATTTTCATCAATAGATGATTTGATTAACGCTTTTTTGACTAAAACCAGTTTTTCTATGGATGATATTCACTCAGCTTGTTTTGGTTTAGCGGGTCCAGTCACACAAGGCAAGTGTCAATTAACTAGTTTAACTTGGTCAGAAATTTCTGTGACGAAATTACGGGATTCACTTGGAATAGTTAATATTGACATTGTCAATGATATGGTTGCCATAGGGTACGCGATTCCTAGATTGAAGAGTGAAGAGAAAATCTCACTAAATTCGGATGGACAAGAAAAAGAAGGTAATGGTGCATTAATCGGTGCTTTTGGTGTTGGTTTAGGTGAGTTGCTGCTTTTTTGGGATTATGATGAGTTTCGACCTTCACCGAATGAAGGCGGACACGCTAGTTTCGCACCACATAGCAAAGAAAGTATGAGTTTTTTATGTGACTACGTTTTAAAATCCTCTAAACCCATACCAAGCCCTGAACAAATCATTTCATGGCAAGGACTTTTTCACATATACACGTTTCTCAAGTCTCTCAAACCAGACGGTCAGAGCAAGAAACTTGAAGATGTGACACCTGAGCAAGCTGATAAGAAAGTGGAGGAAATAATAAAACAAGCCAAGCAAGGTGATTCTATAAGTCAGAAAGCCATTGATTTATTTTTGTCTATGTACGGTTCAGAAGCAGGTGATTTTGTACTGAAAAATATGGCAATTGGTGGTGTTTACATTGTCGGAGATGTCGCCTCACGATTTAAAGAGTACTTATTAAACAACGACAGTTTTATGAGTGGTTTTACAGCAAAAGAAGGTAGATTTGGTTATGAATTCAACCGACAAACGCCGATTTATCTGATTGAAAAGGACAATGTAGGTTTATATGGTGCTGCTGAGAGAGCAAGAAGCTTAATGCACTAACTTCGTGTCATAACTCCAGTACCCAAGGAAATGCGTACTGGAGAAAGCAGACTAATCAATAGCCTTTGCTTCTTGTAAAAGTCTGGTGATTTCTTCCTTGTATTGGTCTCTTAACAATTCTATACCTGCAACCGTAGCGTCTTCATGACTGTTTACCATAAATAAATAAACGCCACGTTGTTTACCCAATCTAACAACACTGACAATGCCTTTTTCATATTGAAAAAAAGTTCTTTTTAACAAGCTATCTTGGCTTACTGCCATTCTTTCTGCCATTTGAGAAAGTCTTGCAACTTGTTTCGCATAAGTAAGATAAATATTCCCAGATAATTTTCGCGTATCTTGAACAAGAACAGGGTCAGCACTATCTCCAGTCGCAGTAATAAAAATGGCTTTGACATCATCCTTATTATTATCAATTATCTGATCGAAAAGTTTTTGAAGCTCCGCAAAGCGAGGTAACATATTAATTCTCCAAGTAAAGTTCTTTAAACAATTGTGTTTTTAATTTCTGACAACATAGATGCCCCATTGCTTCAGTGGCTTTGTCCATTTTGTCAGCTTTCATGTAAAGTTCGATAGCAGGCTCAAACTCCTGTTTTTCAAATAACAAATCTGCTACTTTTTCAGGAGAATATTCACTTATATCAATTTGGTTGTTACCAGCATAAACCTTAGCAAGCAGCTTTAAGGCATCCTTACTATTTTTATCTATCGCAAAAATCTGTTTAAGCCAATGATTTGCTTGTTGATAATTTTCAGTTTGACAAGCATTTTCAGTTTGTCTATACAAAACATCGAGTAATTTCCGTCGAATTTCTTCTTGCTCTGGGTCTAATTCTAAAATTCTTTGGTAACACGCTGTGGATTCATCTACCTTATCAGCAGTCTGCTTAGCTGTTTCTTTTAACACATAAATCAAGGGATTACGTGCTAAATTTGGATTATACTTGTAAAACGATTCTGATTTTTCCCGTGCTTCAGTAAATAAATTCTGTGTAATTAAAATATTTATAAGTAATTGAGTTGCACCGATATGACCAGGATTTAAATTTAATGATTGTTTTAATTGTCTTTTTGCCTGTTCATATTCTTTTGTGTTGGCAAGAGCTTGTGCTGCTTGATAAAAATTATCTGCTCTGGTATCCACACGATCAATTTCTGCTAATACCTGATCCATAGGTTTATTTTCAGCAACCCATTGGCGAATTAATTCTACACGAAAACCTAAAACTTTTGTTTTCTCATTAAAATATATCAAATCCCAACGTACAAGAGAACGTATTGCCTCTTTTTCATTCACAATACCCGCATTAGAACTTTTCAATTGGGTAGCCAATTCTGATATTAAAATCGTATTCTGGCTTGCAATAATAGAGCTAACAACCTTTTCTGCCGGTGGCAAACCACGCCATAACCATTCTAAAGCAATGTCTCCAGATTCTAAAGCGGCTGCAATGTTTCTTTCCACATGATTCACTTTCGCAATAGGTTCATGGGAGGCAATATCTTCCCAAACACGAGAACACAATACTTGTGTTAAAAATGGGTGTCCACTCGTTAATTGCCAAACCTTGCTAATGGATTCATCTGACCAATTAAGGCTAGCATTTATCTCTGAAAATTTAATAAGTTGTACCGTATCAGCATGAGCTAACAAAGAAACCCGGACAGATAGAATATTTTTGAATACGGACATTGCCACATTACTTAAATCACCAACGTTACGTCCCAGAGCAAATACAAAGTTGATGCGCGGACTCACACCCAGTAAATGGTCGCGTAAGTAGTAAAAAAAACTTTCTTGTGTATTCCTAAATTTTGCATCGTCTTCTAATGCGTCAAATTCATCAAGCAATAGAACCAATGAAATAGTTGGATATTGCTTTAATATGCTTGGCAACCATTGTTGATGAAAATCGTCGATATTCTCTAATCTTATTTTATCTATTTCTAATACATCACAAATGTTGTAAGCTAATTCTTGCAATGTTTCTTTTAAAGGTTGGTAGGTTTTACCTAATAAATCAAAAAAAACTGGTTTATAAACAACGGATTGTTCCGATCCTAGACGTTTTTTTAATTCCTGTAAAATAGATGTCTTGCCTATTCGTCTTTGACCAAACAACACTATCGCGTTTTGTTGCGGATGTGCTAAAACTTGCTTAACACTTCCTAAAATATCAGTTCGTCCGACAAAAGCCTCGCTGCCACCCACAGAAGTACCTGCAACGTAGGGATTATGCTTTCTTTCTGGTGGTGCTTGATTTGATTGCATGAGATCGCGTATCCAATTTATCATTTATTTTATTCACTATCCACAGATTTTAATACAGCTAATGGCTTACCTTCTTTCAAAAGCCCTAATCTTTCTAATTCTTTTTGTATCGTTGGTGCTTCCTGAAAGTCTAAGTTAATAACACTTTCTAAGGTGGTCAGTTTCCCGTCTTTTACAAAATCACCTTTCAAAATGAATTGTAGTCTATCCTTTAATTCCTTTTCAAGGCTTTTTACAATATTATCTTGTTGGTTTAATTGTTCTTCTCCGTACTGCTGTAGGTAATTCTCCACAAATCTTAATAGATAGGGGTATCCACCAGTGAGGGAAACTATTTCTTGCAAGGTTTTGTCATCAAAAGAAGCAAATATTTTTCGTGTTTTCATAAATTCTAATAATTCATTATCTTCAATGGATGCTAGAATAATTTCATGAGCATCAACATGACTCACAAGGCTAGAACCAGTAACGCCCCTACCCATTTCCAACTGAATAAATTGGTTAGTGGTTATTCCCATCGTTAAAACAATTACAAAAGCGTGAGTCGTCGAGCTAGAAGATAAAGAACGCAAAGTAGCAAAAAAATCAGTTTTAAAATTTTGCTTGCTCTGTAATAAATTAAACTTATCAATTAACAGTATAAAGCGGAAATTTTCACTTCTCAACTGTTCAAATAACCGTCTCAAATAGTATTCCTGATAACCACCTTCCACACATTTTTGATGTAAATTGCTGATGAATTCAATTTCAATTTCACTCAAAGGCATTAAAACCCGTTCCCAAAAATCTTGAGGTGTTACATCATCTTTAAAAGTAGAAATATCAACGTAAGAAAAAATAAATGAACCTGCTCTTTTACCATATAGCAAATGTAATTGCTGTCTATCCCGCAAAACATTTAAAATTTCAGTGCGTTCCTCGTCAAAAATTCCCACAACTGCACTGGACTGACCCGTTGAAATATAGTCAGCAAGGCGCGTAATCTCTTTTTTCCTACCTAAAGGAACAGAAAAATCATTCATCTCAATTTGTAAAATCGGCTTCTTGGTGTAAAGCATGTAAAAAATACCCACCAACAACACGCCGGTCATTCCAGCAATAAGACTTATCGCATAATTCAATAAAATACTTACTTCCATTATAATTTCCCCTGAACAGTGTAATATTCACGTAGTTTGATAATAAATGCAAAAACGAGTGTATAAACAAACAAAACAGTATAAGTGGCTATAAATTTATTTTCCGCTTCAAGCGTAAGCTGCTGATGGCTGTAACTAATACCATACACAAATACCCCTATAAAAATCGGAATAACAGCCGAAAAAAGCACTGGTGCTAATAGCAAATCTGCTTTCCGTCTAAGTTCACAATTTCTTTGCTCAAACAAGCAATAATTGCCTATGGTGTAATCAACAGTGATAGAAGCGATAATTGCAATTGAGAAAAATAAAAGTGCTCCTTCAAGTATCATTTGAAGTAGTGTCACCTGAATTTCATTTAAGAGATAACTTGCTAGGAGTACCAACCATACCTGCATTAAGCCAAATAAAACAGCAAGTTCTACCCATAGCAAACTTAATCTAATACTTTGGTACAGTTTTGTAGTCCATTTTTTTAATTCAGGCTTATTGTTTTTGCCATTTATTCTTTGATTACTATTATCGCCTATATTAATGTTAGACCCCTCCATATTACCAGAAATATTAACATTTACTTGATGATTGGACATACGTTTTTCCTCATATTCAGGATACTGTGGAATTTAGAAGATTTTTGAATATCAGTCAACACAATTGCGTAATGCAGCCAATATAGTCAATTCCGTAAAATAGGGTATACTAGGGTAAAAATAATGCTAGGAGTAAAAATCAGAATAATTAATGATTCTATGAAGTTTTTTGATGAACAAGGAAGACACAAAAAAACATATTAAGGGCGATTTTCAAAAAAATACATCAGGATAATGAATTGTCATCGTATGAATCTGATCATTAATGTGGTCATGCAATGTTTTTTAATTTCTGCTAATCACGGCGGCAAAATCCGCTGAATCATAAGGAAATTTCATGCTGTTTTTACCTCCACAAATACCAATCGCTCAAAGCCCAACGCCACCACCGCAAACGTGTGTAATCTTAATTCAACTTTATAACGATTGTTCAAAGCATTGCGATAATAATTTAATTGCTTTGTTGCCTCTTCGATAGATTTCTGCACAGGTGCAAGTTGTAATAAAGTCTCTCGTGGAGTGTCTTTGACTTGTTGACCTGTCATCTTTATTGTGTCCAATTTTAAATATTTGAATTCTAAAACATGGTCAAGCAAACGATATTTACGCATGTCGGGACGGAGAATTAAACTTAAATCCGCATAACCTTTGTTTAACTCTTGTTCGGAATCCATGATGTAGAAAATATCATTGAATAAAATGGTTAGAAACGCGCTTTTAATTACTAGTTCATTTGCCCAGCGGTAATCACGGTTATCAAATACTTGGAAATAACGATTTTCGATAAAATCGCACAGCGGTTCAATCGCGCCAAACTGATAAAACTGTTCTGCAATACTGCGGCTCGTTTCCTTGTCTTCATAGTTTGGCAACAAGCTTTCTTTTAAGCGTTCCACATATAAGCCGCGAATCACCAAATTAGGAATATGTAATGTAAATTTCCCAAATTCATCTTCTGCGCCTAATGTCAAAACACCTAAGTAATATAGCAGCGATGCCATAAACGGCTGATCTTTACTGGCAAACAGCATGTCTTCCACACCGAATTTATCCGCCGGCCAAGCAATTCTCGGCGGGTTATCAGGGTCTAAAATTCGCGCAATCATTTCATGCCCGTGAGGGAGTTTGGCGACGTAATTAATGCGGTTTCTATCCATTGCTAGATTGTTGTCAAGCATTTGTTTGGGATATTCGCAAGTGTTTTGCAAATAATCCAAAAAATACAAGGCAAGAGTCGGGTTATAAATTTTCTCGGCTTTTTTAGGATTAAAACAATAACCGTTGTAAAAAGTGCGCATCATATTGAGCGCGTCATCACATTGTTTAGCGGATAAGTCACATTCTTGCGCAACCTGTTGCAAGGCAGCCGCAATTTCCTGTTCATAAAAACCGCATAACTCAGAAAATTTGGGGTGTAGCGTGATGTTTTTGGCGACATTATAACCACTGCTGACATCGCTCATCACTACTGGTGACACGCCGGTAATAAACACGCGATCAATGCCTTGCCCTGCACTTAACCCTTTAATATTCTTGAACAAGGTTTTCAAAAAACCTTCGCCGCGCACTAGGGCGGGATAATCAGCAGGATTGGCAACCATCACTTCATTGGCAAAATTGTCATATTCATCAATGAGTAAGTAGAGTTTGTGCGGCGTGGCGTTGGCAATGCCTGCTAATCCGTGTAGTGCTACTAGAGAATTTTGTTCATTAAACGTTAGGTCAGTAAAGGTATCGGGATAACGTCGCTGCATTTCCTTAATACAGCTATTGATGTGGTCGTGCAAAGCCTGCTTGATGTGTTCCACCGAACCCTGCCCGTCCACCATCGAGAAATCTAAACGCATGACAAAATATTGATTGTGATTTGGCGTGGGATTTTGTCCGATATTCAAATGTCCAAATAAGGCATCAAATTGGTCTTTTTTAGCCACGTCGTAATAATTTTCCAACATGCTTAAAATTAAACTTTTACCAAATCGGCGCGGA
>CAYMCP010000010.1:0-52808 GCA_964388965.1 uncultured Thiotrichaceae bacterium | reverse complement strand
GCTTCTTATCAAAAGATTGGCTACTTAACCTAGATTTCAAATCGGTTCTATACAGTGGGACATATTTAAGGTGCGATACAAGTGCAACGCTTCAAAGATTTAGGTGATAATCATGCCAATCCGCTGATGCGTTTTCCATCTCGTGAGGCGTTCCAAGCCACACTACAACGTTGGGGTGTAAATAATGATTCCACCATACTAATATACGATGATGCTAGCACTGCATTGGCTTCAAGATTATTGTTTCTATTAGATTCATACGGCTTTCCGTTTGAGCAGATTAAAATATTAAATGGTGGTACGATGGAATGGAGCGCATTTAATGAATTATCCAAAGAAACTGTTACACCACAGCCGGGTAACGTTGAGTTGAAAGCTGCCAATCAAACCTTATTTATTGAATGGACAAGCGTTTATGATAACGTGGTGTCGCAACGCGATGAAAACATTGTATTGATCGACGCACGTCCATCTAAACATTACACAGGTGAGGAAATTCGTCACGCGGTGCGTGGTGGACACATTCCGGGTGCAATGAATATTGTTAGTCTCGACGGTACGGACCAGCAAAGTCAGACTTGGATCAGTATGGAACGACTTAGCGCGTTATATCAAGCTGTTTCAAAAAATAAAACGGTCTATATCTACTGTCATGACGGTTTTCGTATGAGTTTAGGTTGGCTGCAACTGAAAGCATTAGGTTATTCTGACGTGCGCTTGTATAATGGAGGCTGGTCGCACTGGGGTAACGCTTTAGCATTACCAGTCGTGCAAGGTGATGAACCATTTGATTTAGATTTTTCCCTGTAACCGATTTTACGTGATTTTACGCTGTAGCGTAGACATGCCACGTTCAATTGATTCGTTGAAACTCATGCCATGTTTTAATGCTACTCAATTTTCTATACATTGCGCGAAATAATAATAATAACAAGTCATTACTCACGTTTTTGACTGAGACCACATTAGGAGTTTTGAGAGGTGATAAAAATTCATTTTGGTGTCATGTAAATATTCTAACTTAATACCAATTCAATTACTTTTTAATAAAGTCGAGTAATGATCTATGGAATTCATAGAAAACAAAACCTTTGATGAAATCCAAATTGGCGATTTTGCCACTTTAACCCATACCCTAACTCTTGAAGATATTCACTTATTTGCTTTGGTGTCTGGTGACGTTAATCCAACTCACATGGATGCACGGTATGTTGAAGGTCAAGGGTGTCCTAAGGTATCTGGTCATAGTTTATGGGCGGGTACACTACTGTCAAATTTACTGGGTAATCAATTGCCCGGACCGGGCACGGTCTACCGTGAGCAGAATTTACAGTTTAAACAACAGGTTTTTTTAGGCGAAACCGTTATTGTCACCATCACTGTAAAGGAAAAATTTGACTCAGATCACTCAATTATCTTTGACTGTCACTGCGAAAATCAAGACGGTGAAGTAATTTATACAGGTTGTGCCAATATATGTGCGCCGCAGGAAAAAATTAAGCGTCCACGCATAATGTTACCAGAGGTACACATCAATATACCCGGTGCGCAATTGGAACGTCTAGTACGCATGACTGAAAAGTTTGAGCCAATTCGCATGGCGATAGTGCATCCAGTAGATACGAATTCATTAATGGGTGCAATTGATGCTGCAAAAGCAAATTTAATTATCCCTATCTTGTTTGGTCCGTATAGCAAAATTGCGGCGATTGCAGAGCAAGAAGGTGTTAATATCGACGACTATGAGGTGATTGACACTGAGCATAGTCATGAAGCAGCAGAAAAAGCAGTTGTCATGGCGCGTTCTGGTGGTGTAGACGCAATTATGAAAGGCAGTTTACATACTGATGAATTAATGCACGAAGCAGTTAAAAAAGATACAGGTATCACAAGCTCACGTCGTATGAGTCATGTATTTTTAATGGATGTACCGACTTATCCACGCCCATTAATGGTCACCGATGCCGCTATTAATATTGAGCCAAACTTAGAAACAAAACGCGATATTGTACAAAATGCAATTGAATTAGCTCATGCACTAGGCGTTGCAGAGCCGAAAGTTGCATTGTTAAGTGCTATTGAAACGGTCAGCTCAAAAATGCGTTCCACACTTGAAGCGGCGGCATTGTGCAAAATGGCAGATCGTCGTCAAATTACAGGAGGTATTGTAGACGGTCCTTTGGCATTTGATAACGCAGTATCGACTAAAGCGGCTGAAATCAAAAAAATTACTTCTCGTGTCGCAGGTCAAGCAGATATTCTCGTCGCACCCGATTTAGAATCAGGTAATATGGTCGCAAAACAGTTGGAATATTTAGCAGATGCGCAATCATCTGGCATCGTATTGGGCGCGAGAGTGCCAATTGCATTAACCAGTCGTGCCGATAGTGTATTAAGTCGTATGGCTTCTTGCGCATTAGCTCTATTGCTGGTAAGAAATAAAAAAAATCAAATTGAACGTTAATATTAATATTCGATTGTCATTTATTTTGTAGGTAACTGTGAAGACATCAGTATAAAGATTCTGGTAGTGCTGTAAATTAAAGTGCAAAATGTGGGAATGTGTATTGTTTTACGAATCATCACAATCCAGCAAAGCACTTTTTTTACAGAATTACCTATTTTTATCGGACAATCGTCATATCAGTAAATAACAATTTTGTATTGACTATAAACTTTATTCGTTCACAAAAGGGTTTCATGATGATAGATGCTATTTTGGTCGTCAATGCAGGTTCATCTAGTATTAAATTTTCTCTTTTTTCTTGTCAGCATCAGTTAGAACTCGTTTATCATGGTGGGATTACAGGCATTGGAACATATCCGCTTTTTAAAGCTGAAGATGTGCGAACTCAAAATTTAACTAAACAAGATTTACTTGCAGGTGCAGATCATGAAGCTGCTTTTTCGGTGATGTTAGATTGGTTAGAGCAGCAAGATGACGGTTTAAATTTAATCGCAATTGGGCATCGTATGGTGCATGGTGGGACAAAATTTATTCAACCTGAAAAAGTAACCGAGCAGTTAATCACTGATTTAGAAGCATTAATTCCACTCGCGCCGTTGCATCAACCACACAACATTGCTCCGATTAAAATTTTACGAAAACTTAAACAGGGTTTAGATCAAGTCGTTTGTTTTGATACGGCATTCCATGCTACACAATTAGAAATTTCTCGTTTATTTGCCATTCCACGTAAATATACCGAACAAGGTATTAAGCGTTATGGTTTTCATGGTTTATCTTATGAGTATATTGCTAAGGTATTGCCAGAATTTACCGGCGCGATGCCAGAACGGGTTATTGTATGTCATTTAGGCAACGGTTCTAGTATGACTGCATTGAAAAATGGGCAATCACTGGTAACAAGTATGGGTTTTACTGCTTTAGACGGCATTCCGATGGGTACACGTCCCGGCGCAATTGATCCGGGTGTGATTTTATACCTCATAGAGCAAGGTTTTAATGCTAAACAATTAGAGCATTTACTCTATCATGAATCTGGTTTATTGGGGATTTCCGGTATTAGTAATGATATGCAAGTATTATTGGATAGTCATGCGCCAGAGGCAAAACAGGCAGTAGATTTATTTTGTTATCGTATTGTGCGCGAAATAGGTGCTTTAGTAGCCGCATTGGGTGGCTTAGATGCGTTAGTTTTTACTGCCGGTATTGGCGAACATGCCCCACAAATTCGTCAGCAAATATGTGTACAAAGTGCTTGGTTAGGTATGGAATTGGATGCGATGGCAAATAATCAAAATGCTAATAAAATCAGTACGGATACAAGTCAAGTTTCAGTTTGGGTCATCCCGACGAATGAGGAAAAAATGATCGCACAACATACTCATGAATTATATTTGAAATCTAAAAAATAATGGGTTTGAAAGCGATTATTCCCACGTCCGAGAGTCTGTAATGTCGTAGGACGCTGGTGCGTCCAACTGGGTGACGACGCGGTGCGTCGTCACAAGGAAATATTTAATGTCTGTTGTCTAACATCCATCTAAAAATCTTCTGGGCGATAGTGTTGCCAAGCTGATTTAGAGGTTTCAATGTAATAATTTTTATCAGCGGCTTGATGAGCAATATTGCTTAACCCATTTTGCACGATGCCAATTGTCAACATTGCAACCAGCAGTATACCTGTAAACGCCACAGCAGGTACAAATTCCGCTTTTGCAGTCGGTTCACATTCAATCTGTCCTGTCGGTTCTTGAAACATTAAACGCGCAATTTGCATGAAATAGGCTGTTTCAATTACCGTCGCAATCATTACCGCAGACACTGCAATATAATATATCTGCTCACCCGTGCTCAAAGCTGCGCTAAACAATAAAAATTTAGCCCAAAAACCGGGTAAAGGTGGAATACCTACCAGCGATAACACTAAAATTAAAAATAAAATAACACTCGTAAGCGAATGTTTTGCCGCGCCGACTAAACGAAACATTGAACCACTCCATTTTTCTGCTAGCATAAATAATGCTGATTTAATGATTGCATGATGCAAGGCTAAGAATATACCTGCCATGATACCTGCTTGATTCGGAATGGAAAATGCGATAGCAATCAAACCTAATTGCGCAATGGAGGAATAAGCTAAAACCTGGCGTAAATTGGTTGAACGTAGTGCAGCAAATTCACCACTTAATACGCCTAATATGCCTAAACTCAGTAATAAAATAGGTGCTTGTGTATCAGCGTAGATTAATAGTAATAAGCGTAAAATTATGATCATTGCCAATTTGGAGACAATACCACCTAGTAAGGCTGCAATTCGTGTAGTGGCAGTGGTGTAAACTTCTGGTACCCAAGTGTTGACAGCAAACAATTCCGCTTTAACTCCGAATCCAACTAGCATTAGCGTGAACGCGGTTAAGCCGATAGGTGAATTGAGTAATTCAGGTCCTATTATCGCCAAATGTGATAAATTTAGTGTGCCTGTTGTAGCGTATACCAACGCAATACCTAATAACGCTAGTGATGAGCCTAATGAGCCTAAAATAACATAGCGAATCGTAGCGGCAAATGTCACAGCTTGCGCACGACTACTGGCTAAACCGTAAGATGCAATCGCAGTAATTTCATAAAACACGTAAATGTTGAATAAATCACCAGAAAGCATTAATCCACTACCCGCTGCAATAAGCCACAGAGTGAGCATGTCGGTTTTTTCACTTTTTTCATTTTGCTCGGAGCCGTAGCACAAAATCAACGCACTGATTAATATTAAGCAAATGAATAGTAGAGCGAATTGATCAACGTAAAACATGATTCCTAGTGGAATGGGGAAATGACCCATTGCTAAACTATACGCGCCAGTGTCGGCAACGCTAAGCCATAAACTGATTGCTAGCAATAAGGTGGTCGCCAAAATAGCAGGTAACATTAAACGTGCTAAATTAGCGTTGATACGGTAAACGCTGGGCACTAAAAATGCGCCAAATAACGGTAAACCTACTAGAAAAAATGCAATCATGATGTGTGATCCTCAATAGACAATGGACGATTGTATTTCGGAGCGGCAACATGTACAGGAATATTATCAATTACTATCGTACCGCTTTCAGCCGCAATTTTTTCCGCCAAAATTCGTGTATCTAATGTGCCATACGCTTTGTAAACTCGTATTACTAACGCTAATAGTAGTGCTTGCACACTCACTCCAATCACAATTGCGGTTAGTACTAGAGCTTGAGGCAGTGGGTCAACCATCGGTAAGGTTTCCGCTCCAATAATCGGTGCGACTGCATTAGGTCTAAAACTCAAAGTGATTAGAAATAAATTCACGCCTGCTTCTAGTAAGCCTAAGCCTAAGATAATCCGAATCAGATGACGATAAGCAATAACGGCAAAAATACCGAGTAAAATTAATCCCATTGCGCCAATAAAGGAAAGTAGGTAAACACTTGCAATTTGTTCTGCTGTCATACTCCAGTCCATTAGTCTTCAATCTCCATAAACCGTATTAGTAAGCCACTCAATGCAATGCCAATTTTCAATGCAATCGCAAAATGTAGAATAATCAAAATATTATCCCATGCTAAGTGTCCTAAGCTGTGACCAAAAATATATTCTAAAAATTTGCCTTGAGTAATCAACGACAATAAGCCTAGAATCATGAAGATTGCACCAACTAAACCTTCAAATTGTGGGATTTTTTCATTTATCGGGCTGCTGGGACAGGCTAACACGGGTATAAAAAATGCCGCCGCAAGCAATGCACCACCTTGAAATAATCCGCCCGGAATCACGTCGCCATACACAATAATGTACAAGCCAAATAAAATTAATAGCGGGAATAATAAATCAACTGCCACGTATAAAATAAAACCAGCATCATTAGGTTTAGCGGTATCTGCTCGCGGCAAACCCAAAATAAGTCCAACGCCTGTGACCGCAGTAAATAAAACTGTAATTTCGCCTAATGTGTCCAAACCGCGATAGTGATATAAGATTGCACCAACAATATTTGGTTTAGTTGTGAGTGTTTCGGGTGAAGCTTGTAAAATTTCCATACCCACTGCATTGAGCAGATTGGCGTAAGGAACGCTCGTCAGCACAGCCCCAATAAAAACGGCAAGTCCTGAGACAAATAGAAAACCACTGTATTGATTTTGTTTTAGTATCATTTAGCACCTCAAGCGCGATTTTGCACCTCATTTTGGAATTTTATCATACTTGAACAACATGACGTGGGCATGACATGAAAATGTTCATCTTTTCTCCACAATTTAAGGTAAAATAAAATCAGTTAGAAAAATGTGGAGATAGTTGAATGCGTTTTATTCTGGTTGTTGCGTTGAGTATTCTGCTCACTAACTGTGCGACAATTGATGTGAATAATATTCAACCGGGACGCTTTGAGGGAAAACTTAACTTGGAATGGAAAGCACCAAATTGTTTTTTATACGTGCCCGACCCGGAAGAACCTTTAATATTCTACCGCGCAAATGGACAAAAAATACAGCCAAAAGCGATGTATACCGATGGTGGTTCTATACCGCGTTTTTTATGGAATGCACCGAATTTATCGCCTTGGGATTTTGCCCCAGCGTATTTAATTCATGATTGGTTATTTGAACAACATCATTGTTTTCCTGATCAGCAAGGTTTTGCGTTTAAGGATACGGCAGTCATTTTAGCAGAAGCGGTAAAAACGATGATTAAATCTGGTTGTGTGCAAGCTGAAGATAACTTTATCAACTTAATTTACGATTCAGTTAATTCCTCAGTGGCAAAAAATTTGTGGGATAGCGGACAGTGTTATTTACCACAAAAATCTCAGCTCGAAGCAGGTAATCAGAGCTTCCTATTTGATACAAAGAAAAAGTACGATGAAAGTAATAAGTGTCCATTTGATATGCCCGCAGATTATTGTCCTTGGTAGGTGAAATAAAGCAATTCCTTTTGCGAGATATTCAAAAATTACGTTTTCCAAGCCAGTAATGACATAAAATTAAGGCATTGCAGCCATACACTGCTGTAATTAAAACCTGCTTGTTGTAAACGCTGTTGATGCGTATTTAACGTTTCTGGGATTAACACATTATCCAAAGCCGAACGCTTTTGACTGATTTCTAAGTCAGAATAACCATTAGCACGCTTGAAATCATGGTGTAAATCAATAAGCGATTGGTTAATCCATTCAGATTCAAAAATCAGCTTTTCCGACAAAACGAGTAATCCTTGTGGACGTAAACCTTGATAAATTTTTTCTAATAACGCTAGACGTTGCTCGGCGGGAATAAATTGCAAAGTAAAATTTAACACCACAATCGACGCATTTTCAATTTTAACCTGTTGTATATCCGAACATTGCACCGTAACAGGGGTGGATTTTGTATCGCTTTGAATATTTTGCCTACAACGACGAGTCATTGCCTCTGAATTATCCACTGCAATAATGTGACAATTAGCTTGCTCGACACCATGACGTAATGCCAGCGTCGCCGCGCCTAATGAACAACCTAAATCATATAATTGGCTATCTGCTTGTGCATAACGTGTTGCTAATAATTTTAACATGGTGAGAATCATGCTGTAGCCCGGTACAGAGCGTTGAATCATATCAGAAAATACGTTAGCAACTTTTTCATCAAAGCGAAATTCAGTAACAGGATGGTAAGGGGTCGCGTAAATATTATCTTCTTGTGCAATCATGGATTTAGTCTTAAAAATAAAGCGATTTTCGTGGAATATGAGGCTAGAATTATAACAAACTATTTTGCATGAAATGCAGTAAACAATTACCATATAAGTTAGTCAGCTACAGACTTTAATCAAAAACGCGACAATGAAAACTTACGAGCAAGACATTTCTAAACATACGCCTGTCATGCAACAGTATTTGCGAATTAAGGCAGAATATCCTGATACGTTGCTATTTTATCGCATGGGCGATTTTTATGAATTATTTTTTGAGGATGCGGAACGTGCAGGTAAAATCCTTGACATTGCCGTAACGAAACGCGGTAAAAGTGCAGGTTTAGACATTCCTATGGCGGGTGTGCCACATCATGCAATTGAGCCTTATTTAGCCAAATTAGTGAAACAGGGTTATTCTGCGGTTATTTGCGAACAAGTCGGCGATCCTGCGACCACCAGTAAGGGACCTGTAGAACGCCAAATTTCGCGGATTATTACCCCTGGTACACTCACTGATGAAGCATTACTTGATGAACGTCAAGATAGTGTATTAGCGGCAATACATGTTGATAATAAATTATTTGGTATTTCAACTTTAAATCTTTCTAGCGGACGTTTTACTGTTACCGAAATCAATAGCGAATCGCTGTTACATAGCGAACTTGTACGCTTACAACCTGCTGAATTATTAGTAAGCGAAGACTATAGTTATAATTTACCAAAATTCCCGATCCGCAAACAGCCGCCTTGGTATTTCGACATCCAAACTGCACAACGCTTATTAACTCAACAATTTGGTGTACAAGATTTGGCAGGTTTTGGTTGCGATCACTTAACTGTTGCCATTACCGCTGCGGGCTGTTTATTACAATATGCGAAAGAAACTCAACGTACTGCCTTACCTCATTTGCAAGGACTGAGTTGGGAGCGGCGTGAAGATAGTTTAATGATGGATGTGGCGACACGTCGTAATTTAGAATTAGATAGCGGTCTGCAAGGCAAACAGCAACATACATTAGTCAATGTGTTAGATCAATGTGCAACGCCAATGGGTAGTCGTTTATTGCGTCGTTGGTTGCATCGTCCATTACGCGATACGATGATTTTAACTGCACGACATCAAAGTATAGGTAAATTATTAGAGCAAAATAACATTTACAGCTTGTATAAATTGTTACGCAGTATTGGCGATATTGAACGTATTTTAGCAAGGGTTGCTATTCGTAGTGCGCGTCCACGAGATTTGACTCAATTGCGCACCGCACTGGGTTTATTACCCGATATTAAAAAAGAATTAACGCTACTAAATGCAGAATTATTACAACAAATTGGCGAAAAAATAAGTATATTTCCAGAAATTTATACTTTATTGTGTTATGCCGTTGTCGCAGAACCTCCTTTTTTAGCGCGTGATGGTGGCGTGATCGCCACAGGTTATAGTCAAGAATTAGATGAATTACGCCGTTTAAGTAATGATGCGAGTGGTTATCTTGATGAATTAGAAGCACGAGAACGTGCTCGCACAGGACTACAAAATTTAAAAGTTGGCTACAACAAAGTACATGGCTACTATATCGAAATCAGTCGGACACAAAGTGACAGCGTGCCAGCAGATTACATTCGGCGACAAACTTTAAAATCGGTAGAACGATTCATTACTAAAGAATTAAAATTGTTTGAAGATAAAGTGTTAAGTGCTAATGAGCGTGCTTTGCAGCTAGAAAAGCATTTATATGAAGAATTATTAATTAAATTATTGGATTATTTAAAGCCGTTACAAACTTGTAGTGCCGCGTTGGCAGAATTGGACGTATTGAATACGTTAGCAGAACGTGCAGATACTTTGAAATATAGTCCACCACAGTTTACTCATGAGCAAATAATACATATTGTTGAAGGTCGGCACCCAGTTGTTGAGGCAATTCAAGATATTCCATTCATGCCTAATGATTTAAATCTACATAATGATAAACGTATGTTATTAATTACAGGCGCAAATATGTCTGGAAAATCAGTTTATATGCGTCAAATTGCATTAATTGTATTATTAGCACATATTGGTAGTTTTGTACCTGTACAACAAGCGATTTTAGGTCCAATTGATGGCATTTTTACTCGGATTGGTGCGAGTGATGATCTAGCAGGTGGGCGTTCGACGTTTATGGTGGAAATGACTGAAACTGCAAATATTTTACATAATGCAACACGTAATAGCTTGGTTTTGATGGATGAAATTGGACGCGGTACCAGTACATTTGATGGTTTATCTTTAGCGTGGGCATGTAGCGAATATTTGTTACAGAAAATCAATTGTTATACACTATTTGCAACCCATTATTTTGAGCTGACTCGATTACCAGAATTACATCAAGGTGTAGCCAATGCACATTTAGAAGCTATTGAAAAACAAGATAAATTAATTTTTTTGCATACGGTGAAAGAAGGTGCTGCTAATCAGAGTTATGGTTTACAAGTCGCCTTGTTAGCGGGTGTACCAAAAGAGATTGTTGATCAAGCAAAAAAACGTTTGAAATTACTAGAAAAACAACAGCTCGGTATGCCACAACAAGAACATCTATCGTTGACTGTATCAGATGAACCCGTGTCTAATCCGGTGCTGGATATGTTAGCTGATATTCACCCGGAAAATCTTACTCCACGTCAGGCATTAGATTTAATTTATCAACTTAAAGAAAGCAGTAACTAAAAACGCATTTGTCAGTCAGTCTTAACGATTTATTACAAATTGCGTAGTTTAGTTACCGCCCCACTAGTCAACTATGCTTGTTTTTACAAGCACCGTCGTTTAGGACGAGTTAGTTGACTTTGATATGTTGGGTAAAACAGTGGGCTATTCTTCAATCTCAATACTTTTTAAGTATTTCTGTAGCAACGAATGGTAAGCCGCTTGTTGCATTAAGCTATAGTTAAATTTGTAAGTTGCTTGAGGAATTTGTCCGCGTGGATAGACAATACCGGTTTTCACTAGTTTTTCTAATCCAGCTTGTAATGATTTCTCATCACTATCCCACAAGCGCACTAGCGTTTCATAGCGGAACTCACGACCCAATACCGCGCCAAATTGTGCAACTTTCTTTGCAGCACGTAATTCATCTAACGGCATCATTAACGCGCTGTACAATACTGGCGGAAATAAATTAGCCATCATCATGTCGAAATCTTGAGTTTGCGTTGTACGTTTTGCTAAAGCCTCTGCAAACAATGGTATACCATCACTGTGCTCAAGCAATTTCTGCCGAGTTTCCTCACTTACCTCTACACCTCTTAGGATCATATCCATAAGGCTTGCTGTGTCTTTACTGGACAAACGCGCCAATTGTAATGAAGTGGTATGCGAATAATGTGGCCATGAAGGTCTAAACTCTGGACGTGCTGTGACGAGAGTCAACAACTGCATACCATATTCTTGTTGTTCCAGTAGTAGACTTAATAACGAAATTGTCGCATTATCAGCCCATTGTAAATCTTCGATGACTAGTAATAGCGGATTTGTTTGCGCTAAATGTTGCAATAAGGTCAAAATACCTTGTACAACTTCTTGCTCTTGCAAAGTTTCTTCGTCAATGAGGATTTCCCCCATTTCCTCACCACTTAGTTGCTGAATTAACCAATTTAAACAGGTTACTTTTTCAGCAGCATTTTCAGCATTTTCAGCATTTTCAGATTCGTTAATTTCAGACTCGGATTCAACGTCAGATTCAGCTTCAGATAAATCCAATTTACCGACACTACCCGTTAAGATAGCTTGAGAATAACACGCCCATAAATTTTGTAGCATTAATATCAACGGACGTAATGGTTGATTTTGATAAAAAGTTGTGCATTGCGCTTTCAACATGATAGGTTTGTTATTACGATCATATTCGCTAGTAATACGTTCCATAAGCGCGTGGACAAGACGCGATTTACCTACGCCCATTTCGCCATGAATGAATACAAATCGCGCCATTTTATCATCTTGTGCTGATTGCCAATTCACCCACAATGATTCTAATTCCAATTGACGATTAACTAATGGAGTCAAAGCGTTACGGTCTAGGGCGCAAGATGCTTCGAGGTGATTTTGTACACCTGTTTCACCTAACACTTGATACGCATTACCAATTGCTGCTTTCTTAGTTAGGAAATAGCCCTTAATAATATCGTATGTTTCAGGACTGATGTATACGCCATCTGGTGTAGCTTGGCGTGCAAGTTGTTGTGCTATATCGCGCGGCGCACCAATTACTTCTACTTCTACTTTACTTTCGCTAGTAGCCATATTAACGATTGCAAAACCGGTGTGTATGCCAACAGAAAGCTGCATTGTTTCGGCAAATTCAGTTTGGGCAAAGTTTTGCAAAATGGTTAAACCTGCTTGTATCGCCCAAAAGCTACTACCTTCATATTCCTGTGGACATCCGAACACGAGTAATGAACCGTAATCATCTTGTTGTACGGGTGTTGCGCGTAACATACTAACTTGTTTCGATAAAAATTCTTGAATCGTTTGGCGATGTGTATACCAAATTTCAGGATCAAGTTCTGGTTGTTTATCTTGAATGTGACAATACAGTAGGGTTACTTGGCGACGTTCGGAGTGACGAACAACAGATTTTGCTTCGATTTCTTCTTGCGATTCTTCCTGCATACGCGGTGCTTGTAAGGTTTTGTTGCGATTTTCTAGGATTTCTTGCAACGAAGGTACAACTTCGCGTCTTTCTTTAAGCTGTTGACTATAAAGATTATATTGTGCAATCGCTTCGCTTTGTTGTCCTGTTTTGTTAAACAACACCATCATCATCTGTTGCGCATCTTCATGGTAAGGCTCTAAGCGTAACAAGCGATTGATTGCGTCGATGCTGGCACTATAATTACGCTGTTCTTGGTAACGTAGTGCAAGATTGTACAATGTTTGTACAACGAGATTGTGTACATGTTGACGTTCTTGTTTAACCCACTGCTCAAAAACTTTTTCTTCTGGTACTTGGAAGCCTTCTAGGAATGGACCACGATACAGTTGCAGTGTTTTTTCAAGATAATCGGCGGTTTTGGGTGTTGCGCGTAGTGCATTTTTTAAGCCTTCAACATCTAAAGTGTAGTTGGAGCCGTAGTTAAACGCGACGCTATGACGGTTAATTGCGAGAAAATCACCAAGATTTTGTTTACGCAAGTGACTTAATGTAACCCGCAAATTGTTTTTAGCATCACTGCCTTCAATTTTACCCCATAGCAATTCAAGCAAAGCCGAACGCTCATGCGCATGACCTGTGACTGCAAGATAATAAAACAACGCTTGTGCTTTGTGAAAAATCATCACAGGCTCGTTGTTAAGTAAAATCTGTGGTTTACCTAATAATTTCAACGTAAGTTTATCGGACATTTATGACCCCTGCCTAAATAATTTTGATTTAACATGATTTACCATTAAGGAAAATAGGAAAAATAGTAAGCAACTAAATTAGTTACAAACAGCCAAAACAACGCACTGCATAAGCGCGTAATTTCAGTTATACCCCATTCATTTTCATCATGATACTTGTCTTAATAGATCAAATATACACTTAGTTTAGCATTATATTCATGCTCATTAGATGTATTCTCTTAGCTTTGTTATAAGCGATATTATTGAACACTACTAAAACTAAGAACAATTATAGCATTAATTATTATTTAAACAACATGATTGTGTTAAAAAGTAGGAGAAAAATAGGCTGCTTAGTTAAATAATTTAGCTTTAAAAGACAATAGAGATGAGAATAATATTTATTTTTGAATGGATTGAATAATTTTTAAATCAAGCCGGGTAGCGGTAGTGTGGAATTGAGCATAACATTTGAGTAATAAAAAATTTATGCAAGTAAATTTAATTAACTCACGTTATTTTAAGTAGCAGAATGCTTGTAACGCAAATTAAAATGTATGATATTGTGTTTATACATCCACACTTGCTATGAGATACAAATAACGTTTCTAAGTCAATCACAAAAAATAATTGTACCTAATGCACTGTATGGTCTATGATCTTATAGGATAATCTGTCATAAAAAGGTACTTGATGTGGCAACTATTACGAATGATTCAGAATTTAAAGCCGTACTATCCACTTTAACCATTCCGCAGCAGCGTCAAGTTGCAGCCCTATTTATCGATAGTGCGATGTCATTACTCGATGATACGCGCTTACAAAATGCGCTGAATATTGTAAAAAAAACCAATGTTAGTGCAGAAGAACTGGTTGATAGCTATAAGATTGCGAAAACAGCCAGTACCAACACGTTTACTCACTGTGGCAAAAATGCTGACTGGCTTAGTCAGGCTAAACATTTTGTGGCAACAGCGGTAACAACTGCACTTTCTGCGGAAGAACAAACAGTTAAGGAAAATAATATTGCTTGGCATACCGCGATGCAAATCCGCATGGCACGCACTTGTGAGATGATTGCAAGCGGTGAAACAACTGAAAATGATAACGAGGCAAACGTACAATACACTATTTTACAAGGCTTTTTACAAGCAACGTGAGTGTATTACTGAGGTTTATTATTAGCAGCAATTCTCATTTTAGAGACTAAACTAAGAGGTATGGGTATTTTCAAGGGGGAAGTTTGATGAAAACAGATACAACAGCAATGCTCATTTTAGAGACTAAACCTCACATTGAGCAATTCCTGATAAAAAATATAGAATAACGGTCAAATTTAATTGGGAGTAAAAAATGAAAGTTCAAAAAAGCGAAATAAATGAATATTAGTCTAATTCTATAAACGGCAATCCGAATGAGAGCGGTTCTGCAAGACAACACATTGAAAATCTTGAAAACAGACGGCTATTCAGCACGGCAAGTCTTTGGGAGGTGGCGATAAAAGTCAGTATCGGCAAGCTGAAGCTCGGACTGTCTTTCAGAGAACTTTACACTGTTCATATCAGGAGCTATGCGGTTGATATGCTGGAAATGACACCCGAACATCTTGTTGACCGTCCGATAATAGCCCAGAGCATTGCAGAGAATATTCCGATACTAAGTCGTGATGAATTGTTTGACGACTGTGAAAATGTGCAACGTTTCTGCTAGATTTCAACTCACATTGGGCAGCTAACGGGATTTTCACCATATTTCCCAAATAAACTTTTTTTAGATTACGTGCCCAATGTAGTTACGTTTACTTTTCTTTCAAACTACCAAAACCTAAATTAATTGTGCCAGAATAATCGTAAGGAGCTTGTGGTAGCCATTCGGAAAAAAATAAATTGCCTTTTAAACCATAGTTAAATTCACGCTTAGTAGCATTACTGCCGAATAAACTACTGCCGATTGACAAGGCTTGTTCATACAACGACGCAAAATTACTGGTTACTTGTAAAGCAATTGTTTCCTTAGCGTTGGCAGGGATAGTTATCGCCTCTTCACTAACACCTTTGGCAAAGGGGGTATTGTTAAGTATCAGCTCATAATCTAATTTTGTCAGTGGCAGCGGGAAAGGATTTGGATTATCAATAGTTAGTTGTACTTCGTAATTTTGTTGTGAATAACCAGAACTCAACAATTGTAGACCGCTTAAATTAACAGTCGGATAAGATACCGGTTTGGTGTTTAAACCATTGCAGGCAGATAGCGTAAATAGCAATGCAAATAAAAATAGGTAACGGCGCATTAAGGATTCTCCTTTGTGTTTTTTTAATGTTTATTTCGTACCGTAGATACAAAATACCACGCAAATTCATTCAAAAATTGTGACATTTAGTCTAGTAAAATAAAATTTACGTTTCTGTACGCTAATTTAGTCATCATCTGAGTTTTCTCTTCGTTCTACACAATGCGTCAAATTTAGCCGTAGACGTTGGTACGTTATCCGGGTTCAGATAATGAAAATATAGTGTTTTAGCTAATTACTAATTTAATAATATATTGATTTTGAAAGTAAAATAAGTTTAATTCTTTTGCAAATTTTCTAATTTTCAGCATTATCCAGTTTTCAAGGTAAAATAGAATAAACTACCTTTGCCTAGTTGACTTTCTACACCAGACTCACCGCCTAATTTTTCAGCAATCTGTTTCACGATAGATAAACCTAAACCATGTCCTTCAACACGTTTTTGATGTAAACGAGTAAAAGGCGTAAATAGGCGTATTTGCTCCCCTTTAGTCATACCGTTACCATTGTCTCGTACCCAAAAACGGATTTGATTATCTGCTAACCTATCTGCCCCTATTTCAATTTTTGGCGGTCGACCACCGTATTTAATTGCATTAGTGAGATAATTTGCCCAAATTTCTTCTATCCAAGCCGTATACCCCCAAGCATCAGGCAAATCACCGTGAATATGAATTTTTACCTGCTCTTGCTCAATCATAAACGACAAACGATGTTCAATCACCTGTGCAACCAATTGGTGCATATTCACTGTTTCAAACGCGACCTCTTGCTGACGTGATACACCCGCTAATAACAATAATCCCTGAATAATATTTAATAAATTCTTACCTGATTGATGGATTACATTAATTCGCCCTAATATTTTTTCCGTCACAACATCACCTTCTTTCAAATCTAAACATAAAACTTCACTCAAGCCAATAATACCAGTTAATGGATTTTTCAAATCATGCGCAACAGTATGAGCAAATGCGTCTAATTCCATATTACGTTTTTGCAACTCTTCACTGCGTTTAATGAGTGTTTCGGTACGTTCTAACAGACAGTCATTTAACTCAGATAAGGAAGCTTGTGCTTGTTTGCGTTGTGTAACCTCTGCTTGCAACGCTTTGTTTAACCGATCAATTTTTAAATGCGTATTAACCCGTGCCAAAACTTCATCTTGACTTAATGGCTTCGTAATGTAATCCACCGCGCCTATTGACAAACCCTTAACTTTTTCCTTACTACTTTCCAATGCAGTAATAAAAATAACGGGAATATCTCGCGTTCTAGCATCTGCTTTTAGACGCTGACATACCTCAAATCCATCCATTTCTGGCATCATCACATCAAGTAAAATCAAATCAGGTTGGGCTTGTACGGCTTTTTGTAAACCATTTTTACCGTCTTTAGTTGCTAAAACACGATAACCTGCATTATTTAAAAAATACATTAAAATCTTGATATTATCTGGCGTATCATCAATTAAAAGCAATGTTGTTTCGGTTTTGTTTACTTCATTTTTATCTGACATAATACTGTCCTTGCTGTAATAGTTCGCAAATTTTCTCACATTCAATATCTTCTGCAAGATGACGAATTTTATCTAAATTCAATTGCATTTTTTGATCAGTAGGTAATGTATCTAAATAATCTAAAATACCCGGTACATCACCCATATTTGCGAATTCATAGAGTTGTTGAATATGTTGCTCAGTTAAACCACTGTCTGCAAGATTAAATTCAGATTCATCCGATTTTTGTTCAGCCTTATAAATCCAATCTAAATTTAAATGTTTCTGCAAACTAGCTAATAATTGTTCATAATTGATTGGTTTAGAAATAAAATCAACAAAACCTGCTTCTATTGTCTTTTGTATATCGTGGGTAAAGGTACTCGCTGATACGGCTATCACTGGTATAGAAAGCTGGTGTTGCTGAATTTGCGCTAATGCTTCGTAACCATCCATGCCGGGCATAATTAAATCTAGGAAAATCAATGCAGGTTTATTCATCAAAGCCATTTCTACTGCTTGCTTTCCGTTAGTGGCTTCTATGATTTTAAAACCAAGTAAAGATAACATCTTAACCAATATTGCACGATTTTCTGACTCATCATCTGCTACCAAGATAGGCAACGTTTCACCTTTAAAACCAATGACTTGTTGATGATGATGAAATATTGAGTTAATTAACGTATTAGATTCAGTTGGTAATGGTAAATTAATAGAAAAAATACTGCCTTTACCTAATTTACTATTCACTTTTAAATTACCTTCCATCAGTTTAATTAATTTATTAGTAATTGAAAGCCCTAAACCTGTGCCTTTAAGCCGATAATAATACGATCCGACTTGTTGAAATGGCTCGAAAATCTTTTTTATGTCTTGTTTATCAATGCCAATCCCACTGTCCTCAACTAGACAATGTATATTATTGTTATAATAAGCAACTCTAAAATAAACTTTGCCATTTTTATTTGTGTATTTAATTGCATTGCTTAATAAATTAATTAGAATTTGACGTAAGCGTTTTTCATCTCCGTATACGATTACTGGTAACTCAGTTAAACTATCATAATAGTAATGGATATTTTTATCTACTGTCCGCATTTTGAATATTTCATTAATATCTTGCAACATGAGCTGTAAATCAAAGTTTAAACGATATAATTCTAATTTACCTGCTTCAATTTTAGATAAATCCAATACATCATTAATTAAAGTTAATAAATATTCTGCATTGCGATGAATTGTATTAACACCTTTTTTGTGAGCATTACACATTGTGTTGTCTCGGAGAAAAATTTGTGTGTAGCCTAAAATTGCATTTAATGGAGTACGCAGTTCATGGCTCATATTAGCTAAAAAGGTGGTTTTGGCATAATTCGCCGTTTCAGCTAATTCTTTGGCTTTTTGCAATTCTGCCTCTGCTTTTTTGCGCTCATCCAAGTCCACCACGATACCGAGTAATGCAACCAATTTACCGTCACGCTTGATCGCTGATGCCCATAAATCTGCCCAAAAAATTTGCCCATCGCTACGAATAAAACGTTTTTCTAATCTATAACTATTTAATTCATTGCGTAAAACTTGCTCAAAATATTTGTCATTATCATCAATATTATCTGGATGAGTAATGTCACGGAAAGTTTTATTAACTATTTCGTCGTGTGAATAGCCCATTAATTTTAAAAATCTATCATTGGTTTGAATGTAATAACCATTAGAACCCATCAAGCTAATACCGACTGTCGCATTATTGAAAATTGCTTTAAATCGAGATTCACTTTCTTGCAAAGCTTGTTCTGCTTGTTTCTGTTCGGTGAGATCGGTATAAGTGCCGACCATACGAATAGCTTGTCCTGTTTCGTCCCAAACCGCCATCCCTCTATCTAATACCCAGATATAATGCCCAGCTACGTGCCTCATGCGGTAAGTTAATTCATAAACAGGCAATTCATGTTTAAGATAAGCGTCAATTTGCGCTAAAACCCATTCATAATCATCAGGATGTAAATGTTTACGCCATTCATCTACATGATGCGGCATTTCGTGGTTTTGATAACCTAAAATCTGCTTAAAACGTGGTGAATAATATTCTGCACCTGTGACGACATTCCAATCCCAAATCCCCTCTTTCGCGCCTTGTACCGCTAAATCAAAACGTTGTTCACTTTGCTGCAATGCTTGTTCAATTTGTTTACGCTGCGTCATATCGATGAATGACCAAATGACGCCTTGCGCTAAATCAGCTTGACTTAATAAGCGACCACTTATATATAACCAAATTCCTTGTCCATTTTTATGTCTGAATTGATATTCAACATTTTTGACTTCACCAAGCAATGCTTGCTCGTAATAGGAGCGAAATTGATCATAATCTTGGGTTGAAATATGAATTTTTGAGGCAGATTGCCCTACTATTTCTTGGCGTTGATAACCAAAAATAGCAAGTGCTGCTGCATTCATTTCGATAATTTCACGCTTATCAGACACAATCATAATGCCCGCCATATTGTTATTTAAAATGGCATCTTGCCAAGCCAGAATTTGTTTTAAGCGTTTTTCACTATCGTATAATAGTTGTTTTGCGCGGACTTGCTCACTAATATTGATCGCAATGCCCAATACTGTACGTTCATTGGTGTAGTCTAAAGTTAGTAGATTCTCAAAACCAAATAATTGCTCTTCATACTCAAAAATATCAGTGTAACGTTGACTTTGACCTATTAATACTTTTTCAAAATAATTTTTAATTTGTGGATAAATTTTGCTTGCATTTTGACCAATAAGTTGATTTGGCTCTAAATTTAATACTTTCAAACCTAAACCTTGTAATTCTAAAAAATTACCTTGCTCATCTAAACGATATAAAATCAATGGTAATTTAATTAGGCTATTCGTAATTTGCGCCAAGTTTGCTAAACATTTTTCTGTCTCTTTAATTTTTGTAATATTTTGTACTTGAATGATTAAATATGAAGGTTTGTTCAATTCATCGCGTACAAGCGACGCACTAGCAATCCCCCATACATCATGACCTTGTTGATGTATATAGCGTTTTTCTAGCTGAAAGTGGGGAGTTTGTCCGCTAATCAATTGTTCAAAACATTGCTCTGTCACTTCGACATTTTCAGGATGAGTTATATCTAGTATTGTTTTTGTTTTCAGAATATTAGCATCGTATCCTAACATTTGGCACAAAGCAGGATTAGCCAATCTAAATTGTCCAGAATTATTTACCAACGCAATGCCAGCACCACTATTTTCAAATACATTATGAAAACGCAACTCACTTTCTTGTAATGCCAATTGGGTTTGACGTAATTCAGTAACGTCTTGCACCGTGCCGACAAAACGCTGTGACTCGTTATTATATTCAATACGCCAATTAGCTCTAATATAGTGTAATTTGCCATCTGGACAATAAACTTGATAAGCAATACCTTCCTGCTTATTTGGTGCGCGAATAGCCTGCTCTGCAATACGACGAATATACTCATAATTTTTTGGTGAAATAGGATATTTAAGCATATTCGTTTCGTGCGGATTGATTTCGTTCTCCAAGCCAAAAATACGATAAGTTTGCGTATCCCAACACATATCGCCCGAAGTTAAATTTAATTCCCAATAACCGATACGCCCTACTTTCTGTGTTTCTGATAATGTTTTTTGAGTGTATTGTAATAACTGCTCTGTTTTGCGCCATTCGGTAATATCATGTACGACTGAATAGAGATAAGTCGCGCCTTCTAACACCACCGGGCTAGAATGTACTTCTACATCACGTATTTCGCCAGAGGCTAAACGGTGTTGGAAATAAAATTGTACACGCTGTTCCACCCGTGCAAAATACATCTCACGTTGCACACCTTCAACGGATAAAATATTAATATTGTGGATATACATTTCACGTAACCGCTCCAAGCTATAACCATAATAATCAGATGCGGCTTGATTTGCGTCGAAAATGATACCGGTTTTTGGCTCAATCAGTAAGCAAGGCACTTTAGTTTTATCAAATAGCTGTCGATAATGTACGCTTTGCACAATATCGTAAGTTTCTTCTGTCGAAACCGGCTGCAAAACAGATTTCATTTCCAAAATTGCGGTACAACATTGTGGTTGCTGGGTGATTGTATCAATGTAAACTTTGCTTTCTAAGCTGAGATGAATCAACTTACCACTTTGTTTTTTAAAGTGTAATTGACAAGTTTGTGGTTCTTCGCTGATAAATACACGTTTTAAATGTCTGTGGAATAAAGCCTGTACTTCAATCGGCAAGTAAATAACAAATGGATTATTTTCAGTATCCTTACTCGATAAATCTAATAATTTTTGTGCAGTTGAGTTAGCACTTAAAACCGTACCTATCTTATCAAAATGCACGTAACCAACTGAATTGAAAGTATATAATTTATCATATTCTTGTTGTAGTGCTTGATTTTTTAGCTCTAGCTCTATTTTTTGAATCGCTAATTCTTGTAATATTTTGCGTGTGGACTCAGAACAATCTGGTGGATAGTCGAATTGCTTTAGTAAATTTTCTGCTTGTTGCCAAATCAAATTAGACATTGCGTTTTACCATCGTTTTGTACCCGTAATCAGTTTTTGAACATTGTAAATGAGTCTATGCTAAGAAATAAATAGCTAGTTTAATAACTTGCTCAACAATATCGACAAAAAATATCACATCTAAACCTAAAAACCTCAATTTGATATATGATATAATTCAATACTTTCGCTAGCTTGAACCAGTAAAGATAGGTATGCCACTCGATAACATTAATGACATCATAGCCGATATTCGCCAAGGAAAAATGGTCATCATTATGGACGATGAAGATCGTGAAAATGAGGGAGATATTATTATGGCAGCTTCCAAAGTGCGTCCAGAAGATATTAATTTTATGGCAAGGTATGGGCGCGGCTTGATCTGTTTAACATTGACTCGTGAGCGTTGTGAGCAATTAAAATTACCATTAATGGTACACGCTAATCATTCTGTAAATGGGACGAATTTTACTGTATCTATCGAAGCTGCAAAAGGTGTGACAACCGGCATTTCCGCCGCCGACCGCGCAACGACAATCAAAGCAGCCGTGAGTGCAGATGCCAAACCAACTGATATTGTCCAACCCGGACATATTTTTCCGTTAATGGCACAGCCCGGTGGTGTATTGCGTCGTGCAGGACATACCGAAGCAGGTTGTGATTTAGCGCGTCTAGCAGGTTTAGACCCATCGGCGGTGATTGTGGAAATTCTCAATGAAGACGGTACAATGGCGCGTCGTCCCGATTTAGAAATTTTTGCCCAACAGCATCATTTAAAAATCGGTACCGTTGCAGATTTAATCCGTTTTCGGGTCGAGCACGAGAAAACAGTTGAACGCATTGCAACTTGTAAATTACCTACCGAATTTGGAGAATTTCAGCTTTTTGCTTATCAAGACACAATTGGTAATACAGCACATTTTGCCCTAGTTAAAGGACAGATTCATCCAGAAATAACAACTTTAGTACGGGTACATATTCAGGATAGTTTATGTGATTTGACTGCAAGTGTGCGCGAAGAATGTGGCTGGCCTGTGCGTGATGCGTTGCGACGAGTTGCGCAATCCGAAACAGGTATACTAGTCATTTTGCAACAACCTGAAGATGTGGACGTTATTGCTAAACGGATTGAGCAATGTGCGAATAAAGATAAGGGTTTCGCAATACAATCACCCGTTCATCCCCAAGATTTGCGTACACACGGTTTAGGCGCGCAAATTCTAGCAGATTTAGGAGTAAAAAAAATGAGTGTACTTAGTGCGCCAAAGAAAATGCACGGTATTTCAGGTTTTGGTTTAGAAGTGGTTGAATACATACACCAAGAAGGCTAAAAGTATGACGCAATATCATTTAATTGAAGGTGATTTCACCGTACAAAATGCTAACTATGCCATCGTAGTTAGTCGCTTTAATAGCTTTATTACTGATAGTCTGCTTAACGGTGCATTAGATGCCTTACAACGGCATGGTGTAAATAGCAGCAAAATAACGGTAATGAAAGTACCAGGTGCTTTTGAAATGCCTATAGCAGCTCAACGTTTAGCGCGTTCTCAACAATACGACGCAATTATTGCAGTAGGGGCTGTGATTCGTGGTGGAACACCGCATTTTGATTATGTTGCTGGAGAATGTACTAAAGGTTTAGCGCAGGTGTCGCTGCAATACAGCGTACCGGTTGCTTTTGGTGTATTAACTGTGGATAGTATTGAGCAAGCGATTGAGCGAGCTGGTACCAAAGCAGGTAATAAAGGTGCTGAAGCCGCATTGTCCGCAATTGAAATGGTTAGTGTATTAGGCAAAATCGGTGTATGATGAAAAATATTTTTCAAGCACGTACAGTAGCACGACAAAAATTGGTACAGGCATTATACCAATGGCAATTAGCTGGTCATAATATTCGGGATATTGAAAACCAGTTCATGGACGAGCAGGATATGCGCAGAGCGGATTTAGAATATTTTCACTTATTGTTGCACAATATCCCACCGATGATTAAGCAATTAGACGAAGCATTATTACCCTTCTTAGATCGAGAGTTGACTCAGCTTGATCCCACAGAACACGCTATTTTATGGTTAGGATGTTACGAATTAAAACAATGTCCAGATATTCCGTTTCGTGTTGCAATTAACGAATCAGTGGAATTAGCAAAAAAATTCGGTGCGGACGATAGTTTTAAATATATCAATGGTGTATTAGATCAATTAGCCCATCATTTGAACAATCCAGAGCAGCCCTTACCAAAAATTAGTAAAAAAGTATCAGCTAGGATGGTTACTAAATCGCCTCAAGTTGATAAACCAAAAAAGACAACTACCTTGAGTTTGAAAAAAACGTAACTTATTTTTGCCAGTAGGATTTTGTAACCGACATCCCACACCCCTATCAGAAAAATTTTGAATGAATGAAAATCCATCAAAAAAAGCAAGGCGTTGCATGTCGGATTAAACTCTACCACTCCGTATTTAATTTAAAAACTGCTTACTCATAACTTTGTTCATTGATAATTGATAATTGTTCATTGATAATTGGTAACTGTTCATCGATTATTGATTATTATTTATGGCTATTTCAGCAGCAGAAACTTATCAAACTCACATTTTGCAAGGCGTATCACGCACTTTTGCTCTAACCATTCCACAGCTCCCTCCACAGTTATGCAAAGTCGTTAGTAATGGCTATTTACTTTGCCGAATTGCTGATACGATTGAAGATGAACCTACACTCACCGCACAGCAAAAACAAGCTTTTTCCCAGCAATTTGTGCAAGTTGTCGCGGGAAACGAAAATCCACAACAATTTGCAAAAGCCCTTTATCCACACTTATCAGATAGTACCATTGCCGCTGAAAAAGATTTAATCCAAAATACAAGTAAAATTATCGCCTTAACCCATGATTTTAATCCACAGCAACAAGCAGCTTTGCTACGTTGTGTACGCATCATGACTAAAGGCATGGCAGAATTTCAGCAAAATAGCAGCCGCGAAGGGTTAGTTGATTTCAATACTATGAGCTTATATTGCTACTATGTTGCAGGTGTCGTTGGTGAAATGCTGACCGAGATTTTTTGTCATTACTCGGCAGAAATTGCTAAACATCAATCAGAATTAAAAAAACTCTCTATTTCTATGGGACAGGCATTGCAAATGACTAATATTCTAAAAGATATTTGGGATGATTTGCAGCGTGGAGCGTGTTGGTTGCCACAGGATATTTTTCAACAATATGGTTTTGATCTACGCGAGCTATCACCACAACAGCGTGATGAACAATTTGCCACAGGTTTAGAACATCTAATTGCACTCGCACGAGCGCATATACACAATGGTTTACGTTATACTTTACTCATTCCTAAACATGAAGTCGGTATAAGACGTTTTTGTTTATGGGCATTGGGCATGGCGATTCTAACCTTGCGCAACATAAATCAACAGCGTCATTTTTCTTCTGGACAACAAGTTAAAATTTCGCGTCGTAGCGTCAGAATGACGATTATCGCCACCAATTTATTTACTCGTTACGATAGCGGTTTAAAATTACTGTACACTTGGTCAATAAAATCATTACCAACCGAGCAACCCATTGATTTAGATGCGTTATACTCAATGTGTCACACACAAGTTGATGAAATTGTATCACCTAAAATTTATTAATTAAGATAGGATTGAATATTAACATGCAAGTTTTGATTATCAGACATGGTGTCGCTGTAGACGAAAATGAATTTGCAGCAACAGGGCAACCCGACGAACTGCGTCCTTTGACTGAAAAGGGTAAAGACAAAACTAAAAAGATCACGAGAGGTATTAGAAAGTTAATCCCTATTTTACATAGAATTGTTGCTAGTCCATTAGTACGTGCGCAACAAACTGCTAGTATTTTATCTGAACATTACAAAGATTCGCATATCGATACTTTGGAAGCCTTATCACCAGATGGTGATTATCAGGTAATATTGTCGTATTTACAAACTTATGGTTATCATCTTGAAACGATTACTTTGGTAGGTCATGAGCCTGATTTAGGTGGATTAGCGACATGGTTGCTGACAGGACAAAAAGGCTTATGGATGCCACTAAAAAAAGGCTCTGCTTGTTTGTTAGAATTTAATGCAGAGGTACAGCCCGGTGCTGCGAGCTTATTATGGTATTTAACACCAAAGCATTTACGCCAATTAGCTGCTTAAATATTTTATTCATCACCCGCAATGCTTATTTTAAACTTCACGTTTTTGTAAATAGAGGGCGGGAGGATGGCTAAATTAGGCATACATCAGCTTGCCTTTAGGTTCAGGAATGAATCGCCCCAATTCGTGGGCGGTTTCAATCCATTCTTGGATTATAATTTCAACACCTATTAAAGCTTTTTGATATGTTTTTCCATCTGCCATACACCCAGGCAATTTAGGAACTTCAGTAATAATGGCTTGGTCTTTTACGGAAGAAAACGAGAAAAATCTTGCCTAATGCGAGGTGAACGATTTATTCACTTTTTTGCTGAATACACCCACTTTCTAACCGATAAAAAGCAATGTAAAGTCGATTCACAATAAAATATTTGTTTGATGGTAAAAAAAGAAAATCATGGAGGGAAATCTTGCCGGCACGAAGAATCGAACTCCGGACCTACTGATTACAAGTCAGTTGCTCTACCTGCTGAGCTATACCGGCTAAAGAAGTTTGCAATTATAATGATAATTTTCTAGTTGTAAAGTTTTTTAATAGAGAAGCGATAAGCGGTATAAATTAACGAATAAACGTAACAAAATGAGTTTACTAGAGTATATTTTATTGAGGATTTTCTAATTTACGATACTCTTGATTACACTCTTCTATGTCTTTTTGGAGCAAATTCATCAAGTTTTTTTCATAATCACGATAATTACACGTTACAACCATATAATCTCGCTCAATTCTTGCTTTAACGGGATGAAAAGGTGAAATTTGCTTAATTGCGAACAAATCTAGCCAACGTTTTGGTGGACGCTGTGATAATTCTAAAAATACGGTACATGGCTTATGTTGATTAAGCTTAGTACGATTTTTGTCTACCCCTAAAATATGAATATCCTCATATTTTTTATCAAACATTTTCAACAAGTCTAAAAACATTCTTTTATCCTCTTCGGGTATCTAAAGCTTCACGCAAGGCTTCACCAATAAAAATTAGTAGACTCAGTGTGCCGACTAATACAAAAAATGTTGTTAGCGACAACCACCATGCTGAAATATTTTCTTTACCTTGCGCTAATAATTCGCCTAAACTCGGTTCTGACGGTGGCAGTCCTAAACCTAAAAAATCCAAACTGGTCAAGGCAAGAATCGCCGCACTGATGCGAAAAGGTAAAAAAGTTATGACGGGAGTCATGGCATTGGGCAACAAGTGGCGATACATAATCGTTGTGTTCGGTACACCAAGTGCCTGCGCAGCTCGAACATAATCCATATTGCGTCCTTTGAGAAATTCTGCACGTACATAATCAGCTAATCCCATCCAACCGAATAAAGCCAGTAGTGCTAATAATAAAATAATACTAGGTTGAAACATAGAGGCAAAAATAATGAGTAAATATAATTCTGGCATACTATTCCAAACTTCGATAAACCTTTGAAAAAATAGATCAAAATTGCCACCGAGATAACCTTGTAATGCACCGGCAATAATCCCTATCAAAATCCCAATTGCAGTTAAAGCAAAACCGAACAAAACGGATAATCTAAATCCATAAATCAATCGTGCTAATACGTCACGACCTCGATCATCAGTACCCAGAATATTGTCTTGCGAAGGTGGGGCAGGATTTGGCTGTGCATTGTCGTAATTGATTGAATCAAAAGTATAAGGATTCAGTGGAAAAATAAGCCAGTTATGCGGATTTTTTAAAATGAGCTCATTCAACACATATTCATCATGATAATTGGTTTCTGTTTCAAAATCGCCGCCAAATGTGGTTTCGGGATACATTTGCCAAAAAGGGAAGTAGTAGTGATTTTCATAGTGGATAATCAACGGTTTATCATTACTAAGTACTTCGGCAAATAGGCTTAGTATGAATAAAATTGAAAATATCCATAAGCTATAATAACCACGTTTATTTGCCGTGAAGCGTCGCCAACGGCGTTGTGCGGGAGTGAGATTTGTCATTGGTTAATAGATTCAAACTGGATGCGTGGATCAATCAGCACGTAGCTAATATCGGCGAGTAGTTTAGCAAATAAGCCTAATAGAGTAAAAATATATAAACTACCTAATACCACTGGATAGTCACGTTTCATCACTGATTCATAGGCTAGTAAACCAAGCCCGTCTAGTGAAAAAATGGTTTCGACCAGTAGGCTACCTGCAAAAAATGCGGCAACAAATGCTGAGGGGAAACTGGTTGCTAAGGGGATGACTGCATTACGGAAAATATGTTTATATAAAATTACATTATTACTTAAACCTTTCGCTCTAGCAGTTAATACATATTGTTTACGAATTTCTTCGATAAAACTATTTTTAGTCAACATTGTCATGACGGCAAAATTACTCACCATGAGTGAGATAACGGGTAATGTAATATGCCATAAATAATCTAAAATTTGCTGATACCATGTCAATTCATGCCAATTATCTGATACGAGACCGCGTAATGGGAAAATATCCCAAAAACTGCCACCGCTGAATAAAACAATTAATAAAATCCCTAGTACAAAATTTGGAATTGCATAACCGAATAAAATCAAGCTACTGGTAATCACATCAAAGCGTGAACCGTCGTGCATAGCTTTGGCAATGCCTAGTGGAATACAGATTAAATAAGTAAGAAAAAATGTCCATAATCCGAGAGTTAGCGAAACAGGTAATTTGGAAATAATCAATTCTAAGACTGATTGGTGGTGGATATAACTGTCACCAAAATTAAAAGTGGAATAATTAGCTATCATAATTAGAAAACGTTGATATGGAGGTTGATCAAAACCGTATAGTGCATTGAGTTGAGTGATTTGTTCCTCATCTAATCCTTTCGCACCGCGATACAAATCTGTTCCGCCACCGCTGGATGCTTCACCTGTTTGCTGATGTTTTAATTCATTAATTAGTTGTTCGACGGGTCCACCGGGTACAAATTGGGTAACGATAAACGTCACTAACATTACACCAAATAGGGTAGGAATCATGAGTAGTAAGCGTTTGAGGATATAGTTCAGCATGGGATTGCGCAAAATCAATTAACAGTCAGCAATTATCAATTAAGAATTAACAATTATCAATCTAATCTTTTGTTGTCTATGGGAGAATCGCATTAAAATTGTCCACCCTTTCAACTGTAGAATGGATGATAATGACGCGACGCACCATCAAAATATTTTTTCTGCCCATTTCAAACTATCATAATTACCATTTTCAGATAAATGATAGTGATTTATAACTTTTCGCGTCACCAATACATAATCCTCATACCATAATGGCACATAGGGTAAATCATCAAAAACTTGTTGTTGAATTTGCTGGTATAATGCAATCTGCTTTGCCACGTCATGAGTACGTTTAGCCTGCTCAATCCATTGATCTAATTGTAAATTAATATAACGTCCACGATTTGCGCCACTTGGTGGAATCGCGTTACTGTGAAATACATATTCAAAAATATCGGGCATTTTCACTTCAACCCACATTAAACTGTACATTTGAAACTTACCGGCTTTTATATCACCATAAAATGTACCCCAATCATAAGTTTGCAAATCCATATCGATACCAACTTGTTTAAGTTGATGCTGAATTACCGTAGCTAAACGAATGCGTATTGGATTAGTTGAAGTTTTATAGTTTAATTTTAAAGGCTTATTGGCATAACCTGCTTGTGAAAGTAATTGTTTTACTTTTTGCGGATTATGGGGGTAAAGTGGCAAATTTGGATGTCCAGCCCAATGTGTTGGAGGCAAAATACTACTAGCAGGTCGTGCCGCGTCGCCTAACACATAATGAATAATATCTTCTCGATTTAAAGCATAAGCAATTGCTTTACGAATTAGTAAGTTACCAGTTACATCATCTTGTAAATTAAAACCAAGATAAGCGAAATTGCTACCTTCTTGTTTTTGAATATCCACCTCATCGCGTTTTTCCAGCCATGTCACTAATTCAGGTGATAAATCGCCTTGTAAAATATCCAATTCACCACGTAATAATTTTAACACTCTGACAACAGGGTCTTTAACTTCAATAAATTCAATAAGTTGTTTGTCTTTTAAACGTTGTAATTTCAAACGAGTATGGTCTTGCCAATCCACAAACTGAAATGCACCATTACCAATAGGGTGAGTATTAAATGTATGTTTAGCATTAATTAATGATTTCGGCAAAATACCAATACTTAATCGTCCAATAAATAAATTGTCAGGTTGAGATAAAATAAAATCAATCGTTTGTTTATCAATGACGTTAATTTGTTGAATTGATTTAAAAGTTTCTCGATGTGGAGAAGCATTGCTTGGATTTAAAATAGATTCGTATGTTGCTTTTACATCATGGGCATCCAATTTGTGTTTATTATGAAATTCGCTAGCTTGCAGAGTGAAACGGTAATGTGTAGGTTGCAATTGCTCCCACGTCGCAAGATCAGCAATTGGTTGACGTTTTAAATTAAAATCTATTAATGCACGGTAAATTAAACGATTAATACGCGATGATGCAGCATCAGTGGCAAATCGCGGATCAAGTGTGACTGGCGCACTTTCTAGCCCGAAACGAATCGCATTATCTTGTTGTGGTGAACGACAAGCAGTCAGTAAAAATAAGGGCAATAAAAAAAGCAAAAGATATTTGTACATCTGCAAGGCGTTCTTTTTTAAATTAAAATTTTGTATAGGCAAAACAAATTTTGCCCCCGTGAACCAAACTACAAACGGTAATCAATGTATGCCTCATCACGAATTTGGCGTAACCACATTTGCAAATTTTCATCAACTTTACGGTTATGAATTTGCTGCATTGCTTTAGTGCGTAAAGCAGCTTCGGTATTATCGCGTTCTCGACGATCTTGCACTTGCAATAAATGCCAACCCAAACGGGTTTTGAACGGTTGACTCAATTTACCAATTGATAATTCATTTAGGACTTCTTCAAATTCAGGTGGGAAATCACCGGGATTATTCCAGCCTAATTCACCGCCTTCACTTGCGGATGCTATATCTTCTGAGTAGTTACGCGCTAATTGTGCAAAGTCAGCACCTGCATTTAAAATTTCATCAGCCAAACGAATTAATTTTTGTTGTGCCTCAAAATCTGAAACCAATTCACTATTTTTAATTAAAATATGCCGCGCTTTAGTTTGCGTAACTAAAAATTGCTCTGTACCACGTTTATCCGCTAATTTAATGATATGAAATCCATTGCTATCTTGTAATAATTCACTCACATCGCCTACTTGCATATCAGCTAATACGGGTGCGAATAAGGAGGGAATTTCTCCAGCCTTACGCCAACCCAAGCTACCACCATCCGTTGCTGTCTGACTGTTAGAATATTGTACGGCGGTACTCTGAAAATTTGCACCTGCTTTTAATTGTTTTAAAATATTTCGCGCCTCAGTGCGTTTTATTTCTAATTCCTCTGGTGATACGGATTCAGGTAACGCAATTAAAATATGATGTAACAAATATTCATCTTGAGCATTGCCTTGTTGTAACTGGTTAGCAAGGAAATTGTCAATTTCATTTTCAGTAATATTAATACGGCTAGTGACTTGGCGTTGACGTAAACGACCAATAATCATGTCTTCTTTCAATTCTTCACGAAATTGGGCAAAACTATAATTTTCATCTTGCTCTATCATTTGTTGAAATGCTTGAATTTCCATACCATTTTGCGCTGAAATTTTACGCAATGCTTCATTTAAGCTATTGTCATCGACAGTTACACTAGTATGTTCTGCGATTTGTAGCTGCAACAAGTCGATGATCATTCGATCCAACACCTGTTTTTCAAAACTTGCTCTAGGTGGCAAAATGACACCTTGCTGTAATAATTTATTTTCAACAAGTTTAATTTCACGCTGTAACCGACTGTTTACAATAACATCTTCATTTACAACCGCAACAATAAAATCTAATATTTCAGTTTCGGCGTATGCAGCAGAATTAATACAGATAGACAAGATAGTTACAAATAGCAATTTAGCTTTCATTCTCATACATCCTTGACGCTTGAGATGGGAATATGTTTAGTGGATTTTTAAAATTATGTGTTTTTTTGACGACGCGGTTTTTTCGGATGCCTATCACCCAGCTGCTTATCTTTGCGGTGCGAAAACCATGTTGCAAGTAGCGCAATAACAAACGCTGTAATTGCAAGCATGATTGCAAAATAAAAGTCTTGTAAAGTCACTAATCCGAAAATATCCATAATGATAGTTTATTTTTTTAGATTTCCTAATGACTAGATGTTAGCAAATTTTTATTTTAACTATAAAATTAGCTTATAGTTTAGGCATCGTTAAACGTTGTTCAGCTTCGTGATATTTAGCAGCTGTTTTGGTAATAATATCTTTTGGCAATTCTGGGGCAGGCGGCGTTTTATCCCAATCTAACGTTTCTAAGTAATCACGTACAAATTGTTTATCAAAACTGGGCGGATTTATGCCTTCTTGATATTGATTAGTCGGCCAAAAACGTGAGGAATCTGGTGTTAATACTTCGTCAATCAAGTGTAGTTGTCCGCTATCGTCTACACCAAATTCAAATTTAGTATCCGCAATAATAATCCCACGTTCTGCTGCGTAATCTCGCGCCCAAGTGTAGATTTCTAAACTTATTTGTCTCATTTGTTCTGCTAATGGCTTACCGATTAATTCTACAACTTTAGAGAAATCAATATTTTCATCATGTAAACCTTGTAAGGCTTTGGTAGATGGAGTAAAAATGGGTTGGTCTAATTTTGAAGCAAGTTGCAAGTTTTTGGGAATATGGATGCCACAAATTTGTCCCGTTCTTTGATAATCTTTCCAACCTGAACCTGCGATATAACCGCGCACAATCGCTTCAATGGGTAATGGTTTGAGTTTACGCACGACAACGGCACGATCTTCTATTTGCTGGCGTTCTTCGATATTCGGCAATATGTCCGCTAATGCAATTTCTTCAACTAAGTGGTTTTGAATCAATTTACTGGAAAAATGAAACCAAAAGTTAGAAACTGTTGTTAGAATTTTGCCTTTATTTGGGATTGGCGTAGGCAAAATAACGTCGAACGCTGAAATCCTATCACTTGCAACAATGAGTATATATTTGTCGTCAATTGCATAAATATCACGCACTTTACCACGCTGCACGAGCGATAAACTGCTAAGTTGGGACTCAAATAGGGGATTGGGCATAATGGTAAGGTAATCAAGTAAAAGCAAAAGCCAAGTTCAATTTTACGTGATTATAAGATGATTGCAATAAAAACTTATCTCTATAATCAAAAATCATTGTGCGGTATGATAAGTAGTAATTTAACTGTTTGTGTGACTAAATGGATAATCTCATGCAGAAGCTTATTGCTATTTTTATTTTTTTCATTTTTAGCCTATTTGTCTCAAGTTGTAGCCTCTATAAAATTGATGTGCAACAGGGAAATGTGGTAACGCAGGAAATGCTTGATCAATTGAAATTGGGTATGTCTGCACGTAAAGTACGTTTTATCATGGGTACGCCATTGTTACGTGATTCATTTCATCCAAACCGTTGGGATTATTTGTTTAGTTTTAAAGCAGGCAGTTCGGCGAACCATCAGCAACGGGTCATTAGTTTATTTTTTGATCCGAATCAGCAATTGATTAAAATTGCAGGGGATGTGGAAGCAGGTGAAGCAAAACCAGAGGTTACAGTCCCTATTACCGATCCACAAGATATACGTCCTATCTTGTAGAGACAAGGCATACCTCGTCTATGACGATGTAAAAATAATGATATTTCCTTGTGACGACGCACCGCGTTCCTTGTAACGACGCACTGCATTCCTTGTGATGACGCACCGCGTCGTCACCCAATTAGACGCACCAGCGTCCTATACCCCATACTTTTGCTTTGATTCGTGGCAAATTCTCTTGTAATTTACATTGGATAGACTTTATTCTCGGCATTCGCTCCTACGTGGGAGTGAGAAAGAAATCATAACCGACCAATTCACACCTATCCAAGCAATTTGATTTCAACATAAAACCATTTTTCATATAACTACAATCTATACTATACTACCCTTTTTTAAGAATATAACGCCTACTTTTGAGATGATTGGATTTTCAATCTAAGAACCTATCTCACAAATTTCTCATCTGGGAATAGCTGAATGCAAAAAAAGAATAGTTTTGAATATGAAGAGCTGATTCAATGTGCACAAGGTCAAATGTTTGGACCTGGCAATGCGCAACTGCCAATGCCACCTATGTTAATGTTTGATCGTATTGTCAGCATTACAGAAACAGGTGGTAGTACAGATAAAGGGCAAATTATTGCGGAATTAGATATTAAACCAGATTTATGGTTCTTTGATTGCCATTTTCCCGGTGATCCTGTTATGCCGGGCTGCTTAGGCTTAGATGCAATGTGGCAACTGGTTGGATTTTTCTTAGGTTGGATGGACGGACCTGGACGTGGGCGTGCATTAGGCTCAGGTGAAGTTAAATTTACGGGACAAGTTACACCAAAAAATAAACTCATTACTTATCATATTGACATGAAAAGAGTTATTTTGCGAAAACTTGTTATGGGTATTGCAGATGGTCGTATGGAAGTAGATGGCAAACCGATTTATACAGCGAAAGATTTGCGGGTTGGGCTTTTTACTTCTACTGAGAATTTTTAGAGAATGACAATAATCATCTATTTTGTATGATATGTTATGATTCGCAATAAAACACAATAAAACGGTCAGAAGTTTATTAAGTTTTGCACGTTATCGATTCAAGCCGTTTTTAAAGTATAAAGCCTTTGAATTTATTAAATAAATTATTGATGTGCGCGAAGCCTGTACCTCAAAAACTCATCCTGAAATGGGTGAAGTTAAAAAAATCGGTTCAACAAAATGTTATTGAACCAACAGGGATTTAAGTGGCGCGTGTGAGATTTTTCTGCGTGCTTCAGTACACCCTGACTTGAAATAATTCAAGTCTGCATTGGCTAATACTTCTAACATATTTTGTTAGATTTCATTAACTAAAAGCTAACAGGATAATCTTAACATCATAGGTGCTCGTAATATTTTACTACGAGTTTAGGTAAATTAACCCCACTTATCAGTGGCAGTTATGGAATCGCTCTAATCATAGCGTTTCATAAAAAAAAAGGATCGGGAGCAAACAGTGAGACGTGTTGTTGTAACGGGATTAGGTATTGTCAGTTGTATTGGCAATAATAAGCAAGAGGTACAAGATGCCTTATACCAAGGACGTTCAGGTATTCGCTTTGAGCAACTCTATGTGGATATGGGTTTTCGGACAAATGTTCATGGTACGATTGCTTTAGATACACATGCTGTCATTGATAAAAAATTGCGCCGCTTTATGGGAGATGCTGCTGCATTTAATTATATTGCCATGCGTGAAGCAATTGAGGACGCAGGCTTAGAAGAAGCGGATATTTCCAACCCTATGACAGGTCTCATCGTGGGTTCAGGTGGTGCGTCACCAGAAAATCAAGTCTTAGCTGCCGATATTTTGCGTCAAAAGGGCGCGACTAAGAAAATTGGACCCTACATGGTACCACGTACTATGGCTAGTACTACTTCTGCTTGTTTAGCAACTGCTTTTAAAATCAAAGGATTAAATTATTCTATTAGCTCTGCCTGTGCCACCAGTGCGCATTGCATTGGTAACGGTTATGAGCAAATTCAAATGGGTAAACAAAATATTGTGTTTGCAGGCGGCGGTGAAGAGGTACATTGGTCAATGACAATGTTATTTGATGCGATGGGCGCGTTGTCCTCAAAATATAATGATACACCAGAAATTGCCTCACGTCCGTATGATGCAAATCGTGATGGCTTTGTCATTTCCGGCGGTGGAGGGCTTATTGTGTTGGAAGAGCTAGAACATGCTAAGGCGCGTGGTGCAAAAATTTATGCTGAATTAGTTGGTTATGGTGCGACTTCTGACGGTTATGATATGGTACAACCTTCGGGTGAAGGTGCGGTGCGCTGTATGCAGCAATCTCTAGCAACTGTACATGAGCCGATTGATTATATTAACGCACATGGCACGAGTACACCTGTTGGTGACAGCCGTGAATTAGAGGCGATTAAAACCGTTTTTGGTGATAAGACTCCAGCGATTAGCTCAACAAAATCATTGACAGGTCATGCTTTGGGTGCGGCTGGCGTGAATGAGGCAATTTACAGTTTATTGATGATGGAAAAAGGATTTATTAGTGCCTCAGCTAATATTACGGAACTTGATGCAGCCGCGAGAGATATGCCCATCATAACAGAAAGACAAGATCGTAATTTGGATACGGTTATGTCTAATAGTTTTGGTTTTGGTGGCACGAATGCAACTTTAGTTTTACAGCGTTTTAATGGTTAATTGCTAACAAGGTCTAGCATTTTAATCGTTTAATTCTCATTTTAAATTTCATGAATGTCGTAGGACGCTGGTGCATCCTGCTGGGTGACGATGCGGTGCGTCGTCACGAGGCAACTCTAATTTTCGTTCTACGCACTGCATAGAATGAGTCACTGACGCACTGCGTCAAGTATGTAGACGCTTATAATGAACGCTGGTGCGTCCCACTGGGTGATGACGCGGTGCATCGTCACGAGTCAAAATACCCATACCTCTTAGTTTAGTCCCTAAAATGAGAATTGCTGGTTTGTCTTTTCCCTGTTTTTGAGTCGTGTCTCGCGTGTTTCTGCGATTTAATACATTTTAGATGTTTGGTTTTTGAGCATTATGCCATCCTATTAGCAAAAAAAATTCACCGGCAATATTTTCTCCTATCTCGCCTATAGTTTTTGATCGTTCTCCCATAACAACTCCTTTTTAAGGTTTCAAAATCACGCTCCCCTACTTATTTGGGCATAACAAGAAATAATTCACTCTTTAATATCAGGCTGTCGTGCTTATATTCCCATCCCGAAGGATGGGTTTTACGTGCGAGTAGATAAAAATTTTATCCCGAAACACACTTCTTTCTTAAAATTGCTAAACAGAAGTAATCATTAAAGTAAAAGTCATCATAATTTCCTTATCCTGTACGATGTACTCTAACTCATTGCTTGATTTTAAACTCACACTTGGCGTAATTGTTTCACCTTCGTCTAGCTGCTGACTAACATAACTATCTGATGATATTAGTAAATAATCCGTTCCAGACAAATTAATAGAAAAACTACCGTCTGCATTGTAAATCACATTATCCATGCCTGATATACCGTACAATAAACCGATTAAAGTTTCTGGATAAACCACTGTCGCATACATTGTTTGCTCACTACCATCATCATATACAACACGTCCTTCTCGAATTGCACGTATATTCTTCGCGTCGCGTTGTGGCCAATCAATACGCGCCCGGCGTTCGTTACTAGTAGCTTCCGCTTGTTGTACAACATAATTAAACATAACAACGCGACTTTGATAATTATTAGTATTTTCATCAAAATAGGTTAATAAAATTTCGCCGTTATGCCGCATTTCGATACTACCTTCATCTCCTAACAATTGCTCTAATGCAGTCAAATCTTTAGGCGCAGGTAACATGGAAAAAGCTTGTTTTTGTGCCGTAACCAATTCCAATTTTTTATCTTCGGAAATATTTAAGCCAACTTGTTCTGAATCAGCTTTTTGAATAATATTCCGTGCGTCAGGAATCATTGCATACTCGACTTCACCAGATTCCTGCGCCCCACCACGCGCTGAAACGACTCCATCGGTTGCATTTTGCAAAAAATGAAAATTACTTAATTTTTGTTCACTTAGCACACCATTCAAATCAGATAAAACACTATCCTCAGTTTCTCCGCCCAGCGCTAAGTGAGAATTTAAATCTGGCATACCGTAAGGCAATTGCGTTTTTTCAGAGATATTTCTGTCCGAGTGCAATGATTTAAAAGTCAACCGTGAGCCCGGCGGTACAGCCAATTTACCGTTTTGATCATTCATTTTCCAATCGCTCGGTAATAAATAATTGACATCTTTCGGTGCAACTCTCAGACGATCTACATTCATTAAAATATGGGTAATTTTACGTGAAGGAAGCCGTCTAAATTCTGACTCATTCAAACTTTTAAAATGCTCCGGCTTGAACATTCTGATAATTTGTGGTGTGAGTCCGGTCATGCTTTCTGCATTTAGAACATTCAAATGTCTACCCGGTAATGAACGAAATTGCTCTGGGGTAATGCCACTAATTGCTGATGAAGTAAATTGTGCAAATTGTTCTGGGGTGATGACCTTAAAGTTTGATGGAGCTAATCTCCTTACTTCTAATTCATTAAATCTCGCAAAAGCTTCTGGTGGTAAGGTTTTAATCAAAGCTTCATCTATTTTTTCAATACCAGCTCTTGATAAACCAAACTCAACTAGGCTGTTTGAAGTTACACTAATGTTAAAAATCTGCTGTGTACTTAGGTTGTCCTCATCGTCGTGATTTGTTTCCTTAGCCACGATGCCAATTTTGAAAGTACCAAGCGTTTCAGGCTTCCAAAAAAATAATCCAGTATGACTATTGATGTTAGCACTGGGAGGAGCATAACGTACTTTATACTCCAATGTATCGTCGTCCACGTCGGTTGCGACAGGTTGCACAATCACAACTTGCCCTAGCGGAATAATTTGTTCAGGAATGGGAGCTAATTTTGGAGCTGTATTAGCAGCATAAGAGGGGAAAGTAAACACTGAGAGTAGTATTCCCAGCAGTATTTTAGTAATAAAACGCATCACAATATACCTTTAATTTAGAACGATATTATATTTATTTATAGCATGTTTTAGAACAAAATGTAAGGGACTTGCAAAACGAGTTCTGCACACACGGATTAAGGTCTTTTTGCGAGCGTACAACTTAAAACGTACAATATTTTACTGCCAATATTGTTGGCGAAGCGTGCAAAATTTGTTTTATAGCTATGGCTATTTACTGAAAACTCTGAAAAAGTTTGTAAATCATTGATTTTAGGTGGAGCGTATTTGCATAAGTGATTGATTTTATTATAGGCAAAAAAAGTTTTTCGGAGTTCTCAGTATTTAGTGTTAAATCGTTTTTTTAGAATCAAGTTGTAGCTGTTTACCTAATTTACGCGCAATATAGGGTCGCATTGCATTGCCCACGCCCAAGCTTAAACCAACAACATTTAACATGATGGATTGCGCAATACCAAAACCAAGTAAAAATGTACCGCCGATGCTCAAAATTGCCGGTGTAATCATTAATATAAAACCGATATTCATATTGGAATTAAACTGTTTTGCTAATTCAAATAAAGCAGGTAAATGTTTTAATCCGCTATCCATTAATATAATTTGTGCCGTATCGGTTGCAACACTGGATGCACCACTAAGTGAAATTGAAACTTGCGCTTTTTTTAATGCAATTGAATCATTAATTCCATCGCCTACATAACATACAAAACGCCCTTCATTTTGTAATTTTTCAATTAATTCTGCTTTATTTTCTGGTAAAGTTTCCGCAAAATAATAATCAATGCCCAAATCACGAGCTAATTTACTGGTTGGCGTTTCGCTATCACCTGAAATAATGTAAGTCGTATCCACTTTAGTGTGGCGTTTAAGTAAGTCAATGATTTCTTTAGCTTCTGGGCGCACGGTTGGGATCAATTCAATGCCACCAATTAATTGCCCACTGACTGCAACCATGACCATGCTGTAGCCCTGCTCATAGCAAAATATTTGACGAGTCCGCATTGTCTGCGAAATTTCAATATTTTCTACTTCCATAAAACGGTGGCTACCAACGTGTACGGTGCGGTCGTTGATTTTGACGATTAATCCAAAACCTAATTTATATTCACTATCATCTACTTGTGCAATTTCTAATTGATATAAATTAGCTGCATGTAAAATCGCTCGTGCAACAGGATGATTTTGCCTATATTCGGCGGCGGCTGCATAGCCTAATACTTCAAGCTCTGTATAGTTGTTACAAGTATAAATTTTGCCGACATAAGGTTGTTCTTCGGTCAAAGTACCGGTTTTATCAAAAACTAGTGTATCGACCTTGTTTAATAATTCTAAAGAACGCCCATCTTTAATTAAAATACCGTGTTCAGTTGCAATATTTAAGTAATTTAAAATACTAATTGGCGCAATAATCATCATTTTATCTTTAGGATGAGAATTCATCGCTGCTAATGCACCGCTAAAACCGACTATAGGTAACGCGACCGTGCCAGCAATTAAGGCAGGTTTAACTAGATTTAATGATAGAGATTCTGCACGTAACTGTGTTGAAGATTTAAAATCAATGGTACTGTTGAGTGCAGTAATAATTTTTGCGACAGTTGCCTCCGCGCCTGCTTTTTCGACTCGTACCCGAATATTACCCGCTAATACAACCGTAGACGCGAAAACACTATCACCTTTTTCTTTATCTATGGGCTGCGCCTCGCCAGTTAAAATATGTTGGTCAATGTTTGCCATGCCGTTCACTATTTTGCCGTCAGCTGGAATCATTTCGCCTGCATGTACAACGACAACATCATCTACTCGTAATTTTTCAAAAGGAATTTTAACTTCAGTGATTTCGTGCGTATCTTCATCAACAACTTCAATCCATACAACATTGGGCTGTTGCGTAAAAGATGCCATTAAATTTTGTTTTGATTCTTGGGTCACTTTTGCAACTAAACGCTCTGCTAATCGCATTATTAACATCGCCATACTAGCAGCAATAAAATAACCTCCTAAAATACAACCTGTTGTTGTTAAAGCTAATATTGTATCAACAGACACTTTACCTTCTTTCGTATCATTAATTGTATTAGAATAGATTTTGCGTCCGTTGTAGATAATAAGCGGAATAGAAATCACGCCTAATATAGGATTAAATATACCGCCAATCGCTAAACCTAATGAGGCAGCGGAGGTGGCAACGCCGATATTATTCTCACGCTCGAAGTTACGCCGTGCAATTAAGGATTCGGTACTTTGATCGTCTGTGCCTTGAAATAATCTTTGCAGACGTGCAGTAGCAGCACTACTTTCTTTTTTTGGTTTTCGGTCAATGGGCTGAATTTCATTATCAATAGTTGGTTTAGGTGCTTTCGCAACATCTTTTTCATACTCTCTGTAGCCCACTAGTAACACTCCACCTAGTGCTAATGCTTCAATTATCATGTGACCTTACCTAATGTTGTTAATAAAAAAATATGTCCATACCGTTTCAAAAAACATATTCAAAAAACATATTTAACTGCATGTATTATGACACGTTTAACATATTCAAAGCGACTTAGCATCAGTTAAAAAAGTGGGTATTATTTTCTCTGCTCATTCGATTCTGGAATTTAATTTGAAAATCGTTTTATCAGAATCTTAAATAAAATCTATTTAAACATTTAACCTAACCCAAAAAAGATTTATCATAAATCTCAACGATAATAACTTGTGCAGAGAACATTATGAGATTTCTAGCGCGTGATAATTTTCCCCAATTGCTTGAAGTATTGCAACAAGCGGGTTACACCTGTATTGCCCCTCAAATTCGTGATGCTAATCTTGTTTATGATGAAATCACTCAAATAGAGCAACTCCCTATTAATTATCAAGATCAACAATCGCCCGGACGTTATTTGATCAGTGAAAATGGACAACAACGTTATTTTGCTTGGGCAAATGGCGCAGAGGCGGTTAAACCAATGACATTTGCATCACGAGAAGCATTATGGAAAGTTAAACGAGATGCTGGCGGTAAGTTAAATTTTGAGGAAATATTGCCAGAATCTAAACCACTTGCCATTATCGGTGTAAAATCCTGCGATTTGGCAGCGTTACACCTACAAGATCAACATTTTGCTTTTAATACTTTTGGTGATCGTTATTATAATTTACGACGTAGAGCGTTGATTTTTATTGCAGTAGATTGTAGTCATCCCGCTGAAACTTGTTTTTGTGCTTCTACCGGTGACGGACCCGATGTCCGATCTGGATTCGACGTGGCGTTGACTGAGTTGGATGACGGCTTTCTTATTCGCACTAAAAGCCAAATCGGTAAAGACATTGCGGCACAACTGCCCTTGCATGATGCAACGACTTTCCAATTATCTCAAGCTGCTAAACAGCAGCAGCAAGCGCGAGATGTACAACACCGTCAATTGCCCTCACGCCACTTAAAAGAGAGTTTATTTAATAATTTAGAGCATTCGCGTTGGCAAGAAATCGGTGAACGTTGTCTTGCCTGTGGTAATTGTACGTCTGTGTGCCCGACTTGCTTTTGTCACAATGAAGTTGAAGATGCTCAACTTGACGGTACTGAAAGTGCGCATTATCGGCAGTGGGATTCCTGCTTTACTTTGGGACATAGTTATATGCACAGTGTTGTATTACGCAAAGATATTTACTTACGCTATCGACAATGGCTTACACATAAATTAGGTAGCTGGCATGAGCAATATGGACGTTCTGGCTGCGTGGGTTGTGGACGCTGCATTACATGGTGTCCAGTAGGCATTGATATTACTGAAGAAGTGCAAACAATTTGTCAGGGAGAATTGTCATGCCACAAATGATAGCTAACCACCATACTGTAGATCAAAACGCTTATTTGCCAATGGAAGCCGAAATTATCGAGCGAATACAAGAATCCGATACAATTTTTACTTTGCAACTATGTTTGACTGATCCTAAACAACATGAAACTTATTGTTATCAAGCAGGGCAATTTAATATGTTGTATTTGTACGGTGTAGGTGAGGTCGCAATTTCTATCGTTTCCGACCCGGAACATGAAGATTTATTAACACACACGATTAATCGAGTTGGGCGTGTTACTCGTGGCTTATCACAACTACAGGTGGGACAAAAAATTGGTATTCGTGGTCCTTATGGTCGAGGCTGGCCACTACGCGAAGCAGAAGGACAAGATGTGATTATTATTTCTGGCGGTTTAGGTTGTGCGCCGACAATTTCGGTAATTAATCATATTATTCGTCGTCGGGAGCGGTTTGGACATTTAACGATTGTGCAAAAAGTAAAGCATGTAGATGAATTCATTTGGCCTGAACGGTTTGAGCGGTGGAAAAATATTCCCGATACGACGGTACTCGTTGCTTCAACTCAGGGAGCTGTCAATTGGCATTGGGATGTGAGTCCGCGTATTCAAATTTTGGATAAGGTAAAAGTTTGGTCAGAACGTACAATTGTAATGATTTGCGGTCCTGAAGGTATGATGCAATCTGCAACTCAGCATTTAATAGAACTCGGTGTAGCAGAGTCCGCAGTTTATTTTAGTATGGAGCGCAATATGCAATGCGCAGTCGGACACTGTGGGCATTGTCAATTTGGTGGTTTATTTATTTGTAAAGATGGTCCCGTATTCTCGTATCCGGAGATTAAACATTTATTAGGTACGAAAGGTTTTTAAAAAAAATGCCACTGAAACTATCTCGCCTGTCAACTCCCATTTTCTGGGAGTATCAAGGTGTTGATCCTTTAACACAGATTTTTATCTTGCTGAAAGCTTGTGACAGCAAATGTAGATGAGATTAGTGTTTGATTTTGCGTAAACGTTGCAAGGTTTGTAATTGTGCCATTGCCTCTGCCAACTCTGCTTGTGCTTTAGCATAGTCAATATCAGTTTGTTTATCAGACAACATTTTTTCAGCACGTTGTTTAGCTTCTAATGCTGCTGCCTCGTCAATATCGTGTGCACGAATCGCCGTATCCGCCAAAATGGTTACAGTGTGTGGTTGTACCTCTAACATACCACCTGAAACATAAAATGCTTCTTCCTCGCCGTTTTCCTTCATTACCCGCACTTCACCCGGTTTCATTGGGCTTAATAATGGTGCATGACGTGGCATAATACCTACATCACCCATTTGGGCAGGAATGATCACCATCTCCGCAAGACCTGAATAAATTTCAGCCTCAGCACTCACGACATCTACGTGAATTGTCATTGTCATAATGATGTGACTCCGTTTTGGGATAACTAGGCAATTCGCTCAGTCACCCCAGTGAAAACTATTTTTTCATTTTTTCAGCTTTTTCAACCGCTTCTTCGATCGCCCCAACCATGTAAAATGCTTGTTCTGGTAAGTGATCATATTCGCCGTTAACAATTGCCTTAAAGCCAGAAATCGTGTCTTTTAATGAAACATATTTACCCGGCGCACCGGTGAAAACTTCAGCAACGAAAAACGGTTGTGATAAAAAGCGTTGGATTTTACGTGCACGGGCAACGGTTAATTTATCTTCTTCAGATAATTCATCCATACCCAAAATAGCAATAATATCTTTCAATTCTTTATAACGTTGCAATACGCCTTGAACTGCACGCGCCGTATCGTAATGGTCGTTACCTACAACCAATGGGTCTAGCTGACGACTAGTTGAATCCAACGGGTCAACTGCGGGATAAATACCTAATTCTGCAATTTGACGAGACAATACAACGGTCGCGTCTAAGTGAGCAAAAGTCGTTGCTGGAGATGGGTCAGTCAAATCGTCGGCTGGGACGTAGACCGCTTGAATTGAAGTAATCGAGCCTGTTTTAGTGGAAGTAATCCGTTCTTGTAATGCACCCATTTCCTCTGCAAGTGTTGGCTGATAACCTACCGCAGATGGCATCCGACCTAATAATGCTGATACTTCCGTACCTGCTAAGGTGTAACGATAAATGTTGTCGATGAATAATAATACATCACGCCCTTCGTCACGGAAAAATTCTGCCATTGTCAAACCAGATAAGGCAACACGTAAACGGTTACCTGGTGGCTCATTCATTTGACCGTATACTAATGCGACCTTGTCCAAGACGTTAGAATCTTTCATTTCGTGATAGAAATCGTTACCTTCACGAGTCCGCTCGCCCACACCTGCGAACACGGAGTAACCACTGTGCTCAATCGCAATGTTACGGATTAACTCCATCATATTGACGGTTTTACCTACACCCGCACCACCGAATAAACCGACTTTACCCCCTTTCGCAAACGGACAAACCAAGTCAATCACTTTAATACCGGTTTCTAATAATTCATTAGAAGCAGATAATTCTTCAAAACTAGGTGCTTTACGGTGGATAGACCAGCGTACTTCCTCGCCGATGTCACCTGCTTCGTCAACAGGATTACCTAACACGTCCATGATGCGACCTAACGTTTTCTGACCGACAGGCATTTGAATTGGCTTACCTGTACCGGAAACAGACAGTTCGCGTTTCATACCGTCGGTTGAACCCATTGCAATCGTGCGTACAACACCATCGCCTAATTGCTGTTGCACTTCCAAAGTCAAACCATTTTCGTCTACTAGTAACGCATCGTATACTCTAGGCATCGCATCGCGTGGAAACTGTACATCCACGACCGCGCCAATGATTTGGACAATTTTGCCTGAACTCATCACTCGTTCCTCTTGCAAATTTAAAATTTATCTAATTAACTAAAATCTGATTAAACGGCTGCCGCACCCGCGACGATTTCAGAAATTTCTTGGGTAATTGCAGCTTGACGGGCTTTGTTGTAGACCAATTGCAATTCATCAATGAGATCACCTGCATTATCGGATGCACTTTTCATTGCTACCATACGCGCTGCCTGCTCACACGCGATGTTTTCAACGACACCCTGATAAGCTAAAGATTCAACGTAACGCATTAACAAACCGTCTAATACCTCTTCTGAAGAAGGTTCATATAAATAATCCCAAGAATGTTTTTGTAAATCTTCCATTTCTTGTTCAACTTTAATCGGTACTAATTGGTGTACACGGCGGTCTTGAGTCATCGTATTGACGAAATGATTATAAATTAAGTGAATTTGGTCAATTTTACCATCGCTGTAATTATCCAACATGACTTTTACCAAGCCGATTAAGTCCTCTAACTGTGGCGCATCGCCTAAATGTGTCGTTTGCGCAACGATATTACCACCAATACGCTTGAAAAAGCCTGCGCCCTTGTTACCAATAGTACAAATATCCACCTCAATACCTTTGTCACTCCATTGCTTCAACTGGTTAATCGAAGTTTTAAAGATATTGGTATTTAAGCCACCGCACAACCCTTTGTCAGAGGAGATGATAATCACACCGACCCGTTTAACTTCACGTTCTTGCATGTATGCGTGTTGATACTCTGGATGCGCATGAGCAAGGTGATTGATAACTTTAAGAATTTTTTCAGAATAAGGGCGTGATTTGCGCATCCTGTCTTGCGCTTTACGCATCTTACTGGCTGCGACCATCTCCATCGCTTTAGTAATTTTTCGCGTGTTTTTAATGCTCGCAATTTTACCACGAATCTCTTTTGCACCAGCCATAAGTAAGTCCTAAAAGTTTGAGAATTTTAGTTTGATTTTTTAAACATCATATTTTGTTCTATGCTGAATATTTTGCCGTTTATAGACCAACTACTTTTTTCAATTCAGTTGGCAATACAGGGATAAAGTAGCCATCATCCATCGCATTATTTTGGGTTTCACGGGCTATATCCATTACTTCACCTACATCTTTTACTGTTTCTACAACAACGTAGGCATCTTCACCTTCATAAGTATCTCTTGTTATATCAATTTGCGCATGTGGATCGTATTGTCTAATTTGAGCTGCAATTTCTTCTGCCCAATAATCTAATGTTCTCATGGTTAATACTCCTCTAGGAGAGCTGTTAATTGGCTAATAATTAGCCTAACTCTATCTTCATTTGCATTGCCACCACGATAATCAGAAACGACTCGCAACTGATAAGTGTCAGCTATTACATCGGACAAAAGACTTTCTTTAACTACAATATTTTTATCTTTTAAAGCTCTCTGAATACCATAGTGAGACCGTTTGTCATTTTTGCGAGTTTCACCATGTTGAGCCAAAATATAAATACTAAACTGATATAATGCATAATAAGCACGGCTAATAGCTGAATTAAAACGTTGATGTTCTAATAGTAGTTTAGCATCGTCTAAAAATGCTTTGGCTTTTTGATAACTTTCAACTTTCTCTACTGTCACTTGTTATCGCCCACACAACTCCCGAAAATGACAATATTCACACAATTTTGCATTTTCTGTCAGCGTAAACGTTGACTTGATTGTTGGGATATTTTCCTGCACAAATGTGCAGTATTGATACATCTCTTCCGTTTCGACTTTTACCTGCTCTGCAAAGCTTGCAATATCAAATTCTGTAATTATTACAGGCAGTTCAGCGTATTCAGGCGACAAATAACAAACCAATGGTTTAATATTTTCTGGTTTAGCGTCGAAATGATAACTTGCCCAAGTCGCATAACCAACCATTTGTTTAGCGTGTTTTGCCGTATCAGGCTTACCCGTTTTCCAGTCTAAAATGTAATAATCATCCTCCACTGGAAATAAAAAATCTACTTTGCAATATGCTTTCAAATCATTGATGCGAGTCTCGCCAAAACCATCAGGCTCAATCAACCATTCGCTACTACGTGCTATCGCTTTGTCAAAGAGCCAGTGAAATCGTTCACTTTGCAAGAAGTTTTGAATACAAAACCGAACTTGCTCATATATTTCATCTATTTTAACTTGTGTTTGCTGATGATAATAAATTTCGGCAAACGTCTTATTTTCGCAATATTCTTTAGTTAATTTATAGCAGTAATCATCAAACCGTTTACTATCTAAAATTTGTGTGGTTTTCTGTAATCGTTCTAATAATTTTTTATGTATATCATGGACTATATTGCCAACTTCTAACGGAACAGTGGTTAATTTCTTTAAAAAATCAATTTGTTCGCGTGTAAATTCACTATCGTATTTTGCGTAATAATTATAAAAATATCGCCGTTTACAAGTTTGAAATATCTCATATCTACTGACTGACCAACCCAAAATTGGACTATATTTAAATTTTTTGAGTTTCACTTAATTATCTTCAAACCTATCATCAAAACAACCAAACCTAACACTATTGAAATAATAGCACCTTCAAAGGTTAGCCCAAACACTAGCAATAAAACACCGAGTAATACAATCTCTTCGAGAACTAGCTTGAGTATTTTTTTGGCTTTTGGAGTCATTTAAATCAAAAATCGCCAACTTAAAATCCAAGAACGAGGACTGACAGTCACATAACATTTTAAATCTCAAATAGTTTTAAGATCAAGACTGCCAATCCTACGGCTAACTTTTAAGCAAACTACCAAGTATGATTAGCAACAAAATCATCCAAAGCCGCTTTTAACTTGCTTTCAATGTCATCGTTGTAATTACCTGTTTCATTAATAGTTTTCATCAAATCTGCTTGATTATTGTTCATATAAGCAATTAACGCATGTTCAAATGCTAATACTTTGTTTACAGGAACACTGTCAATGTAACCCTTGTTGACCGCAAACAATGAAGTTGCCATCTCAGCAACGCTTAACGGAGCATATTGCTTTTGCTTCATCAATTCCGTTACACGTTGACCACGTTCAATCTGTTTACGAGTGTTTTCATCTAAATCAGAGGCAAACTGTGCGAACGCCGCTAACTCACGATACTGCGCTAAGTCTAAACGAACACCACCACCTAATTTTTTGATAATTTTCGTTTGTGCCGCACCACCTACACGAGACACCGATAAACCCGGATTAATCGCTGGACGAACACCTGCGTTAAATAAATCAGTTTCTAAGTAGATTTGACCGTCAGTAATCGAAATAACGTTAGTAGGCACGAAAGCAGACACGTCACCCGCTTGGGTTTCAATAATAGGTAATGCAGTCAGAGAACCAGTTTTACCTTTTACTTCACCATTCGTCATCTTCTCAACGTAGCTAGGATTGACTCGTGCAGCACGTTCTAATAAACGAGAGTGCAAGTAGAAAACGTCACCGGGATAGGCTTCACGACCAGGCGGACGACGTAACAATAATGAGACTTGACGATAAGCCCAAGCTTGTTTAGTCAAATCATCATAAATAATTAACGCATCCTCACCACGGTCACGGAAATACTCGCCCATCGCACAACCCGCATAAGGCGCGATAAATTGTAATGCTGCTGATTCAGAAGCAGACGCTGAAACAATAATTGTATGTTCCATTGCGTCATGTTCCTCTAATTTGCGCACTACGTTAGCGACAGAAGAAGCTTTTTGACCTATAGCCACATAGATACATTTAACACCTGTACCTTTTTGGTTAATAATCGTATCAATCGCAACTGCGGTTTTACCTGTTTGACGATCACCAATAATCAACTCACGCTGACCGCGACCAATTGGCACCATAGCGTCAATTGATTTCAAGCCCGTTTGCACAGGTTCGTCAACGGATTGACGACTAATAACCCCTGGTGCAATACGTTCTAAAGGTAAAGTTTGCGTTGCGCCAGTAGCACCTTTACCGTCAATCGCACTACCCAATGGGTTCACGACACGACCTAGTAACTCAGTGCCTACAGGTACTTCTAAAATTCTACCTGTACATTTAACGGTATGACCTTCTGAAATATGTTCATAAGGACCTAAAACTACCGCGCCAACAGAGTCTTGCTCAAGGTTTAATGCCATACCGAAAGTGCTATCACCGAAGTCAAGCATTTCACCTTGTAACGCATCTGCTAATCCGTGAATACGGACGATACCGTCGGTTACGCTCACAACAGAACCTTCACTACGAGATTCTGTCCCTAAGTCATAACTTTCAATTTTCTTTTTAATCAGTTCACTGATTTCTGATGGATTAAGCTGCATATTGTTTAAATCTCGTTTTTATTGGCGTAATTCAGTAGCCAATTGTTGCAAACGTCCCTTAACAGAAGCATCGATGACCTCATCGCCTGCGCGAATGATCCAACCACCGACAATATCAGCATTAAGACTGACACATATATTTATCTGTTTGCCAAAACGTTTTTCTAAAGCGGTTTGCAACTCCTGTTGCTGCTCAGGTGTCACCTCGTAAGCTGACACCAACTCAACCTTGAGTATATTTTGCTTTTCCGCTTTCAATTTTTCGTATTCAACCGCGATATGCGGCACAACGCCCAAACGCTGATTGTCAATTAAAGTTTTCACTAAATTTTTGACAACATCGCCTTCCGACTCGCATACATCGAGTAAAATTTTAGTTAATGTTTGCGTATCAACGTTTGGATTGGCAACCATCTTAGCAACAGCACTATCTTGAGTCATTGTTGACAAAAAACTCAAGTCATCAGACCATTTGTCCAAAGTGTTTTTTTCTGTTGCTAAGTTAATAATCGCTTCCGCATAAGGACGTGCTACGGTGGAAAGTTCTGCCATAGCTAACGCCTTACAGTTCCTGAATCATTTTTTTCACAAAATCATTGTGAGCACTAGCGTCAATTTCACGCGCTAAAACTTTTTCCGCAGCCGCCAAAGCAATTGCCATAACTTCTTCACGTAATTGCTCTTTTGCGCGACTGGCTTCTTGCTCAATTTCAGCTTTCGCGGCATCTAATTGACGTTGCCCTTCGATACGTGCCTCATCTTTTGACTGTTCAATGCGTTCGCTGGCTTGTTTTTCAGCTTTAGCAATGATTTCAGCCGCTTTCTGTTTCGCTTCGCGTAAGGTTTCAGCAAATTTTTTCTGTGCCAACTCTAAATCTTGTTGACTACGTTCTGCTGCCTGCAAACCTTCAGAAATTTTCGCACGCCGTTCTTCCAACATTCGAGTCATGGGAATCCACAAGACCCGATTGATGAACCACACCAGCACGATAAACGTACCGATTTGACCAAATATTGTCGCAGTTAGGTTCACTATAGACCTCCAGTCTAGTCAAGCTAGAAAGCTCGATTATAGACCGATGGCAGCTTTAACCGCGTCAGCAAACGGATTAGCGAAAGTGAAGAACATCGCAATACCCAAAGCGATCATTGGGAAAGCTTCCATTAAACCACCAGTAAATAACATTTGACCCATTAGTTGTGCACGCATTTCAGGTTGACGCGCAATACCTTCTAAGTATTTAGAACAAATAATTGCCCAACCAAAAGCAGACGCGAAAGCCGCCGCCGCTAAGATGATACCTACAACTAGAACAGTGTTAGCGTAAACAGCACCAACTTGCGCCATAGCTTCTGGACTAATCATTTCAGCACTCATGTGAGTTCTCCTTAAAGTTAAAGTTAATGATACTAAAAAATAAAAGTCTATTATTATCTAAAATCCAAGAAGTGCAGTATTTATTCCGTGCGAGCAAAATAAATTTTGCACTCCTACCGCATTTTGATTAGTGATCATCTAATGATTGATGCGCGATACTCAAATAAACAATTGTCAACAACATAAAAATGAATGCTTGTAATGTAATGACGACAATGTGGAAGATCGCCCACGCACCACCCGGTGCCCATTGAATCCACCAAGGTAAAATTGCAATCAAGATAAAAATTAATTCACCTGCGAACATATTACCAAATAAACGTAAGCCCATGCTGATTGGTTTAGCTAATTCTTCAATCGTGGTCATCATGACGTTGATTGGCATCAAGATAATTTTTAAGATGATGTTATTGGCTGCAAATGGATGGAATAAGAACATTTTTGCAAAACCAATGGGACCTTTGATTGTGAAGTTATAATACATAATCAAGGCTAACACGCTGAATGATAAACCAAATGTTGCGGATAAGTCGGTCGTTGGTACAACTTTTAAATACTCAATACCCATCCAAGAGGCAACCATTGGTAATAAATCTACTGGGATTAAATCCATCGCATTCATTAGGAAAATCCACACGAATACGGTAAGAGCCAAAGGTCCGATTAGAGGATTTTTAGCATTGAATGAGTCTCTAACTTGGCTATCAACAAATTCTAAGATAACCTCGACCGCATTTTGCAAACCCGAAGGTTTCTCCAAACTCAAGCTATCGCCTACTTTTTTAGCTACTAATCCCATCAGTAGGGCGATGCCTACACCGAAAAACAAAGTATCAAGATTGAGACTCCAAAACCCCTCACCTACACTCAGATTGGTAAGATGATGTTGAATATACTCAACCGCAGTAACTTCACCATGTGCGTCACTAGCCACGTCAGTTGCTCCCTAATGCTTAATTAATTTAGAATCTGAAACTGTTTGTACTGGCGATATTATATCTACGTTACGCCCAGCGAAAAAGTAACTGAATTGTGCCACTGCAAATGCAACAAGCATCGGTATCGGCATCAATTGTATCCAACTCATGCCAATAATAAAAAACAGTAATGTAAATGCAAAACGTTGAACCGCTGCAAGGTAAAGTGTACCAACAGCTTGTTCTGGAGAATTCTGGGCAAGAAAGATAGCAATTTTAATTTTGCGTTGAGTCAACCAAACATTGAAAAAGACAATAAACACGCCGAATAGTGCAGACTGTGCCGCAAATTCTCCCTGTGCGTAAAGAAAAAACAAACTTACGGCAGCAGCCCAGAGAGCTAATACAGAGAAGATGGCCTTTGTGCCTATATCGATAAGTGGTAGTCTATTTGTGTCGTTCATTTTTTCTTAAATTGTTGTTAAAAACCAACATAGTGGCTTGTTAGCCAACACAAGGGAAGCAGTATAATGGCATCAATTCACATGGTCAATGATGAATTATAAAAAAACATAGTATTTTTTGTCTGTTTTCATTTACCTATGTTAATAATTTCAATATAAGCATATAGTTAAGTGTTTCATGGTAGTCAAGCATCATCAGAAATACAAGTAGGAGTCACGCAGTTCAGATGAAAATTTTACTTCATATTTTGTAACTCACAATCAATCAGGACGCAGAGCGTCCTTGCTACCTCCCAACTGAAAACTCCGAAAAACTATTCCAACGCAATTCCAGCATAGGCTTGCATCTG
>CAYMCP010000009.1:0-56466 GCA_964388965.1 uncultured Thiotrichaceae bacterium | reverse complement strand
TAAATCGATAAATAGTTATCTATGGATAGGTTTAGATAAGTTTGAAATAACGGTGAGGACACGTTACAGCCCACCAAAAAACGCACATAAGAGACTTGTAGGACCCCACTATTTTTTTAGTGAGGCAAAGTTGATGACAATGTGAATAGGTTATAGATAATCATAGGTTTTATTGATTATCATACATTTTTAGTAGCGGTATAATCTAACAATTATTAAAAAGATGATCATTCTGTTGAGTACGCTGTCATTTTATAGGAAAAATTAAGAGACGACCTCTTTTAGGATGTAAATATGAAAATAGATGGAAGAAGATTCATCAGACATCCCGCACAAATCCCGATTCGTATTGCGTCGGTGGACGACTTTGAAGAAAGTGTAAAACATACTCAAAATGTAAGCTTAGGCGGCTTAGCGTTTGAATCTGAACAAAAACTACCACTAGATGAATTGATTGAAATTTCGATTATGGTCGATCCACAAATCACCTTATTAGGTAGAGTCGCGTGGTGTCGCCCAAGTTCTAGTAACGAGGAAGGCTTTGAAGTCGGCGTTGAGTTTATTGAAACCAATATGGGTAAAAAAGAATACGTCGTTGATGAAATGTGCTTAGTGGAGCGTTATCAAAGAATGTTAGACGCAATCGCAGAAGACCTTGCTAATCCATTAACTAATCTTATGCCTTAGAATTCATTGATTTTTTAGCCCTATTCTCCATAATCATACTGGATGTTTTCTCGCAAATTTCAAGTTGACGGATAGTATCCATAATGCTAGCATGAATTAACATGAGTTGCTAAAGACTGTATAGGATCATCAGTCGCTGAGCTTGGCAGGATGCGTCTTATCGAACACTGCTGCTGAAATATATCCTTACAAACGGCGTGACCTTGCGGAGACTAAGGCAGGTTTTACGCTCTTTTTGCTCCACCGTCAGTGCATTCCAAACCCTCTTTAGCGATCATCACTGTGGCATCGTGTCGTGACTTAGACGTTGTTCTATACCGTGATGGAAATGGGGCGCAAGGGAACTTTCCCTAAGTGCCCTGCTGGATTTGCCCATCCTTAAAATGAGGGTGCGCGTTAGTTTTTATTAACGAAACAGGATTAGATGTAAATGAGTGTAGAAACTGCCGAATCACCATTAATTTTTACTGATAGTGCCGCAAGTAAGGTGCAACAACTCATTGCCGAAGAAGAAACCGAAGGCTTAATGTTGCGAGTTTTCGTGCAAGGTGGAGGTTGTTCTGGTTTCCAGTATGGCTTTACTTTTGACGAAAATACCCAAGAAGGTGACACTGTGGTTGAAAAAAATGGTGTGAAACTACTAATTGATCCGATGAGCTTTCAGTACCTAGTCGGTGCAGAAATTGACTACAAAGAAGATTTACAAGGCTCTCAATTCGTCATCCGTAATCCAAATGCGACAACGACGTGTGGTTGTGGTTCTTCCTTCTCAGCCTAACATGAGTAAAATTAATGGAGTGTAGCATTCTGCGCTCCATCCAGATCAAACCCACCTGAAAACAAATCTCTCCTTGCTGCACAGCACAAATTTCCTCCTATGATGACTGCGCATAATAGCATTAAAATGTTATAATACACGCAATTTTCAAAATATTGACTGCGCGGTATTAGCTATGACAACTGCACCACCTAATGAAATACTCCAAGAAGTGCATGATGCTTTGGAACGCAATGCCTTCCACCAAATAGATGAAATTTTAACTGAATTACATCCAGCAGAAATTGCAACTGTTTTAGAGTCATTGCCAAATCGTCAACGCGACATCGTTTGGGAATCAGAAAGTTTTACTGAATCAGACGTTTTGCCTTATCTCAATGAGGCTGTGCGTGTAGATTTAATGCAAGACATGGCAGCCGAAGATGTTGCAGCCGCCACCGAAAATATGGATGCTGATGATGCGGTAGATTTATTACAAGATTTGCCAGAGAATATCATTCAAGAGGTTTTGCAAGCAGTAGACGAGCAGCAACGTGCTAGATTCACTCAAATTTTATTCTATCCAGAAGATTCTGCTGGTGGATTAATGAATATAGACACTTTGACTGTACGCACTGATTTAACCTTAAAAACTATTATGCGCTATTTGCGTTTAAAAAAAGAATTACCAGAAAAAACCGATGTATTAATGGTTGTTGATCGTGATAATCATTATGAAGGTATGCTATCGCTGATTGATATTTTAACGCATGATCCTGAGCAAACCGTAGGTGAAGCAATGTTGCGTACACAAGAACCCATTTTAGTCACGGCTTCTATGCACGATGTGGCACGTATGTTTGAGCAGCGTGATTTATTGTCAGCACCGGTGATAGATGAAAACGGTATTTTATTGGGACGTATCACAATTGATGATGTAGTTGACGTCATTCGTGAGCAAGCAGATCACGTTATGATGAGTCGTGCAGGTTTAGACGAAGAAGAGGATATGTTTGCACCGATTTTATCCACAACTAAACAGCGTGCAGTTTGGTTAGGCATTAATTTGATAACGGCATTTCTAGCTGCTTGGGTAATTGGTTTATTCTCCTCTGCGCTAGAACAAATTGTTGCGCCCGCAGTCTTAATGCCAATTGTTGCTAGTATGGGTGGTATTGCAGGTAGTCAAACTTTAACCGTTGTCATTCGCGGTATGGCTCTAGGACAAATATCATCGACAAATGCACCTTGGTTATTACGCAAAGAAGTTGCTGTTGGCATTTTAAATGGTTGTCTGTGGGCACTTGTTGTCGCTGGATTAGCGATGCTTTGGTTTAAGAGCTGGGCACTAGGTGTAATTATTGGTACGGCACTACTAATAAACTTATTTTTTGCCGCCTTAGCAGGAATGATGATTCCGTTATTATTGAAACGCTTAGCTATTGATCCCGCATTGGCAGGTGGCGTTATTTTAACGACGGTAACAGATGTGGTTGGTTTTGCAACTTTTCTAGGTTTAGCGACAATATTTTTATTAACTGTTTAAAATGACTGCATTACATTAGGAAAATTCCTTTTATTTCTTAATATAAAGGTTTAGGCGTTACGCAGTTAAAGCATTCCTCGTCCCAATGGTCTCCGTTGGGAAGCAGCCCTGATTTATTGTAATTTGCTAAAGACGCGCTGCGTAGAATGAGCCACTGATGCACTGCGTCAGGTGGTAGTGGACGCTGGTGCGTCCTGTGGCATGACGACGCGGTGAGTCGTCACTAGTCAAAGGTTATAAAAAACTCCAAAATAAGCCTGAATTTGATATAAAAATTATGTATTCTATGAAATAAGCTATTTTATACTTTTAGAATAATAACACTTGTTATATAACTTACTGATTTTAAAAATCTAAAAATAATCATGAATTCAGATTAATAATCACATACCTACTCCTTATCCCTCATACTGATGTGGTATATCATAAATTTTGCATAATTTTGGCGTTTGAAAAATAAGGACGCATTGCTTTATCCGTAAACATGAGAAATTATTGCGAGGAATAAAATTATGTCAAAATCTGCTATTCTCTGTGTAGACGACGAGCCTGTTGTACTCGATAGTTTAAAAATCCAACTCAAAAATGAATTTCATGATAAATACTTGTATGAATTTGCTGAAAGCGCAATTGAAGCACTTGAAGTTGTTGAAGAATTACACGCAGAGAATATTAATATTCTGGTTATCGTTTCAGATTGGCTTATGCCGGGTATGAAAGGAGATGAGTTTTTAATTCAAGTACATCAACGTTTTCCAAACATAGTCAAAGTCATGTTGACAGGTCAAGCAGACATTTCTGCAATTGAACGCGCTCAAGCTCAAGCTAATTTACACCGTTGCTTATATAAACCTTGGGACGGTAAGGAATTAATTGAAACTATCAAGGCAGGTTTAGCGACATTATGAACAAGCCCGTAATCGTTTGCGTAGATGATGAATATACTATTTTAGATAGCCTGAAAATAGAGTTAAAAAAAGCTTTAGGCAATGATTATCTAATAGAAATCGCAGAAGATGGTGAAGAGGCAATTGAACTAGTAGAAGATTTAATCAAAGAGCAGACAGATATTCCTTTAGTTATTTCCGATTACGTGATGCCAAATATGAAAGGTGATGAAGTATTAAAAGCAATTCATAAACTTTCTCCCAATACATTAAAAATTATGCTAACTGGTCAAGCAGATATTGGTGCAGTTGCGAATGCAATTAAACATGCAAAATTATATCGTTATATCGCAAAGCCTTGGGAAACCGAAGATTTACGTTTGACAGTTAGAGAGGCTATTTACAGTTATCAGCAAAAAAAAATTGTTTCTGAACAACACCAAACGCTTGAGCAATTAAATCAGGAACAAGCTAAATTAATTCAAAAATTACAAATCAGTGAAACGCAAACTCGTGCAATTGTGTTCGCCGCCGCAGACGGTATTATCACCGTCAACACACAAGGCATAATTGAAATGACCAATCCGGCTTTAGAAATGATGTTTGGTTATACGCACGACGAGCTAGTCGGTCAAAATATTTCGATTCTTATGTCAAGCGAGGTTGCGGTAGAACATGATGGTTATTTAAAAAAATATTTGCGAACTAGTGAAAAGCACATACTTGGCACGACGCGGGAAGTTGAAGGTAAACGCAAAAATGGCGAAACTTTTCCCTTAGAATTGTCGGTGCGTGAAGTACATTTAGGCTCTAAAAAGCTATTTGTCGGCATTTTGCATGATATTACCGAAAGAAAACAAGCAGAAGCAATTTTACGTTTAACCCAACATTCAATAAATCATGCAGCCGACATTATTTTATGGCTCAATCAAGCAGGTCAGGTGTTATACGCCAATGATTCGACAGCGCATAGTCTTGACTATTCACATCAAGAATTATTAACCAAGACTATTTGTGAAATAGATACACACATTCATAGCGACGCTTGGCAAGAATATTGGGACAATTTAGTTGAACAGGGCAGGATTTCGTTTGAATCACATTATCAACCTAAACTCGGCAAGATTTTTCCGGTTGAAACAACATTTAATTATTTAGAATACGATAATAAAGCTTATGCGTTTGTTTTTTCAAGAGATATTACCGAACGCAAACAGGCAGAAGAAGAACGTTTAAAAACTGCTTATGCAATTTTCCAATTAAATAAAGCCTATGAGCGTTTTGTACCGAGCGAATTTTTAAGCCTATTGGATAAAGCCAGCATCATAGATGTAGAATTAGGCGATCAAGTTAAAAAAGAAATGACTGTATTATTTTCTGATATTCGCGGTTTCACGTCGTTATCTGAACAAATGTCACCAAAGGAAATTTTTGATTTTATTAATATTTATTTAGGTCGCATGGAACCTATTATTTTAAATCATCAAGGTGTAATTGATAAATATATTGGCGATGCGATCATGGCATTGTTTCCTAAAAGTGCTGATGATGCGGTTCAAGGTTCGATTCAAATGTTAAAAGCCTTAATTGAACATAATCAATACCTTGCCACTAATAATTTGCCAACAATTCAAATCGGTATTGGTTTAAATACTGGACCGTTGATTTTAGGTACGGTTGGTGGTAAAAATCGTATGGAAGGTACAGTGATTGCTGATGCGGTAAATTTATCGGCACGGGTGGAAAGTTTGACCAAAATCTACGGTACCCCTTTGTTGATTACTGAACATACTTACGTCAGACTGGATGACCCTAGTCGGTATCATATTCGGGTAATTGATGCTGCAAAAGTAAAAGGTAAATCTTACGAAGTCACAGTATACGAAGTTTATGATGCCGATTTGCCGGACATGATCACATTGAAAGATCAAACGTTAGAAGATTTTGAAACCGGGTTTTTGTTCTACCATATTGGCAAATATGAGCGTGCACAACATTTATTTCTCAAAGTGTTAGCAATTAATCCACAAGATCAAGTAGCCCAAGAATATATCAACCGAATTGAGCAACATTTACACTAAAATTGACGTAAAGTCTGCGTCGGTATTGGGTCGAACACCGCCTCAATTTTCTGAATTTTAAAATTAAATTGCTTTATGACTGGCGTAGCCTGCTCACTATTTTGATAAAATAACGCATTTTCACTAATTTGAGTAGGAACATGGTGTAAACCTAAATAATAGCAAGCATACAGCAATGTCATTATATCTTCTGAATAAGCTTGATATACAGGCTCAATTGCTGCTTTTACTGCTATAATCAAATCATCTTCACTTCTGAGCAAATCGCCATCATACAACCGCGTACCCTGTGCTAATGCTAAAATCACATCTTCTTTATTGTCTAAGTGGTTGCGTTGTTTATGTTTAATTCGTAAATGATAAGGTAAAGTCAATGTTGAGTAAATTTCTGAATCCAGATGTTGAACTCTTTCCCGAATATAAATAATTCTATTGCCTACCATCGGCATCAACTCCGTAAGCCAATATTGCTGGAACCTATTATATACTGTTAAGAAATTTAACTTCTAAAAATAATTTAAAAATACAAGTTATTTGACATGCCGCACTCATTTAAAGAGCAATGATTTGATTTGAAATGTTTAAATACATCACACCCAGTACAACGACAAAAATTATGAATTTATCCAGCGAAGACAATTTACGTCTCAATGTATTATTAGCCAATCCATTACAAGCAATTCGGATTGATGAATCAAAAATGATTATTTATGGCTTATCAGAGCAAGGTGAAGCTAAAATTATTTTGCATCCCAATTGCCGCGACGAATTATACTTAAAACAAGTACGTGAATTAATTTCAGAGCGTATTTTAGACTCTCCTGGTGGTTATCCGGTTTATTTGCGTCGCTGGTCACGTATGGGGCAAGCTAGGGATGAGAATTTAGCGCAATTACTCATGCTGGGCGTACCGGAGGCTGTTGAAGCGGTGGTGAATGCGCCCGGCTTAACACCCGAATTGGCAGCGCGTGCGTGGTGGGCAATGCCAGAGTCAAAAAATGCACGTAGTATGCTGAATAAAAAAAATATTGTAGAGAGTGAAATTGGTAAAACACTAGCGCAACACTTAATTGATTATTTACCTTTTGAGGAAGAAACGACGGATATTATTGAAACAGTCAGTTTAGTGTTACAAGGCAATTTGATTGATGATGCAATGGTACAAACTCTTTGGGGTAAGGGGCGTGCTAAAAATGCGTATTACGTTGGTTTCTTAGTGACTCGTCCAAATCAGTTACCTAATCCTATTGTAGCGCGGCATGATGCTGAGGAAATATACACGCAATTGCAATTTTTAGCAGATAATATACTTGCTCAACAGCTAATCTGGTTAAGCAGTGGTGCAGGGCAAACTTTTTTAGATACATTTGAGAAAATATTGAAAAAACCGACAAATCAAGATGTGGTTAATATTTTATTCGATGTGGTAGCAAAGCGTTTCAGCACAATTTGTCCAGACTGCTATGACGATGAAATGGACATAAATATACTGTTAGAAAAAGTTAATAATCAGTGTCAGCAACCATCGAATACATTAAAAGTTGTATTAGAAGCGATGCCAGAGAAACAAAATTTAATTCAAGCGACACTCATTTTAGCAGGTTTACGTTATTCAATATTACGCCCTATTTTTTCAACGACAACTGCAATTGGTACGTTAATGCGCAAAAAACTGACACCCGTGACAGATGTTTTATTTCAACAGATCGCAATTTTGCGTGGACGTGTATGATATTATCAAAAATTCTAATAGGTTAGCTTAGATGAAAATTATTGTAGGCATGTCTGGTGGTGTAGACTCTTCGGTTGCAGCGTATTTACTCAAACAGCAAGGGTATGAAGTACAAGGCTTATTTATGAAAAATTGGGAGGAAGATGATACCCAAGATTATTGCAGTGCAGCAGCAGATTTAAAAGATGCACAGGCAATATGCGATAAATTAGCGATGCCATTGCATACAGCAAATTTTTCTAGCGAGTATTGGGAAAACGTATTTAAGGAATTTTTGGCAGAATATAAAGCAGGTCGTACACCTAACCCTGATATTTTGTGTAATCGAGAAATTAAATTTAAAGTATTTTTACAACATGCAGAGCGTTTAGGCGCGGTGGCGATTGCAACTGGGCATTATGTGGATTCTAATCAGCAAGATGGAAAATGGCAACTTTTACGCGGTTTAGATACTAATAAGGATCAAAGCTATTTTTTATATACTTTGGGGCAACAACAATTAGCGCGTAGTATCTTTCCTATTGGCAAACTAAATAAGCTCAAAGTACGTGAAATTGCGCAGCAACAAGGTTTTATTACCCATGATAAAAAAGATAGTACTGGGATTTGTTTTATTGGTGAGCGACCGTTTCGTGACTTTCTAAGTCAATTTATTCCAGCACAACCGGGCGAAATAATTACGCCTGAAGGTAAAGTAATTGGTCTGCATCAAGGTGTGATGTATTACACTTTAGGACAGCGTAAAGGTTTGCAAATTGGTGGCTTACGTCAAAGTAGCGGCGAACCTTGGTATGTGGTTGGGAAAGATGTAAAAAATAATCAGCTCATTGTCGCACAAGGTCATCATCATCCGCTTTTATTTAGTCAACAGCTCACGGCTAATCAGCTTTCATGGGTATCCAATCAAGCCCCTGCATTACCCTGCTGTTGTACCGCAAAAACACGTTATCGTCAGATTGATCAACCTTGTACGATTACCGAAATTAACGAAGTAGGTTATCAAATCACTTTTGAACAACCGCAACGTGCCGTAACGCCGGGACAATCCATTGTTTTTTATGATAATCAAGTTTGTTTAGGTGGTGGAATCATTGAAAAGACTTGTTAATCTAGTCACTGTCTAACATTTCATATTCGTAGAAAATAGATTTTTAATTTTTCTTGTGATCTCCGTTGAAATACGCGCTTAGACGGTTTGCGTCCCATAAAAATTTACACACCCGTTACAAAATAAAATAATAACATACTTGTATTTTCTTATTAAAAAGTTAAGATATGTAAACCCTTTGAAGATTGTTTAAAAAATCAAGCGAGTTAGAGCATGATTAACAATTTTAAAATCCCTATTATTCGATTATTTGTATTTGGTACACTGCGTGTTGGTGGTCGCTTAGATTACTACATGGAAGGTAGTAGTCCGCTTGGTTTATATTATACTCGTGGGCAACTCATTGAATCAGAAATCGGTAGCGCATATATTGATTTTAATGAAACAGACGCGGCAACACTAGGTGAACTACATCAAGTCAACTACTATTGCCTACAACGCATCCATCATTTAGAAAATGCTTCTGGTGAATTTCCAAGACGTTACGAATTGGATTTAGTCCCGATTTGGCCTTATCAGCCCTATGTGGATAAAAAACAAACGGAAATTACTTTTAATGAAGAACAACAAATGATGGCATTATGTTACCGTCGTCGTGAAGACTCAAAAGTACCTAATGGCGATTGGACAAAAGTAAAACGGGTTATGAATGAATTAGGTGAATTTCTCCGTACCCAAACCGACACGATCCTTTATCATCATGACGTGGTTCAGCATATCAGCGAGTATTTGAAAAGTTGAGCCTTACGGAAAATTAACCATTTTGTTAAAACCCTTTGTTGAGGATAATATCTGTCTTGAACTTAATTTTCTAAGATGTGAATAATCGCTAATATTTGCGCTGGTTTGATAATTTATAATTTCCATACCATTAAAAAGCGGAATGTTAAAGCTGGATTTCAATTGAGAATAACAGGTAAATTTTGTAAATATACTCGATTTATATTCAACATAATTAGTTTAGGTTTAGTATGTTGGCTTATCAATTTTAAATATTACAACCAATTAAAACTAAATCAGCTTTAACATCAAAATATTAGGCAAGAAAATACAATTAAACACTTATCCAATACGCATAACTGTGTATAATAACAAACCTAAGTATAAAACTTGCGTACACTCTAAAAAACAGTTCAAAATAGGTAGTACTCTCTAAGACATTGGAGCTATTATTTTCATGTCAAACATATTTAACAGCGTTATTTCTCAAGTATCAGGTAAATTACCCCTGAGAACCATGATTGTTATCCCCTTTGTTGTCTTGGTGGCATTGGCTGGCGGTACAACAGGTTATCTCTCGTTGCGCAATGGGCAAGAAGCAGTTAATAATGTAGCGTCAAAATTACGTGCAGAAGTCGCAGCCCGCATTGAGGAACGAGTTAAGTCTTATTTGGATACGGCACATCTCGTTAATGAATTACACGCAAATACCATTGCATTAGAGCAACTTAATTTAGCAGATAACAAAGATTTACAAAAACATTTCTGGAAGCAAGTCCAATCTTTTGCTCAAGTCACAAATACTTTTATCGGCTTACCATCGGGCGATTTTGTCGGAGCAAGTCGCCGTACTGAAGGTACACCTCAAATCATTTTGGCGGATCAAACCACTGAAGGCAGTCTGACCTACTACAATACAAACACCAGAGGGTTACCGACTCGTGTAGATGTCAGCGCGTCAAACTATGACCCGCGTGGTCGTGCTTGGTATACTGATGCAGTAAAACGCGGTAAACCTATCTGGAGCGATATTTATCAAGAATTTACCACAAAAGCTTTGGCTATTACCGCTGCACAACCTATTTATGAAAATGGTAATCCAGAAAAATTATTAGGCGTATTGGGTACGACTGCTATTTTTAATCAAGTGGATGAATTTTTAGCCAGTCTTAAAATCGGTGAATCTGGTCAAACATTTATTATGGAACGTACCAGCGGCACATTAGTTACAACATCCAGCAGTTCGCCGGTGATGGCTAAAGATATTAACGGTAATATGTTACGTCTAAGAGCGATAGACAGCGAAGATAAAGTTATCAAAGCCACAGCAACCTACTTGAGGGACACTTTTGTTGATTTAAGTCGTATCAGTGGCAGCCAGCAATTAGAATTTAGCTTAAATGGTCAAAATCAGTTTCTCCAAGTTTCACCTTTGCAAGACGGTCGCGGTTTAGATTGGTTAATCGTCGTTGTTGTGCCTGAATCTGATTTTATGGGACAAATTAACGCCAATACACGCATCACCATCTATATGTCCATTGTCGCTTTACTATTAACAGTATTAATTGGCTGGGCAACTGCGCGCGGTATTATTCAACCCATCTTAAAACTCAACAATGCTGCTAAAAAATTCTCAGATGGTGATTGGGATCAAAAATTACCCACCGAACGTACCGATGAATTAGGTGATTTAGCTAAATCATTCAATATCATGGGTGGTCAGGTAAAAAAAGCTTTCCACGAGTTAGAAGAGATCAATGCTACTTTAGAACAACGGGTTGCAGAGCGTACTGAAGAGTTATCTAAAGCCTATGAAGAATTAAAAGCTTCTCAAGCACAGTTGGTACAATCTGAAAAAATGGCTTCATTAGGTCAAATGGTTGCAGGGGTGGCGCACGAAATAAATACCCCATTAGGCTATGTACGCTCCAATGTAGAAATGACTCAAGGTGTATTCCAAGAAACGCAACAATTTGTTTCTGAATACGATACCTTAGTTGGCATGTTGATGAGCGAAAACATTAGCGAAGATGAATTAAATCAGCAATTACAAACGGTTACTGAATTAAGTGAAGAATTCCGTGATAATGATACTTTTAATGATGCGTATGCCTTATTTAGCGATATTCTAAAAGGTTTAGACCAAATCTCAGAATTGGTATTAAATTTGAAGGATTTTAGTCGTGTAGATAGTGTCAAAGTACGCGATGTAAATTTAAACGAATGTTTAGATAGTGCTTTGGTAATAGGTAATCACGTATTGAAAGATGTTGCAACCATTGAAAAAGATTACGCTGAGAATATGCCGGCAATTCAATGCTCGCCTTCACATTTGAACCAAGTATTTTTGAATATGATGACAAATGCTGCACAAGCGATGGATAGAGGTGGTAAAATCATGCTCAAAACTTACGCTGATACAGATTGGGTACATGTCGAAATTGCTGACAATGGTAAAGGGATTCCAGAGGATGTGAAAGCGAAAATTTTTGATCCATTTTTTACGACTAAACCAGTTGGTGAGGGTACAGGCTTAGGGTTGTCTATTAGTTATCAAATTATTGAGCAGCACGAAGGCAAAATTGAAGTGGAATCTGAAGAAGGCAAAGGTACGACGTTCAAAATCAGCTTACCGAGACAAACATCGTAAGAGGGATAAATCAACTAGTTTAAATATATGATTGGGAGCTTGAGCTTGTATGACCGATAAAGCCACTGTATTGTTCGTTGACGATGAAGAGGCAATTTTACGTTCTCTTAAAATGCTGTTTAAGTCACAGTATCAAGTAAAAACGACGACTGACGGCAATGAAGCGATTAACATTGTTAAAAAAGAAAAAGTCCATGTTATCGTCAGTGACCAAAGAATGCCTATCATGCCGGGTGTGGAAGTTTTACGCTCGGTCAAAGAGGTATCGCCTAATACCATGCGCTTACTATTAACTGGTTATTCCGATTGGAGTGCTATGGTAGGTTCTGTAAATGAGGGCGAGGTATTCCGCTTCATTAATAAACCTTGGGTTAATGAAGAAATCAAAGCGACTGTTGAGCAAGCAGTTGAGATTTCTCGTAATTTGGAAGGTATTCAGCAGAAAGAAGAACCTAAAGAATCGGATGATCGTCTTGGTATTTTAGTAATTGATGAAGATCAAGCTACTTATGACTCAGTAACGGGAATCGTCGGAGATAAATTCTCAGTTAAATGGGGTAAAGATGTTGATGAAGCATTTGCTGTTTTAGCGGAAGATGCCAATATCGCGGTCGTTATTTCAGAGGTGAAAATTGGCGGTGAGGATATTACAGCACCACTTAAAACCTTAAAAGAAATTTATCCCAATATTCTGACTTTAGTTTTAACTTCATTCCAAGATACACAGTTATTGATTGAATTAATTAATCAGGGTCAGATTTATCGCTTCATGCCCAAACCAATTTTACCGAAATTAGTAGAAATGAGTGTAAGTGCTGCAATAAGACATTATCGAGCAATGCAAAAAACACCTCAATTGACTAAACGTTACGCGGTAGAAAAACCAAAAGATGGTGAGACGAAAGTATCGAATAAAATTATGGGATATTTACAAAAAATTCGACAACGTATTAAATAATAAATCGAGGTGTGTTAGACAGCACACCTTTATGATTTTTTTATCAACGCGGCTCTCTTTGTCCTCAATTTAAACCCTATCTATAATGAAATTTAATTCATCAAATCAATTGCGCCCATCGTGATTAACGTTGTTACACTATTGTTTTAAGTTGAGAATGGCTGAATTGGTAATTGCCGATTTATCAAAATTTTGCTAGAATTCTCGGTTTACTTTTTTCTAGGATTTACGGAGGATTGTTATGTCTCGAGTTTGTGAAGTGACAGGCAAACGCCCAATGTCTGGCAATAATGTCTCTCATGCGAATAATAAAACACGTCGCCGTTTTTTACCTAACTTACATACTCATCGTTTTTGGGTTGAAAGTGAAAACCGTTGGGTAAAATTACGTGTTTCTCGTCAAGGTATGCGCATCATTGATAAAAAAGGGATTGATTCCGTTTTAGCTGATATGCGTAATCGTGGTTTCAAAATTTAACGGAGTAATTATCCTATGCGTGATAAAATTAAATTAGTTTCAACTGCGGGTACAGGTCATTTTTATACGACTACTAAGAATAAACGTTCTACACCAGACAAATTAGTTTTCAAAAAATACGATCCAAAAGTGCGTAAACATGTGGAGTACAAGGAAGCAAAGATTAAGTAATCTAATGCAGACTATGAACACGCAACCTGTATTTATTGCAAGCGTAGGGTGATAATTATTGCCCTACCTGTTTTGTGCTATTCACTGCCTGCAACATCCGCAACACCTGCAATGTCGCCTCCTGCAACAACTCCTTACGCAACATTTCTTCTTCCGCTCCCATCGCCAATACCGCTCTTTCATTAAAGCTATAATCCCGAACATAAATTAATTTTTGTGGGGCGAGTAATACCGTGTCATCTGGTCTGTGGATTGCGACTTTAACTTGAAAATTTAATTCAACCTCTTCCAATCGACCTGAAATTGCAGAGATTGTTAATACACGACGATCTAACTTTTGCTCACTAAGTAAAATGATCGCTTCTGCTTGTTGAGCAGAACTTGCAATTGAAACCTTTGATTGACTAGTCAAATATTGCTTAACTTGATTTGCTAATATATCAGCACCTTCTGATTGTACATACACTGTATTTACACCATAATCCATCGTGCCACGTAATTGAAATCCGCAACTTACCATCAATACAGCCAAAAAGCCTAAAATAAATATTTTCATTATTTTTCATTATTTTGTTTAGAAATATGCAATCATTTTAAAATCTAGGACTGCCAATTTTTTTAAAGATTAGCAATCCTAAAAGCCATCATAATTCCGGTAACGTCGTGACATCTTGCAAGCTAACTTGCTGCATACCGTCGATTGAATTGACTAGCGTACCAGTTTGAAAACGTAAGCTTGCAATCGTATTTGCTAAGTTAAATAACGCAGACACATAATCCGCTTGCGCTTCAATCAGTTTAGTTTCCGTATCCATGATTTGGAATACAACATTAGTTTGCAAATCATCCGTGATAGAGCCTCTAAATCCAGTAAATGATTGTTGATATAAATCAACTGATTCCTTAGCATCTTCGACTTGCCCTAATGCTTGCTCTAATGAACCGACTGAGGTATTAAGCTGGATTTTAATTTTACGTCTTGACTCATTTAAAGAAATTAAAGAGCGTTGGTGTGCGGTCTTGGCTACTATTAAACCACCTTTGGCACGATTATTACCTAACGGGTATCTAATTGATAAATAAGCAGTTGCATCAAAACCCTCTGTTCTTTCATGCAGCGAACTAAAATAAGCATCCGTATTGCTGCCAAATTCTAAACCATGTGAGGCAGCCGTTAAATCTAAATCTAACGAAGGTAACAAGTCTTTACGTGCTTTTTCTAATTTTATTGCATTGGCTTCATGTTTTAACTCTTCTGCTTTCAAATCTAAGCGATTTTGTAATGCCAAATTGACTAAATGATTTTGCATAAATTCATTATTAAACCGTTTTGACACCTCTAACCAATTATCTGAAAATTTTTCTTCCGCAAAACCGATATTTTTAGCCTCTGTTGCGGGAATACCCAAACTAGTCGCCAAAATATTGCGATTGGTATTTAACAACTCTTTCGCAGCAGATAAATTACGTTTTTTATCCGCTAAATAACCATGCAAACGTTGTAAATCTGAATCATATCGACTAGGATTACTCTGCTTCGCAACGACAGTTTTAACTCGCTCAATAATTTTAGTGACACGTTCTTTGGAGTCTGTTTGTACTTTTAAATTAACTTGAGCCGCTTTGTAATTCCAATAAGCTTGTACTGTATTCAGCAAGGTATTAGTTACAAAATACTCAAAAGTGTATTCTGCCGCTTTACGATTTAATTGTGCTGCTTTTTCGTCTGCCTGAGCAGAGACAGCCCCCGCACCTTTCAAAAAGGGTACTTTTAAGGTAAATTTCACAACACTGGTATTAATTATTCTAGCATTATCTTTATTTTTAGATGGGTCTAAATCCGTTAAATAGGGGTCTGTTTTTATCATATTGACCGAAAAATTGGACACCATACCATTACGGAATAATTTAGAAATACCTGCCATTGCTTTAAATGAGTCGCGGTCTAAACGCGCACCAGTCGGTAAATATGCTTTATCGGGTTGCTCAAAACGCGGTGAACGTTCTTGTCCGCCGCCAATTGTTGCGTATGTTGTCCAATCGAACGCACCGGCCTGAATTTGCTCGCCTGCTCTTGCGCCTTCAAGCACCAATGTTTGCAATAGGATTTGCGGAGAATTTTCGATGGTAATTTGCGCAGCGTCCATTAGGCTAATTGTATCGCTAGATAACTTTGACTCAGCTATGCTAAACGACGGTAATAACAACAAAACGATCAATTGCCATTTTTTTCTTTTCCAGTGCATTTATTTGATCTCCATGTGGATAACTCACTATTCCCAGTACAAGTTTGACCTTTCCACCGTATACTAAAATTATTATTTTTTCAATGTTAAAACAGAAAAGATTAAACGTTTTTTTAAACCAATGTCCTAAATTTTGCATGAAGTATAGATAAAATGCAGTTTAACTTACTCATAGGATTGACAATGATTGACGACAAATATCGTAAATTTGTATTTAGTTTTTTTATGGCATTACTGATGTCATGTTTGATGTCCTTGATTATTAGCATTTTTAACATGGGTTTGGTGGACAATATTATCAGCATTTGGTTAAAAGCATGGCTATTTGCCTTCAGTATTGCCTACCCGGTCATGTTAATCGTTTCTCCTCTCGTACATAAATTAACCGACCGGGTAACTGAAAAGCCTAAGATTTAGTCAGTCACATAAAGTTTGGGTTATAATCAATTCATTGTTAAACTGATAATATTCACTATTTATTTTGAGTAATAGAAATGGAACTCTTACAAAATCCAACTTATTTTTGGGGCTTGATTGGCGTTGTGATTGTCGGCTTTGTATGGTTATACCGTCGTACACGTCGTGTAGACAATGAATTTTTCGATAATGAGTATTTTGATGCTGATCCTTTACTCGATGATATGTCGGAGAAAACAGTAGAAAAAATCGAATCTATTACCGACCCTGAAATAGCTGAATCAAAAGTAACGGATGAACCAGACGAACCTATTAAAAAGAAAACTGAGGAAGAAAAACCAATCAATAAATCACGTCCTGAACCTGAATTAATTATTGCATTATTTGTACTACCGGATCAAGAAGAAGGATTTTTAGGTACTGACATTTTTACTGTTTTACAAGATCAAGGCATGTCATACGGCAAGTTAGAAATTTTTCACCATTACGGTGTCGGTGAAATTAAGGTAAAAGATGCTATTTTTAGTGTGGCAAATATTCTAAATCCGGGCACATTTAATCCAAAAGAAATGGATATTTTTAGAAGTGCTGGATTAGTTTTTTTTATGCAATTACCCGGCGCATTTGGTGGACGTGTCGCATTTGAATTAATGTTAAATACGGCAAAAAGGGTGGCGGAAAATTTAGAAGGCACACTAACGAATGAACGCCAATACATACTAGATCAAGAAATGATTGACGCTTTACGTGATAAAATCAGCCGATACGAGTTAGAAAAAGAAGAGCAAAATTAGCTATTCAGGCAAACTTTCGCGCAAGGCATCACGATCAACCCACCAATCATCTTGCACCATGATATTAAGCACCTGTCCCAATCGATTTAAAAATTTTTCTGGATCATGTAATTCCAATTTTTTGAGCCATGCGTCAAATTGCGCTTGCGTTTCGACTTCGCCGTGACGACGGGCAACTTTAGCTAGTAGTTGATTAGTAAAAAATAATAAGTTTTCGCGTCGTTTTTCATCTTCCACTCTCAAATCAGTGATATAGTGCGCGGTCGCAGCGGCGACGGCTGCCCCGTCGGATTCTGGTGGTGTTTCTTCAACGATGTGTTCCAATACCATAATACTAAGCTCTGGATCAATTGGAAACGTGACAGCTAACCACACTGCATTGCCTAGCGCAACAAGTGATTCAGGTTGATTAGCTTTAAACATCACGTCGCACGCTTGTACTGCGTTTTCCCAATTTTCTAATGATGCAAATAAGTTAAATGCTTGTCGTCCTATACGCCACGCTTCTGCATTTTCATCCTCTTGCTCCAATTTAAGATATTCATAACCTAATTCTAATAACAATTCACCACGTTGCTCTGCACCAAAGCCTAAACTTGCTAATTGTTGTTGCAATTCAATAATTTTTTGTTTTACGATTTCAACAGGTTGCTTTATATCTTCGGCATCTTCAGCACCCATTGCAGCACCACTATTATTTAAAAATTTCATAGACAAACCTTTTATTTATCACAGCCTACTATCATGGTGGGAATAATTGCTTTTACAAACTAAATATTTTTCAAAAATATAGATTATTTTTATAGCTGATAATGAAAATAATAATATTTTAATGGTTAAAATGATTGGATGACATCCATGTTGGCTGGGCTGACTCAACCTGCCTAGCTATTTTAGTAGGTTTCAAATTGAAAATTGTCACGCAAATGAATTGTTGGACAAATTTGCTTAATTCCATTAAAATCAAAAGCCCACTTTGCGTTGGCTAAAATTTATAATACATTCTACTAGGTTTCATAAACTAAAAGGTAACAGATAAACTGATGGCATTGTTAGATATTTTGATTTTTCCGGATCCACGTTTACGCACTGAAGCAAAACCTGTTAAGCAAGTTACGCCAAAAGTGCGGAAATTAGTGGATGATATGTTTGAAACCATGTATCAAGCACCGGGTATTGGTTTAGCTGCAACGCAAGTCAATGTACATAGACAAGTTGTTGTGATTGACGTCAGCGAAGATAAAACTAATCCATTGTGCCTTATTAATCCAAAAATTATCCAGTCACAAGGGGATGCCACTTATGATGAGGGATGTATATCTGTACCGAATGTGTACGAAACCGTGCTCCGTGCCGCTAACGTGACTGTTGAAGCATTAAATCAAAATGGCGAACCATTTATCTTAGAAGCAAGTGGATTATTAGCAATTTGCATTCAACATGAAATAGACCATCTGAAAGGCAAATTATTTGTGGATTATTTATCACCATTAAAACGCCAGCGCATTGCTAAAAGATTGGAAAAGCAAAACCGGAAAGCAGCTTAATTTATGATTAAAAAACGCATTATTTTTGCAGGTACGCCAGATTTTTCCGTACCTTGTTTACAAGTCTTGATTGATTCACAGCATGAAGTTATTGCAGTTTATACGCAGCCCGACAGACCCGCAGGGCGTGGTCGAAAATTACAAGCCAGTCCAGTTAAAAAATTAGCACTTGAACACAACATTCCTATTTATCAACCAAAAACTTTAAAAAACCCTGAAGCCAAAGTAATATTACAAAATTTAGCGGCGGATTTAATGGTAGTAGTTGCTTATGGTTTAATTTTACCCAAGGCTGTATTAGATGCACCAAAGTTGGGTTGTGTCAATGTTCACGCTTCTATTTTACCGTATTGGCGTGGTGCAGCACCTATTCAACGCGCTATTATGGCAGGTGATAAAATCACTGGTATAACATTAATGAAAATGGATGCAGGATTAGATACTGGTGATATATTAGCAAAAGTGGAATGTGATATTTCACCAGAAGATACAGGGCAAAGTTTACATGATCGTTTGTCACGAATCGGCGCAGAATTTTTAGCACAACATATTGATATGATAGAAAAATTAAAACCTAACCCACAAAGTGATGAATTAGCAACCTATGCGCATAAAATAGAAAAAATTGAAGCAAAATTAGATTTTTCTCAATCTGCTAAGATTTTAGCAAATAAAGTACGTGCATTTAATCCTTCGCCCGTAACACAAGCAGAAATAGCAGGTATGACATTAAGAATTTGGCAAGCACACGCAGTTGATGAAATAAGTAACCAACCAGCAGGAACAATCGTCAGAGCAGAAAAACAAGGGATTGATATTGCAACAGGTGAGGGTATTTTAAGATTGCTAAAAGTACAAAAAGCGGGCGGTAAACCCATTACCGTTGCTGATTTTTTGAATGCACATCCAGATTTTAATCTTTTAACTTAATGAATCCCGTTTCAAATGCTAAGATCGCTGAAACAGAATTCACTATGATTTTTTTACTTTTGTTTCGCTTTGTGCGAAGAATGGTAAATTACTCAGAAATCATCCAAATAATTGCTTTATTATCTGCGCCTGCGGTGATGAAAGTAGTTGATTCAATTGGATGAAAAGCGATTTGTGTCACCCAATCATTATGTGTAGAAATGCCATCAATAATTTTTCCTGTTTCTGCGTCCCACAATCGCACTGTATTATCCATCGAAGCGGTTAAAATATACTTTCCATCAGGACTGAAAATTGCCTGACGTAGTGCGTCTTGATGACCTGTTAGACTATGTAATAATGTTCCAGTTTCCACATCCCAAATTTTAGCAGTATTGTCATACGAAGCTGTTACCGCTTTTTTAGCCTCGGCATCAAATGCTGCAAAATAAACACGATTATGGTGTCCTGCTAAATTTTGTAATAATTTTCCTGTTTTTAATGACCAAACACGCGCAGTTCTATCTTCCGACGCAGTGATTAATAATTGGTTATCTAAGCTGAATGCAGCATGATACAAATGATTTATATGTCCTTGTAATTCATGGATTAATTTTGCTGAATCTGCTTTCCATAGCCGCGCTGTCAACATGCCAACTGTTACCACATATTGACCGTTTGGACTATATGCAGCGTGTGCAATGCCACGAATATGACCTTGTAGCATCGCCATTTGCTTACCTGTTGCCACATCCCATAAACGTGCTGTATTGTCGCGTGAAGCGGTTAAAATTTGCTGATTATCGGCTGAGAAACTAGCACGAACCACCCAATTATCATGACCTTTTAGCGTATTAAGCGGTTTACCCGTTTGTATATCCCATACCACTGCGGTTTTATCTTGTGATGCAGTCACTATTTTTTGATTATCGGGACTAAAACTCGCGTGCCAAATATTTTCATTGTGACCGCGCAAACTACCTAGTAATTTTCCAGTTTGAGTTGACCACAAACGCGCAGTTTTAATGCCTGTTGTAACGATATATTTACCGTCTAAACTAAATGCAGCGTACAAAATACCGTCTTGATGCCCGCTTAGTTTATATTTTTCAATCGGCTTGACGGCATGGGCTTGTGTAGAAAATAATATAATAAAAATCATCCAACTGTAACGCATTTGTTTTCGTCCTGTTTTGGTTATAGAAAGTTTTATACTTTAGCGAATTCTATATTTTAGTGTTGTATTTTCAAGATGGATAATCCTACAATTTTTTAAATATGGCTATTTTTAGAATCAAAGATTACCAAGCTCTAAACTATAACTTTTTGATTATAAAGCGGAATTGACTACATCAATCAAAAATTGAAAATTTATCATGACACATCGTATTGCAACAATACAAATGGCTTCTGGTTGTAATGTTGCTGCAAATTTACACGAAGCCGCCCAGTTGATTCAGACTGCTGCTCAAATGGGCGCAAAACTTGCGGTATTGCCAGAAAATTTTGCCCAAATGGGTAAACATCAAACTGATATGCTTGCTATTCAAGAACCTATGGGAAATGGAGAAATTCAAAAGTTTTTAGCCCAACAGGCAAAATTGCATGACATTTGGATCGTAGGCGGCACGGTCGCAATTAGTAGTGAGCAAGCAAATAAAGTCTATTCCGCTTGTTTATTGTTTGATAATACAGGGCACTGCTTGGCACGTTATGATAAAATGCACTTGTTTGATGTACTTGTTGGACAGCAAGAGCATTATCAAGAATCAAATACTATCGAGGCAGGTCGTCGCGTTGTGGTCGCTGATACGCCTTTTGGAAAACTAGGGTTAGCAGTTTGTTATGATCTGCGTTTTCCAGAATTATTCAGAAGTATGCTTGTACATAATGTTGAATTAATTGCTATACCAGCAGCGTTCACCGCGACAACGGGCAAAGCACATTGGGAAGTATTACTGCGAGCGCGAGCAATTGAAAATTTGTGTTATGTCATCGCCTCAGATCAAGGTGGTTATCACGTTAATGGGCGCGAAACGCATGGTGATAGTATGATTATTGATCCTTGGGGTAGTGTAATGACACGTATTAGGCGAGGAGTTGGTGTTGTATGTGCGGATATTGATACGAATAATTTGGCTATACTACACCAAAAATTTCCCGCCCGACAGCATCGATTATCAGTAAAAAATTTTTAATATAAATTAAAAAACTGATAGGCTATGATACTAAAAAACGATGTTTGATTTTCAAGTGGTCATACCTAAATTTGAGTGAGCTTTTAAGAGCGGTTATCATCAATTCATAGTAATATATGTAAAATAATTTTAAACCAATATCATTTATGTAAAAATATGGCACTAATTATGAGTTGTCCAGTAGTTTTAAGAAAATCATTTGTGAGATAACAGTGTGTCTTCGATAATTCAGGCTAAGGCTGAAGCGCAAAAATTAATTAAGCGATATAACAAGCTACAAGCAGAAGCAAAAAGTGCAGATAGTGGTGAAGAGGCTGCACGAAAAGCGGCTGAAGCTGAAAGGCTTGTTTCGCAAATTAGCGCATTACAAACAGCTATTACCAAATTACAAGCAAGAGACAGAGAGCAAAGCAATAGGGACGCACGCGCCAAAACTGCTACGCAAAAAAAACCTGCCCCTAAAGGGAAAGTTGCGCCTACAACAAATTCCCCTCCAACAGCAGATATACCTTTAGCTTCTGAGGAAGAAATACGCCGCGCTGAAGCAGAAAAAGTTGAACTTGAAAGCCGTATTGGTCGCATCGAAGCTGCTCAACGTAAAACGCGCGAACAAATTGACCAACTAGCCAGAGCTAAACGAGAACTAGCGCGATTAAAAAATCAAGCCGAAAAAACGGCTCGTGAGCGTCAGGAAAGTGACGAAAAATTACAACAGGAATTAGCTCGACGGATCAAATTAAAAGAGGATGAGCATTTACGGCTCAAAAAAGAGTTGGAATCAGCACGCGCTCAAGCTAAGAAAGATGCTGAATTGCTACGTTTACAACGCGATAGTGCCCGTGCAATGATGGAGCGTCAACAACAAGCGGAGCGTGAAAAAAATTCGAGTAGAATGCGTCGTTCTAGTGGTAGTGTTGTCAGTATTTTGATTGGTGCAAGCGTTATGTTACTTTTTGTTCTCGCTTTTATCGTGCTTGCGTTTACAACGCCGATATTCGATGGTTTGATTGGGGATTTTAAACAACCTACTGTTGAACCACAAGTTGCAGCGGATACATCAAAACCAGCCGAAGAGTCCGCGCCTAAAGCTGAACAATCTGAGCAACCTAAACAATTATCAAAACCAAAATTAAAACCAATTGCTGTTTTTCGTGATAATCTCAAACGAGGTGGTGCAGGTCCTACAATGGTGAAGTTACCAGCAGGCAGTTTTTTATTAGGTGTAAAAGATTCATTACCTTATCAAGAAGAACGTCCTCAAACTGAAATTAATTTGCGTAGTTTTTCCATTAGTCGCTATGAGGTGACATTCGACGAATATGATGCGTTTGCGGAAAGTACCAACCGTAAATTACCTAGCGATAAAGGTTGGGGACGTGGTAAGCGACCTGTGATTAATGTGAGTTGGCACGATGCTGTGGATTATACCAAGTGGCTTACAGAGCAAACAGGAAGCACTTATCGCCTGCCCGGTGAGCGTGAATGGGAATATGCCGCAACCGTTGGGGCTAATACGTTTTATTGGTGGGGGAATGATTTAGGTTCAAATAAAGCAAATTGTGCGATATGTGGCAGTCAGTGGGATGCAAAACAAACCGCGCCAACTGGCAGTTTTCCAAGTAATGAATTTGGTTTGCATGATGTGGTCGGTAATGTAATGGAATGGACAACAACTTGTTTTAGAACTAATTATCGTGGTGCACCATCACATGGGCAAATTTGGGAAGGTGGCGATTGCTCACGTCGTATCGTGCGTGGCAGTTCTTATCGTAGTTATGAAAGCAGTTTGCGCTTGACCAAACGTCATAATTATAGCCCAAGAACACGTATGGATACATTAGGTTTTCGTGTTGTGCGCGTAGAAAACTAATAGTACATAGGATTTATTGGAATATGGAAATGAATAAATTCGATATTATTATCGTTGGTGGTGGTTTAGTCGGTGCAAGTTTAGCGACTTGTCTACGTCATTTACCATTAAAAATTGCCATAATTGAAACTAAACCTCAAACTATCCCCGCCGCAAATGATAAGCGAGTGATTGCGTTAAACTATGTTTCACGTCGGATTTTTGAAGGTATGGAGGTGTGGCATCGTATCCAACCGCATACTGAAACAATTAAGCATATTCACGTATCCAATCGTAATCATTTCGGCATTGCTCGTTTGTCGCATCATTTGCTCAATTTACCTGCTTTGGGTTATGTCGTTCGCGCTAAATATATTGGACAAGGTTTAAACTTAGATGGCATAACGATGATTGCGCCTGCTCAAGTCATCCAAATTGTGACCGATGATCACAATGTACAAATCACTTACCAGCAGCAAGAACAAACGCATCATTTATCTGCGAATTTATTAATTGCAGCCGATGGTGCGAATTCCCAAATTTGTCAACAACTTAATATTACTACGCATAGCCAAGATTACGGGCAAACAGCCATTATCACCAATCTTACAGTAAATAAACCACATCAAAATATAGCCTATGAGCGTTTCACTGACACCGGCCCTATTGCACTACTACCCGTTGCGGAAAAGCAATATTCTTTGGTTTGGACGGTAAAACATGAAATGGTGGACTCAATTTTACAGCGAGATGAGCAAACATTTTTACACAGTATTCAACAACAATTTGGCTGGCGAGCTGGACATTTTGTTGCTGCTGAGTCGCGTTTTGCTTTTCCATTAAATTTAAGTTATTCCGAGCAGCCCATTACGCAACGCACTGTAATTATGGGTAATGCTGCGCATACTTTACACCCTGTAGCAGGTCAAGGCTTCAATTTAGGCTTACGCGATGTTGCAAGTTTAACTGAAATTATTAATAAAGCATGGCAGCATGGGTCGCGTGACGTGGGTGCAGATGATTTGTTGCAAACTTATATTGGTTGTCAGGGGGATGATCAGAAAACGGTAACATGGCTAACTGATAGTTTAGTCAAAACTTTTTCTAATGATTTTATACCGTTATCTATTGCTCGTAATATTGGTTTATTAGCATTGGACGCATTGCCACCAATAAAAAAATATTTAATGAAACAAATGATTGGTTTAAATAGCTATCCTTCGCATTTGGTACGCGGACAGAAAATTGTTTGATCTACGCACAAAGCGCATTTTATGTGTTTGGAGCAAGCTCCTAAAACTTGTAGATTAATTAAAAAAAGTTATTTCACTTGAAATGCGTTTTTTGGCTATTTCGCAATAGTTTTCATCTAACTCTATTCCTATTGGCGCGCCTTTTATTGAGATACGCTTCAATGAGCGTAGTACCACTGCCACAGAATGGACCAAAAATGACATCATCAACTTCAACATTATAAGGTGGAGATGTCACTGTTAGATCAATAAATTCTTTGTCAAAAAGATGTTCATCTAATGAATTTCCACGAAAAAGCTATATATTTTTATGCTGAAAATATAACTTGCGTGATTTTGTATTGTGCGATGCCTGCATTTCTTTTGTAAAGAAGATAGAGAAAAATACAATTAAATCGCGTGACGTGAGTGAATTATTTTCAGTAGATTTTTTATCGAAAAGCTGCGGTAGAATTTTAAATATTATTGTAACGTTGTTTGCAAAATCCGTTTTGTGTTGAAGTGGATTATTCATCTTCACGCTTATATTCTCCTTCAATAACAATAGGTTTATGTACTTTAGGTTGCTGACGTTTCGTATGATGATAATATTCTTCCTGTGACATCTCATCTACCATTTGGGTCTAAATATACTCTATTAATCTGCGTACAATCGTGCGGCGCGGCGTTGGCAATAAAAATAAAAAACCAATGCCATCGGTGAAAAAACCCGGCGTAATAAGTAAAAAACCACTGATAATAATCAAAATACCTTCAAGTAGTGGCTCAGTCGGGGGTTGTCCTTGTTGTGCCATCAGTTGTGCGCGTTGTATAGTCAGTGTGCTTTGTGTTTGTAATAGCTTCATGCCAATAACTGCGGTTACGACAATGAATAATAGCGTAGGAAAAACGCCAATCATACCGCCAATTAAAATGAAAAAATAAATTTCAATAACAGGAACGAGAATAAATAATAGTAGCAAACTATGTGATAAGTTCATTAGAATATGCCAATCATCTGTAGTAATATAATAGCGAATTCGCCATGTACCAAGTGCTGTTAAACACCTGTCCTGACCTTCATATTGCTCAAGATATTGCTAAAGCTTTGTTAGAAAAACATCTTGCAGCATGTGTTAATATTGTGCCACAAATTCAATCCTTGTACGAATGGAAAGGCGAGATTGTCAATGATACAGAAGTTTTACTGTTGATCAAAACTCAAACCAAACATTATGCAAGTATTGAAAATTTACTTGTGCGATTACATCCCTACGAAGTGCCCGAATTAATTGCTTTACCCATCCATACGGGTTTATCCTGTTATCTTGATTGGATTCAATCCGTGACTGAAAAGGACGCAGAATGAAAATTATTGTTTTATTGCTGATGTGTTTTGCCGCAACGACACAAGCCGCTGATTTTTTAAATGTAAATCAAGCCTTTATTTTAAAAACGAGCGCTGTTGATGCACAAAAACTAAGATTTACATGGCAAATTGCGCCAGATTATTATTTGTATAAAAACAAGTTTCAGATACGCAGTCGTAGTAATGGGGTGGAATTTGGTGAATTGGATTTACCTGAACCACAAATTAAGCAAGATACATTTTTTGGTGAATTGGAAATTTATCAGCAACAAGTTCAATTTGACGTACCGATTATTCAAAATACGCAACAATTAGATACAATTCACTTTGAAATAATTGCGCAAGGCTGTCCGCCAAATATAGAAAATTGTTATCCACCTTATCGACAAACTATAACGCTTGTATTACCGAACGAAGCGCGTGAAATCAATAAAATAGCGCAATCTGAACCACAACGAGCCATTTTTAATCTTGATCAGATTGAAGCAAAACCAGTTTCAATAGTTAAAAGTTTATTTAATGATAAATCTAATATCTTATCGAACAACAATAGTGATGATTTTTTAGACCCTGAGATTGCGTTTCAATTTTCAGCAGAGTTAATGGATGAACAAATTACAGCGTATTGGCAAATCAAACAAGGTTATTACCTATATCGTAAAACTTTTAAGTTTGAAGCCTTGAACGGTGTGGAATTAGGTGAAGTAAATTTGCCAAACGGTGAAATGAAAGATGATCCAACTTATGGTAAAACGGAAGTATATTATTACAATGTAGTCGCTAATGCGCCAATTGTAGCAGCCAATGGACAAGATAAAGTACGTTTACAAGTGACTTATCAAGGCTGTGCAGAAGCAGGTTTGTGTTATCCGCCAATGTCGAAAATTGTAGATATGGTTTTGGATGGTAGTTGGGTGAATGCTGTAGAAAATACAGAAAGTCTTGCTAAATCCGATGAATCAGAAAAAATGCCCGTCATGTCTACAACGACACAATCAGAACAAGATCGTATTGCTAATTTGTTATCCAATCAGAATATATTGTATATCATTTTAGCTTTTTTTGGGTTTGGATTGCTACTATCGCTTACGCCTTGCGTTTTCCCAATGATTCCAATTTTATCTGGCATTATTATCGGTCAAGGTCAACAAGTTACGCCTACTCGCGCATTTATCATGTCACTCACTTATGTGCTAGCAATGGCGTTGACTTATACCGCATTTGGCGTGATGACAGGTTTAGTTGGGCAAAATTTACAATTAATGTTTCAAAATCCTTATGTACTAGTTGTATTTGCCTTAATTTTCGTTGGTTTATCTTTATCCATGTTTGGGTTTTATGAATTACAAATGCCCTCTTTTTTACAATCCAAACTTACCGAAGCAAGCAGTAAACAACAAGGTGGTACATTACTCGGCGTGAGTATTATGGGTGTGCTATCAGCTTTGATCGTAGGACCTTGTGTTGCCGCTCCGTTGGCTGGTGCATTAATTTACATTGGGCAAACTGGGGACGCGGTATTAGGCGGGATCGCTTTATTTTCTATGAGTATGGGCATGGGTGTACCATTACTATTAATCGGCACTTCCGCAGGGCATTTACTGCCACGTTCAGGTGCTTGGATGGATAATGTCAAAGCAGTATTTGGCGTATTAATGCTAGCTGTGGCAATTTGGATGGTTGAGCGCGTATTTCCAGCACAATTAATTATGTTGTTATGGGCAAGTTTATTTATTTTATCCGCAGTATATATGGGCGTATTCGATAAAATATTGCCAGATATATCATGGAAAGGTAGATTACAAAAAGGTTTAGCGATTATTTTGTTTATTCATGGCGTATTTTTAATGATTGGTGCTGCCACTGGTAGTCATAATCCGTTGAAACCTTTGGAGAAATTTGCACGTTCCGGCTATGATACAGTAGAGGAAAAAAGCTTATTATTTCAACAAATTAAAGGTATTGAGCAATTAGAACAAGCACTCACCACCGCCAAAGTACAACAAAAATTTGTGATGTTAGATTTTTATGCAGACTGGTGTGTCTCATGTAAGGAAATGGAGCATTTAACTTTTAGCGATAGCGGTGTACAAGATTTGCTAAAAGACGTAATTTTATTACAAGCGGATGTCACACCAAATGACGCACAAGATAAAGCATTGTATCAACGTTTTAACATTTTCGGTCCACCTGCGATCATCTTTTTTCATCCTAATGGTAATGAATTAAAAGCATTTCGTGTTGTAGGATTCATGCCAGCCGTAGACTTTCATCAACATTTAACTCAGGTATTTGCTCTATGAAAATTTTATATTCTGTCATCATTCTTACTGTACTTGTTATCAGTTTAATCGTGGGCAGAGTGATGTTGTCACAACAAGTCGTTGAATTGGATGTAAAACTTGAATCAAAAACCCAAGCCCCTCATTTTTCACTAACAGATTTGCAAGGTGTTGAACGACACAGCAGTGAATGGGTGAATAAAATTATTATCGTGAATTTTTGGGCAAGCTGGTGTCCGCCTTGTATTCGTGAAATACCCGGCTTTATTCGTTTACAGGAAAAATATGCGGATCAAGTGCAATTTGTCGGTATCGCGCTAGATCAACGTGCGCCTGTAAGCGATTTCGTAGAGCACGTTAAAATTAATTATCCCATTTTACTAGCAGAGCGCGATGGACTAGATTTGTCTAGATCGTATGGTAATCGACACGGTGGCTTACCGTTTACGGCAGTAGTCAATCGTGACGGCGTGATCGTGATGCAACACATAGGAGAATTGTCAGAAAATCGACTAGATGCTCTCATTCAACAATTGGGTGCGCGTGAATCATCGTCACGAATTAAAAAATTAACGCTTTAAATTCCATAACTTACATTGAAATTCAAAAGATTCTGATGTAACGTAATTTTCCAAATCTGACACTTTTGCATCCAATGTATTCAGCGTTGTTTCAATATCATCTAACAGAACCGCAGGATGCAAAGTTGCGTTGTTTACTTTGTCTGTTTTAACTGCTGTCGGCTTATCTTCCAACACTATAGCCATCACAAGATAACCTATCACAGTAAAAAATAATGTTGGTGGGAACAAAGCAAAAGTAACGGTTAAAATGCGTATTACGCTAACATCTTGTTGTAAAAACGCAGCCCAGCCTGCACAAACGCCGAACAATTTACCTTGTTGTGTATCACGGTATAATACTAGTTTATTCATCATTATAAATTGAATTAATAAGTTACGAATCAAAAGATGCTAATGTTGGCAGTTTTTTTACAGCTTCCGTACTTGAGAACGAAGAAAATGCTCACTCTGCACCTGTTTTTAACTTCAAAGCACGAAAGTTATTTTACTTTGGTGTTCAAGTTGCTTAAAATTTATAGTAAATTATATTAGGTATGTTGGCATGTTGTTGACCCACGATTTACACGAAGATGTACAAATTATCACACTAGATGGTAACTTAACTTATCAATGTGCGCCACAACTGCGTAAGCAATTATCTCAAATAATTGAATCAACTACACCTTTTTTGATACTAAACGTGGAAAAAGTCCGATACGCTGACGCAAGAGGCGTTTCCATCTTCATAACGGCTGCAAATTTAGCTAAAAATTATCATGGTGAATTAGTTTTACTTGATGTCGTACCCGCATTGCGTACCATTGTCGAACTAACGCGATTGCATTACGAAATACGGATTTTTACCGATAAGTTAGCAGCATTAGAAGACTTACAACAAGCATATAGACTTTATTCTGCGACTAAAAAGTTTAGCAATAATGCTTAGAATACTGTTTTACCTACAACTGATAATTGTCAGCTTGACGGCTTGCGCTCCTTCTCCTGTTATTATTCCTGATAATTTTCAATCTGCTGTCGAAACACAACAACCAGAATCTACATCAGTCGAAGCATTAACCTTATTCCAAGAGGATTTTTTTGCAGATGATGAGGATTCATCGGGTTATTTTATCGGTGCAGGCGATGAATTAAGCATTGAAGTGTGGGGTTATCCTGAATTATCTGGAAAACATGTCGTAGGACCTGATGGTGTAATTACTTTACCTTTGCTTGGTAGTTTTCGCACCACAGATTTAACTCGTGAGCAAGCTGCTCGTGCGATTCGGCAAAAACTGACTGAAACTTATTACGCAGATTTGTCAGTAACGGTGCGTATAGATGAATATGCTTCAAATCGTATTTTAGTATTGGGTCGAGTGCGCAAACCCGGTGCAATTCAATTCGGCATGACAGCACCGACCCTACTCGAAGCGATTGCTTTAGCAGGCGGAACAACGACACCGCATAGAGATTTATTACCCGGTGAAAGTTTACCTTTTACTCGTTGCGCAATTTTTCGCGGACAAGATAGAATCGTTTGGCTGGATTTAGAGCCACTATTAACGGGCAGCAACTTGGATTTAAATCTGAAATTAAAACGCAATGATATTGTTTATATTCCAGAATTGCGCGAAAAATTGATTTATGTCTTGGGAGCGGTGAATAAACCCGGCGCGTTTCCATTGACTGTAAATGCGTCATTTTTAGAAATGCTTGCCAAAGCAGGCGGTCCTTCTCGAGAAGCTGCACCAAGTAAAATTAATATCATTCGTCCATCTGAAAAAATCAACGCTGCAATTAATTTAAATGATTTGCTCAACGGTGACAGCAAAGTAAATATTAGTTTACAGGAAAATGATATTGTTTATGTGCCTACCAATATGCTAGCAAAGGTGAATTATACGTTTGGTTTTCTAAATCCGTTTAGCCAGATATTAGGTATTTATGCCGATATTGAATCTATTCGGGCAAATCGTCGCCTACGTGGCATTGATCAAGAAAATGAACGACTAAGAGAAGAACAAGAAGCACTTGAGCAAAAACAGCAACAACTTGAAGTTTTTGAGTAATGGTACAAAGATGACACCGCAATTCATGACTCACACACAGGTTTGACTATGACATCGGAAAGTTCGTCCACACCTAGCAGCAATTTTAGTCCGATAATGAGCCTCTTGCATTACAAATGGCTATCATTATTTTCATTATTGTTGGTTAGTGTATTGGGTTTTTTCATTTTGCAAAAAGAAGCAGGTGTGCCGAGTTATGCTGTACACGCAAAATTATTAATTTCTCCCAAATTTATTAATAATTTAACCGAAGATAGAAGTTTTAATTTATATGGCAACCAATACGCGCTATACGTGGCACAGCAGGAAGAATTAATCAAACGTACTGATATTTTGAAAGAAACTTTACGCCGTCCAGAAGTCGGAAAATATTGGCTTTATCCGAATGAAACAGTTGAATCTGGTGCGGTGCGTTTACGATTTGGTTTGAAGACTAAAAGTGATTCACGTAAAAGTCCATTTATTACGGTGACACTACAAGGTACTCGTGCCGAAGGGCTGGACGTTGTGTTAAATACTGTACTTGAGATGTATGCAAAAAAATCGCAGCAAGAGTATTTTTACGATAGCACGGGACGGATTGAGCGTTTACTCAGTCATAGACAGCAATTGTTGGATAATATTGAGCAAAAACGTATCGAACGCAACAAAATCGCAGAAGACTTAGGCGTAACAACGTTTACTAATCGCGCTCTAAATCCTTATGATCAAATTTTAATTGATAGTAACAAAGCATTCACTGAAGCACGTCGAGTGCGAGTAGAGGCAGACGCGCAATTAAGTGCTTTAGACGAGAAACGTGGTTATAAAAGCCAATCTGCTTTAGACAGTATGGTTGAGGCTGAGTTAAACAGTGATCCTGTACTGAAAAGTATTAAAACCAATTTGATACAACAACGCTCTCGACGTTTAACCGATGTTTTTGGTATGAAATCAACCCATCCAGAGCGTAAACGTGCTGATAAAGATATTGCTGAAATTGACAGTTATTTACAGGAAGTTGAGCAGGAATATGCTAAAGATATTCGCCGTCGCATTGTCCGCGACCATCAAGCCAAAGTCTATCAAGCACGACAGGTTGAACAAGCCTTAGCAGCAGAGGTCGAACGCCAAAGCGAGTTAGCAACCCTATATTCAAACCGTTACAATCAAGCTCTAGTCATCACGAATGAAATCGAACGCACTGAAAAACAATTAACTGCAATCAGTGACCGTATTGATTTTTTAGCTTTAGAATCTGAAGCACCGGGTTTTGTACGCATTGATACTGAAGCAAAATTACCGCAATTAACGGGAGGGAGTACCAGTAAAAAATTAATTGTATTACTACTAGGTTTAGCTTTTGCCCTAAGTGTCGGTTTACCCATTTTACTCGACACGTTAGATCGTCGCATACGCGCGCCTAGTGATGTTCATCGTATCTTAGGTTTTCCACCGTTAGCTTGGATTTTGGAGCAAAAAGATAAACCGACCCAAGATTTATCACTAGACAGTTTACGACGTTTAGCTTTAGTACTAGAACGTGATAAGAAAAATCATAAAACGTTATGTTTTGCGCTGACATCGGTGAAACCGGGTGGGGGAACGAGTACTTTAACCTTAGAATTAGCGCGAATGCTAACCCAATTAGGTATCAAAACATTAGCGGTTGAATTGAACGCATTTAAACCTGATCCACGTTTTTTAGGTAGTCAGAATCAGGGTTTGACCAATATTCTAACCAGTGAACAACTTATTTTAGATCAGTTACAAAAACTGATTATCCCTGCGACACCTACCTTGCCCGACCGTTTACCTGTGGGTAACGAGCATAGTGACCATTTGATAACTTATGGACGTTTACCGCAAATTTTAACGCATTTAAATAATTATTATGATTTAATTTTAATTGATAGCCCACCCATTTTATTATCAGCCGATGCCGAACTATTAGGTGAAATTTCAGGCGGTGTACTATTGGTTATTGAGGCTAATAAAGTCAATCCTGGCGAATTAAAACGCGCCGCTCACTTATTAGAACGTCTTGATCCACCTGTTGTTGCAGCCGTATTAAATCGTGTTAAGCCATTTGAGGGAGGTGGCTATTTTACTGAGTTAATAAAAGAGCACGCAACCCGCGCTAAGATTAAACCTAATTTACTCAAACGTTTATTGTGGGGATAAAATATGGTTGCGCCACTGTGCTACATTCTACATAGTAGTAATTTATACGGCACAGAAAAAATGGCGTTAGCAACGTTAGAAACTTTAAGTTCTCAATATGAACCGATTTTATTGACACCATCAGGGATTGTTGTAGACGAAGCGAAACGGCGCGGTATTACGGTTTATTGTTTTTCTGGTTATTTCAATTTAATTGGTTTAATTCACAAACTTATAGTACAACATAAAAAATTAGTTTTCATGTCCACAGGTGTACGTTATTCGTTGATTGTGTGGATTTGGGGAGTACTATATCGGCGAAGTATTGCGCATTTGCAGATGGTACATGGTGGTGCAGACGAATGGCATAGTTATGGACGCAAATGGCTATTAAATCCTTTTCGCATCACATTTTTAGTCAATTCAGAATTTGTACGCCAGAAACTACTGTACTATCGAGTCAACGCTAATAAAATTCAGCTTATCGAAAATTTTTTAACCGATCAACAGGTGTTATATTCTCCTAAACGTCCAGATTTTAATGATGATAATCAATTAAAAAACATTATTATTATTTCTCGCATCGATGCACTTAAACGTATTGATTTACTGTTAGAAGCGATCCGCTATGAACCACGTTTAAAAAGATTTCATTTTGAAATTTTTGGTACGGGCACGGAATTACCTGCATTACGCCGTCAAGCAATGATTTGTTGTCATAACGTACATTTTCACAGTTATGATCAAGAGATTACAGAGGCAGTGGCTCAAGCTGATTTATTATTGCATTTGTGTCCTAGTGAGCCGTTTGGTTTAGCGGCGTTAGAGGCAATGGCTGCTAAAGTGCCAGTATTAGTACCCAATTCTGGTGGGGTTGCTGGTTTAATAGAGCATGGCATCTCAGGGTTTCATTTTCAGGCGAATGATGTGGAAGATTTAACACGGAATTTATTTGATTTATCGCGTAAACCAATGTCCGAATTAAATCAAATTACCCAACGTGCTTATTACATTTTACAAACTCGTTTTTCTGAGCAACGTTGCCGTGCTGCTTATCTTGCGCTACTTGATAAATTAAATTAATAATATATAAAAAAATATTGTCTTGAAGCCAATCCATTTAATCCATAGCATGAGTTAGTGTCAAACAATTGGAGTACCTACCATGAGATTTACTATACTAGGTTTAGCGTTATCGAGTATTTTATTTATCCCTGTTTCACTAGTAGCAAACGAGACAGTATTATCCGAGACAGCATTAACAGAGAAATTAAATGCGCATCGTGCAGCTCTGAAACAATTTGCTGAACAATTACAAGATAAATTAGTCACAACTGTCAACGAATCAGGACCAATTGAGGCACTATCTGTCTGTAGTGACGCGGCACCAGAAATCGCTCAACAAGTTTCGACCGATACAGGTATCGCGTTAAAGCGGACTGGTTTGAAAATTCGTAATCCAGACAGTGTGGCTGACGAATGGGAGTTGAAAGTTTTACAAGATTTTGAACAACGCAAGGCTGAAGGTACGGAATTTAAACAGTTGCAATATTCAGAAGTGGTAGAAATAGACGGTAAATCAGTTTTACGTTACATGAAAGCGATTCCGGTAATGGAAAAATGTTTGGCATGTCACGGTAGCGATATTGCAGAACCTATCGCAAAACGCTTAGATGAATTATATCCGCAAGATCAAGCACGCAATTTTAAATTGGGCGATATTCGTGGTGCGTTTAGTACCCAAGAAGTGTTGAATTAATATAAACTGATAGCTCAAGACGTGCAAAACTTATTTTGAGTTATTAGCTTGATTTAATTGCATTTTGTACGTTTTGGCAAGTTTTAATTGTAATTTTTTCATCTTACCTTGTCAATTCAAGTAGAATGGCAAGTATCTTAGTTTCAATTTCAATCAACGTTAGTATTAAAGAGGATTACTATGAAATTTTCTCATGTTGTTTTAGCCGCTTCTTTTGCATTAAGTCCAATGACTTATGCGTGGGACGCACTGCCAGAGACAGCCCCCGTGCCCGCTGATAACCGACAGTCCGAAGCTAAAATCTCGTTGGGTAAAGCTTTATACTTTGATCCACGTTTATCAAGCTCTGGCACCGTATCTTGTAATTCCTGTCACAATGTGATGGAAGGCGGTGATGATAGTCGCCCTACTTCTGTTGGTGTAGAGGGTCAACTCGGTGGACGCAGTGCGCCAACTGTTTGGAATTCAGCATTTCTTTCCGCGCAATTTTGGGACGGTCGTGCAGCGACTTTAGAAGATCAAGCGCGTGGTCCAGTCACTAATCCGATTGAAATGGGTATGAAAAGTTGGGATGATGCCGTTGCCGCTATAAAACAAATTGAAGGTTACGCGCCAATGTTTACGGCTGCTTTCGGGGAAAATGCTAAAATTACTGAAGATAATATTGTTAAAGCTATTGCAGCTTATGAACGTACTTTGATTACACCAAATTCTCCGTACGACAAATATGTGAAAGGTGATAAAGAGGCGATGAATACACAACAAGCGCGTGGTATGGAAACTTTCCAAAAAGTCGGTTGTGTTGCTTGTCACTCCGGCGCGAATTTCAGCGGTCCAGAATTACCAATGGGGCAAGGTTTCTTTATGAAATTTCCTACATTTGTGGGCAGTGAATATGATGCGAAATATGATTTAGTTGCTGATACCGGTTTACATACTGTCACTGGCAAAGATACGGACAAAGGCATGTGGCGTGTACCAACATTACGCAATATCGCAGTGACTGCGCCTTATGCGCACAATGGTGCTGTACCTACGTTAGATGAGATGGTTCGCGTAATGGCTAAAACCCAGTTGAATAAAGATTTATCTAATGATGAAGTTGCAGACATCGTGGCATTTTTGAACACTTTAACAGGTGAATTTCCAGAACAAACAATGCCGCGTTTACCTTCAACGCCGAATATGACCGTTGTGAAATAAAGTAGTATACTGGCAACTGCATCGAAGGTTGCCAGTTTTTATTGAATAGCACGCAAAACCACTTCATCAAACACTTAGCCTAAAAATCCTAGCGCTGTTTCCTGATTTAAAAGTCAGCTAACCATTTTGTAATTGCAGTTGGGACTTGCTTTTGCGCTTTACTACTTACATAAATCCCAATATGTCCACCCTTAAATACTTCTTCGGTATAATTTTCTGGAGCAATAAAACGCCCTAACACTTTAGAGGATGACGGTGGCACTAAATGATCGTCAGAAGCATAAATATTGAGCACAGGCATGGTGATATTTTTCAAATCTACTGGATGCTCACCAATACACACCTTACCCTTAATCAGCGCATTTTGTTGGAAAAATTGTTTAATAAATTCCCGAAATGTCTCACCTGCTTGGTCTGGACTATCAAAAATCCATTTTTCCATGCGTAAAAAATTTTCTGCCGTTTGTGTGTCGGTTAAATTATCAAGCATATCTAAATATTTTTGTCCAGTTAGTCGAAACGGCTTCATAGATAAAAATGTCCAATTTAACAACTCTCCCGGAATGTTACCTAACGTATCGACCAATAAATCCACATCCAATTTATTCACCCAATGACTGAGTAAATTATCAGGGGTATGAAAATCTACCGGCGTAACCATCGTAATTAAACTTTTAACTCGTTCTGGATGAATGGCACTATAACTCAGACTCAACACACCACCCTGACAAACACCCAATAAACTAATTTTATCAATTCCGTGCCGTTTACAGACTGCCTTTACACAACGATGAATATAACCGTTAATATAATCCGCTAACGTTAAATAACGGTCTGCACCGTCAGGATAACCCCAATCAATTAAATATATATCTTGTCCTTGACTTAGCAAATTTTTAATTAAAGAGCGATTGGGTTGCAAATCTAACATATACGGTCGATTGACCAACGCATAGACGATAAGAATAGGTGTCGGATTAGGATTGTCAACAATAGATTTATAACGATATAAAGTTAATTTATCTTCGTGATAAACTGCTTCTTTAGGCGTTGTGCCTACTTCAAATTCTTCAAGCTGAGTTAATATTGTAAGCCCTTCACCAAGTTTTTTTTGGAATTCCAACATATCTTGTATGGCTTGCTCAGGACTAATGAACAAAGGAAACACAGCTTACTCTCCTGTTGATGGTGTTTTTCGGGGACGACGTGTAGCTTTTTTTGGCGTATTTTTGAGTAATGCTACTTCAGCGCGTAATTGATTGATGTTATCTTGTAAATTGTTGATACGTTCTTCATGTTGTTTAGCTTTTAAAATCTGGGTTTCTCGACGTAATTGTTGTAAACGTAAATGTAAACTGTCTAATTCTTTACGAGTTGGCATATTCATCGAGCCTAACAATTTATCTATCATACAACGTTCGTGTCTTTTCCACGCCATTAATGTATTAACTAGACGTGCATTAATTTCAGCATACTCATCAGTATTAACGATTTCAGCGTAAGCAATTTCCCCACAATCTATCCATAAATCATACAATTGTCGTAAATTCTCAATTTTTTTCTTCTGTTGCTGTAAATTAACTGCTTTTTCTTGCATCAAATCAATCGTGCGCGTGCCTACTCGACTTAAAATATTATGATATTCCTGATGAGCTTTCTGATACACCATCCACAAGCGCGTTGATTCTTGTAATTGATCTTGCCATTCGCGCGTATAACCTATACCCGGTATAGATAACCAACGCTGTACATTTTCATGGAGTTCTTGTGAAAAATTATTCGGTTTTAAATTCTGAAAAAAATCATCTGGCAATGGAGACAAATTACTAACAGCATGTTGCCAGTTGGCAAGCGGAAATCCCCAAAAATTTAAATTACGGTGTTGTGTGTTGGTAAATTCTGCAAGGGTTTGTTTTAATTCATCAAAATATTGTTGCCAAAGTTGCGGGTCGGCATCATGTGGTGCTTGGTGAAATACTTTCAAAAAAGTTGTGGCGAAATGAAAAAATTGCTGACCTTGTGTGACGAATTTATCTAAGACATCTTTCGCTTGAGGTTGAACTAAGGGCGATAGTGTTTTCCAGTAAACATCTAGTGTATTTACCCAAGGTGACGCATTTTCAGCTATTTTTGCAGTATCCTGTACTGCTTGATGCGTCATATTCAAATAACTATCCCAATATTGTTGTAATTTCAACCAATCAGGGTTAGTTTTATCTGTCATATAATCTTACCTTTTTTTCTTAACTGCATCCTATCATGTGTATTATTGCAGCGCAATATGTGTATTTTTATCAGCCATTCGTAATTTAAACCTATCTATCACAATACGAGTGAGTAGATACAAGGCTATCATCAAATTTGACGGACACAACGCATTTTTTAAGATAGGAGTAAGCCATTTGACTGCTAAATTAAAACGATCTAAACTGACTTTGGCTTGAACGTTCTACCGTCGGATGGATGGAAAATGCCGTTTGTAAAAAATTAATTAGACACCTAGCCGCAAGAATCTTCCTACTTTAGCTAAACAGTGTCAATAGAATATTATGAAACAACAAACTTTTGAGCAACAACACGAAATTCAGTGGGAACAATTCGCGCAGCATTTAGCCACATTAGAAAAAAAACATATCACTTCAGCACAATTCCCACAACTATATCGTCAGATTTGTCATCATCTCGCTTTAGCCCGCGACCGACATTACAGCCCATATTTAGTTGATAAATTAAATCGCCTTGTATTACGCGGTCATCAGCAATTATATACTCAACGCCAGCATCATTTTTTACTCAGTTTTGTTCAATTCATCGTGGCTGATTTTCCGCAAGCCGTGCGTAGAGAATGGCGACTAGTTTCACTATCAGCACTACTGTTTTTTGTACCCTTGTTTGTGATGGCGATTACAGTTTATTTATATCCCGAAATAATTTATAGCTTACTATCTCTTGAACAAACGGCTGATATTGAGGCAATGTATGACCCGCGATCTGATTATGTCGGACGAAATCGAGAAGCAGATAGCGATTTTTTAATGTTTGGCTACTATATTTATAACAATACTGGTATTGGTTTCCAAGTTTTTGCAGGCGGCGTATTGTATTGTGTTGGAAGTTTATTTTTTATAATTTTCAATGGATTATACATTGGTGCAGTGTCAGGGCATCTAATCCAATTAGGTTATCACACACCATTTTTTTCTTTTGTTTCGGGGCATAGTAGCTTAGAACTGTTAGCAATTGTCATTTCTGGTGCCGCGGGTTTAAAGTTAGGTTTCGCGCTTATTGCACCGCAGCGTTTACACCGTAGTCAAGCCTTAATTCAAGCAGCGCAACAAAGTGTCACATTACTGTACGGAATTATTTTAATGTTTTTTTTAGCAGCATTCATCGAAGCATTTTGGTCATCCAACGCCGCAATTGAACCAATCGTAAAATATGTTGTTGGTATCAGTCTATGGATGTTAAGTTTAACTTACTTTGGTTTTACGGGATTGCGTCGTGCGACTAGATAAAATTGAGGCAGTGGTTAGACCGCGTACCGCCTGGGAAGCTGTTGATTTAGGATTTTGCATGACGCAACATTGGATGTGGGATTTTTACCGCATTTGGTTTGCGTTTACATTACCAATTTTTATTGCAATCTATTTGATAACAGCATTGTTTTTTGAATATCCAGAAATTTGGGCACCGCTAATTGTTTGGTGGTTAAAACCACTTTATGACCGCATAATATTACATTTTTTCAGTCACGCCTTGTTTGGTGAGCATATCACCATCGCAAAAATGCTAAACGCATTACCACAATTACTTTTTAAAACTCGTTTACTATTAAGTTTAACCTTGTATCGTTTTACCTTGACGCGCTCATTTTCGTTACCGATTTGGCAACTTGAACGCAGTCGCGGCACAGTAGCACAACAACGTTTTAAAGTATTACAACAAAAAACCGCTAATACAGCAATGTGGCTAACAATTGTTTGTTTGCATTTTCAAGCACTTATAATATTACTACTGTATAGCTTACTGTTTTTATTCTTACCTGAAAATACTGATTTGCAATCTATGTTTTACGCATTTATCGAAGAAAATGGAATATTATTTTTAAGTATAGATTTTATTTTCAATTACATTGCATTAAGCTTAATTGAACCATTTTATGTTGCGGGAGGATTTGCGTTGTACCTAAATCGGCGCACACACTTAGAAGGTTGGGATATTGAATTAACCTTTCGCCAAATTCGCCAAAAAGTTTTACAAGCTACTGTAACTTTATCTGTTGTCGCAGTCGTCGCGCTGACTTGTTTTTATCCAGCCCAATTGTACGCACAGGTAGCGAAACCAGAACAGGCAAAACAATATATAGAGGAAGTATTACAACAGCCTGAATTCAACACTGAGGAGGAACTAAAATATTGGCAATACATCGGCGAGGATGATAGTGACGTTGACTTAGAAAGTGATTGGACATTACCACTCTCATGGATCGGTGTTTGGGCGCAACTATTTGAGGCAATGTTATGGCTGACAATAGGCGGCGCGATAGCGTGGTTAATTTATCGTATTTTACAAATACCTGCGACAAAACAATGGGTTGGAAAAAAAACACAATATCAGCCTCAAATAGAGTCAATACCTATTCAACAATCAGCGTCGCATCTTCTACCTGAACATATTTCTCAACAAGCTTGGCAATTATGGCAACAAAACCAACACCGTCAATCAATAAGTTTACTATATCGTGGTGCGTTGGCGCGGCTACAACAGCAGTATAACATGGCAATTTATGACAGCACGACAGAAAATGAATCTATTCGCTTGGTGCGTCATACTCAAGGTGCAGATTTATCAAATTATTTTTTTCGCTTAACCAAAGCTTGGCAGGTTTTAGCATATCGTAATCAATTGCCTGATACACAAGAAGTAAAACAACTTTGTGAGCAATGGTCACAGTTTTTTTAAGCTATTTCAACTTTCAGGCTCACGTTTTTTATCAGCTTGTTTTAATTTTTCCAAATATTCTTGCCACAACTGGATATGGTTTACACCGAGATAATACAGCCAATCCCATGAATAAATACCCGTATTGTGCCCATCATCGAAATGCAAAGACACAGCATACGTGCCTACAGGCTCAATATGTTCGATATTTACACCTTTTTTGCCATATTGTAATACCTCATCACCGGGCGCGTGACCACGCACTTCCGCAGAAGGTGAATATACTCGTAAATACTCATAAGGTAACTCAAAATATTGATCATCACTGAATGTAATACTCAATACTTTAGTTTTTTGACGAAATTCCATCTCAATTGGCGTTGGTGTAGACATCGTATCCCCTAGATAAATTTAATACAGTGGCTAGACAGTATGTGTTATTTTTTTATTTTCAACAACTGCGTTTTTAAACATTGCAAATAAGCCTGTTCATCTGGCATCACGCTATCACGCTGTGCCGTCCATAAATTTTCTGCTAAACATTCCATCATTTTATGCTCTATATCGTGTTTATCTTGATTTTTTCTCACTGCTTTGGCATACAGTGCGCGAATGCCGATAGGACGATTAGTAGCCAACTGCTCATGCAGAGCGATATGCAATCCGATATGTAAAAATGGATTAGTTTGTCCCATTTCAGGCAGATAATCTTTGTCTAAATCGGCACTTATAAGTTGTGTTTGATATTCTGGATGCGCTAGCATCACATCTCGGATAATGATTTCAAGAGGTTCTAAATTCTGTTGTTGTTGATATTTTTGCCAGACAGTACGATAAACTTGGCGTAATTGTTCACGATTATTGGTAAACATGGTGTGCTAAAAATTGAGAAATGAGAAGTAGGAATATGGGGTAATTTTTGAAATTTTCACGCTTTATAATCCACAGAATTACGTCTAAACTCATGCGTACATTTGAATGGAATTGACTACAAAACAAATTTTGTACTCTCAAAGGAAAAATAATGAATCAATTTATGAAGATCAGCAGTCTATTAATTTTAATGATAGGTTATACCAACCAATCTATAGCTATTGATAGAAATGTTTATTTTGTAGGTAACAGTCTGACATATCGCACGAAAATGGCAACAGGTCTGCGTATTTTAGCTAAAGAGCGAGGACACACCCTTAGCGGACAAAAAACTTCTAAAGATTTTATGCAGATACTATCAGGTGCATCATTCTGGTGGCACTGGTATCACGGTGATTCTGATAGTGATTCTTTCTATCGAGACGAATTTATCCCAGATATGACAACTAATCATTGGGATACGTTGGTTTTGCAACCTTATGATGGCAAACCTTGGTATTGGAATAAATCTAAACTCAAGGAAAGTTGGCATTATTGGCAGGATCGCCCGCGCGAGGAAGGTGATGTGCCAATGAGTATGAATTTTATTAATTTGATGGTCAAGCAGGGAATGAGTGATTCCTGTCTTCAAGTTTATATCTACTCGCAGTGGCCAAAGGTTTATGGTGCGCCCGACAATCCCGATTTTGAAAGCTTTGATTATCGAACTAAGTGGAATGAAGAATATACAGACACCTCTCAATTTAATAACCGCTCTCGGGATTATTACGAATATCTGATGCACGAAATACGCAATGAAACTGCGGGTTTACTTGACAATGAAATATTAATCATTCCAATGGGTGACGCGCTTTACGAACTCAATGAGCGGCTTAGAGCATCGCCTATAATCAACGGTTCTGACATCTACAACGACATCGCAAATGTGTACGGTGACGGTAATCATCTTGCTCCCGGTGTAATGCAATATTTTAAGGCACTGGTTTTTTTTACCGTGTTCTACCGAGAAGACCCACGTGGACTGACGACTGGCAACTATGGTAACATTGACTGGTACATACCGCTTTATCATCCGTATTTTGTTGAAATTACACCTGAATGGAAAACACTGTTACAAGAAACAGCTTGGCAAATTACTGCAACACATTTTTACGCTGGTGTGCGCGACACATTGAAATTGGGAGATGCCAATCTCGACGGCATGGTGAATAGCACTGATTTTAATATCTTGACTGCCAACTGGGAACGCGCAGATGTGGATAACTATAAAACTGGCATTGGTTGGCGAAACGGTGATTTTGACGGTGATGGCAATGTTGGTAGAACTGATCTTGATCTTTATCAGGCTAATATTGATTCCGATGTTTCAGTACATGAACCACTAAAATTGCTTGTACCTGCTGGATTAACTGAAGATAAAATACTCAATCAAACAATAGCTTATGGTGATAAGTATCTTGCTACAATCGATGCTGCATCTGCGCAAGGTCATAAACTAAATTATGAATTCAAACACGCGCCTGTAGACATCAAACTAGATAATTACAATCACGTAATCACTTGGGAGGCAAATTTATTAGGTCATTTTCAGTTTGACATTATCATCCGCGAGGAAGATGTTGAATACCCACAGGAGCTTATTTTAAAAGCGCGTATCAATGTAGAACAACATCGATTAACAGATTATGATATTGAGCCTGAAAATCTCGCAAAGCTGACTAAAAAAATATAGAGAACTTAGCAGCTAAATCATTCCAAGCATTTCATCAATCCGATATTCTCAAGCTAAATCCAGAAATATTTAAAAGCATGATAGCCGATCAAATGTCCTACATGACTTATTCAGCTCTTTCCGCCGTTTCTGCTAAACAGTTTTTAAATCTCTCATCAGATGCTTTACGCGGCATTCGCGCAAATTCGCTTGGTGGTTTTTCTCCCGACGTTTTAGCTCAATTCACTGTAGATCATCTTAACGCTTTAGACCCAGTCATTTTCAGTAAGTTACCTAGTGAAGACATGTCTAAAATTCTAACGCATTTTGATTTGAAAAAAATTAATGCTGAAGCGATTCACGATTTATTGCCGAAAAATTGGTTTTTTGATCTTAAAACAGGAAAATTTAATGCGCCCGCTGGTACGCCACTTAATCTAAAAACATTAAATAGTAATTTAAAATCAGTGAATATGCCTGAATTACCTCAATTAAATTCTGGACTAGCGTTAGGCGGCACAGAAAAAATAACAACTATCTTAGAGGGTATGAACCAAGCCTTAGCGCAGAATAATTTAGCACAATTCAAATTTGTTCAAGATTCAAACGGGATTGTTAAAGCTGCCGACGATTCAAATTTACAATTCACGTTTATTCCTAACAAAGAAAGTTTTGTGCAAGCGGATGATAATACTACGATTGAGATTCAAATAAAGCCGCATGATTTACGCATTATTACTTTGGAAAAACAGGCATTATCATTGATTCCAGCTCCTAAAGATATGATTTTATTAAGAAATATTTTGCCTTATGGTGAGATTTACATGGATGATAAAGGCGATGTCATTTTTAATTATGCCAACGTGAAAGATAATTATCAGCAAAATGATGATGCTAAATATGATGTAATAGTGTGTGTATTTGATGCTTTTGTTGATAGCTCGTTCGCTACCGAATGTCATAGTGACAATGGTAATGATATTAATACCTGTAAAGAAAACAATATGTTAGGTGTGAAAATCACCCACCAAACAGGATATACAGCCCCATCAGGAGAGTATCAAAGTCCAGAAGGTCACGTAATCTACGACGATTTAACTGCTCAAACAATTTATCCTGCCATCATTGAACCTCATATCTTTTTAACCATGTTGCACCAAATTGACGGTTTAGAAGATATAAAAATGTATCAAAATGGCGCATATTTGCTTATATTTGAAGGAAATAGTTATATTCTACAACCAGATTTTACTGCAACAGCTTATAAATTGCCGATTGGTGAGCAATTCGTATCGCCTACAATTCGCTTTCAAGAAGGTGGTTTTTTAGCGTATACAATTGTTTTTAACAATATCGAATACACCCAAAAACTATTTATTTATCCATTACATTAATTTTAGTAGCGGAATGTATCAATAAACGCAGTGAAAAAATTTGCCAAAACCCACCTCTTTGACTCGTCCTACTCACATTCTAGGCTAAAAGTGCTTGTAGGTTTTGATTCGCTCTAGCGGTGTCACAGGGGTGTGGCGTTTGGTTCCTCAAACAATGGGCTTATCGAGCAACTCCCTAAACACCCGCAACTTGGTACAAACTGTGATTCTACTTTTAAAAAATCCAATACTATGCTGCTTGTTGGTACAATGCGCGTAATTTCCATAAATTATCTAACAATTTATCTATTCTTTCAAAGGTTTGTTTCGCGCTATTTATCACATCTGTTTGCGCTAAAGCATTCACCTCAACCGTATCCAAACGCTGTTTAAACGCATACCATTGCTGGTGTAGATTTTCATCATAAGAACGGTAAAACGTTATCCCCTTACCTTTCAAATCATACATGTTTTGAATATGTGGCAACAACTTATAGTGTACCAGACTTAATTTTTCTAAGGCATACAAAACACCTAATGCTTGAAAATGGTTCTGATTACTCGTTTGCTTCACGAATTGCATAAAATCCATAGTCATACGCTGTACCCGTGCGTTTAACATTTCCGTTTGCAAACAAGCTAAATCATGCTCTAACGCAGGCGTTTTCAGCATTTTATCGTGCCAAATATTTTGTAATTGCTCATCATTTTTGCAACGATGCTCTAACGTTCTATATACGAGTAAATAAACTTCTAATTGATTGATATACAAAGAAAATGGTAATTTTTCGTGCACGATAGCTTGATTGAAAGCCGCTTGTTTAATTTTGTTAAAAATCGCCTGTGTTGCCAATTTTAAAGCATAACTTAGCGTTTTTTCTTGTTCGTCCATAAGATGATTAGACGGTTGTGGAAAGTTTAATGCGATATTCAACATGGTATTCACCCAATGATTTATTTATCCTGAGTGCTAAAAAAGCAAAAAACAAACCAGTTGAAGGAAATTAGAAAAACAACTTGTTTTTAGATGTTAGGGGTGAATATTAAGACAAAACGTATTAATTGCTCGAAAGATGAATGCGTTATATTCAATATCGCTGATAAATTGTTGAATGAATGACAAATGCGATGCCTAATCATCCACATAAACGCTATAAAAGTGATACAAAAACGAGTTTTACAATGCTCCGATAGCATTGATTACAGTCAATTTAATATACTGTTTTTGTGAATGATTTATAAACGTAGGTTGTCGTGTTTTTACAATTAAACGATTCGATTTAATACCTTGACGCATTAAAGCAAAACGCACCGCATTGGCACGACGATAAGACAAACCTTGATTAAAATCTACATTATCATGCTGATTTGTGTAGCCTTCAATTAGAGCATGTTTTGTTGGATTTTTTTGCATAAATTGAGCGATTTGCCTGATAACAGCCAAATTTTCTAATTCAACCTGATGCTCAGCAAATAAATCCTTGCTTGGTAAAATAAATACCAAACCGTTACTTGTCTCGTAGGATTCCACAGCCACTTGAGGCACTGCCACAGATTGAGATTTTTGAGTAATCGTTTGTTTATGCGAATTTTCCATTGCCAATTTCGATTTTTCAATGGCAATTCGAGCAAATTCCTCAATATCACGCTTATTTTGTGATTCTTCAGCTTGTTTTAGCGCAATTTTCGCCTCAGCTAAAGTATATTTTTGTCGCTCATCTGTTGGCATTGATTCAGCCTGTTCATAAGTTAAACGAGCTTGTTCTAATAGCTGATTTTTATCTGGCATACCACCGCAAGCTTGCAATAAAACAATTAGGGCGATAAATAAACCATAAGTTTTGATTTGAAAATTTACTAGCATCATTTCCTCAAGTTTGTTCAGTTAGACCACAATTTAAATTGTACTATAGAATCGATTTTAAGTTTTATCCAAATATTTAATAAAAACTTTAGAATTACGCTGTAAGTTGTATAACGCTTGACGTTCTTTAGGTAATGCGTCTGGGAATGTTTGAATAAATCCTCTCTCAACAAACCAATGTGCAGCGCGTGTTGTTAATACAAAAATACTTTCTAAACTTTGTTTTTTTGCCAATAATTCTAAATAAGCTAAAATTGCGTCTCCTTTACGCATTCCTCTATATTTTTCATGGACGGTAAAACAGGCTAATTCAGCCGTTCTTTCATGATTAAATGGATATAAAGCAGCGCAAGAAATAATCATTCCATCGCGTTCTTGGACAGTAAATCGTTCAATCTCCATTTCTAATTTTTCTCGTGAACGTCTTACTAAAATACCTTTTTCTTCTAGCGGCTGAATCAGTTCCAATAAACCGCCAATGTCTTGAATAGTTGCTTGACGAATATGCTCGAATGAGTCTTGACTAATTAATGTACCAATGCCATCGCGGCTAAATAATTCTAACAATAAAGAACCATCCGTTTTTTGCGTGACTAAATGCACCCGCTCGACACCGTTTTGACAAGCTTTTATTGCATTTTCCAGTAAATTCCGATCATTAATATTCAAATCTCGATTTAACCAACTTTGTGCTTCAATAAAAGTCAATTCGCGTATTGGTTGATTATGTTCATCCAATAAATCCAGATTTTCATGTAAACATACCCATTTTGTCGCACGCAATTCAATGGCAACCGCAGTTGCTACCTCTTCGGCTAATAAATTAAACATCTCCCCCGTCGGCGAATAACCTACCGGCGGAATTAAGACAATTGCATCATTATTAAGTTGTTGTGCGATTGCATTTGTATCTATTTTGCGTACTTCCCCCGTATAGTGAAAATCAACGCCATTTTGTATACCTAACGGTTTAGCCATGACAAAATTACCTGAAACAACCGAAATTTTTGTATCGGAAACCGGTGCGTTGTTCAAACCAATAGATAAATAAGTTTGAATAGTCAAATTGACTTCGCCACAAGCCGATAAAACATATTGTAAAGTTTGTTCGTCGGTGACACGTCGTCCATTAATTAATTTTCGGTTTAGACCATGTTGTTGTAGTGCAGCGTCGATTTGTGCGCGAATGCCATAGACAATAACAACACGAATACCCAAAATATTTAATAAGGCAATATCTTGAATTAATGCTTTGAAATGAGGTTGTTGTAGTGCATCACCATCAAAACTAACGACAAAAGTACGTCCATGGTGCATATAAATATAAGGGGAAGCTGTACGAAACCAATCTACAAATTTTTGATTTTCATCGGATTTTTTCATAATTACTCAACTGTCTCAATTAAATCTTAATGATACTTACAGTTACGCAGACTAGCTTACTTGGCGAGTTGGTGAAGCAGTGGAACTGATTAAATGTCAATTAGCTGCTATGTATGCTAAAGATAGAATTGCAACCCTAGCATCTTTTTCCGAATTAAAAATTGATTCGGCAGCCGTATTTAAAAACAATCTTTCATACCTATGGTAGGGATGTGCAAGGAAAAAATGAATACTAAAAGTGAAAATATGGGCTATAATGGGCTAATCGGTGATTTACGACAAAAATTGAAAGATTTAGTACAAAAAATTGCACCTAGCGTCCACAATTACGAATTTTTGAAAAGTAAGAATTTATTTAAAATCTAATATTTCGTTTTAAGCGATTAACATTATGAAAAAAATCATTCATCGAGCATATCAGCGTAGGATTGATGATTTAGGGTGGATACGCATTGCTACCTCAATGAAGCCTGAGCTTTTCTCTGCAACAGAGCAAAAACATTTTGGTTGCTTGGTGCGTCTTGACGACGCAATTTTACAGCCCGGGGCGCATGGCTTTGGTATGCACTCTCATAATAACGTTGAAATTATTTCCATTGTGCTCAAAGGTCAATTGCTACACGAAGATAGTGTAGGACATCGCTCTATCTGCCAAGCGGGTGACATTCAGATCACATCTGCGGGTTCGGGCATCATGCACAATGAGTCTAACGCATCAGATAGTGATTGTGTCGAAGTGCTACAAATTCGCATTTTACCAAATAAAAAAAATCTCATGCCTAATTATCAACATTTAGCAGCGCAACAGATTTCTAATAATCGTTGTCAACTACTGGTTGCGCCTGAGCCTGAGCAAAAAAATGTATTAAAAATTAATCAAAACACCTTTTTTCATCGAGGTAACTTTGAGGCACATTATTCATATCGTTATCATCTAAAAAAATCAATACATGGTGTGTATTTCTTTGTTTTATCGGGAAAAATAAAAGTTGGTGACGAAATTTTAGAGCGACGCGATGGATTAGGATTATACTTTTTTCAGGAAGTGGACATTTTAAGCTTAGAAAAATCAGAAATATTGGTTATAGAAATACCAATGAGTCATCAATTTATTTAAAAATCATAAGGATTTTCCCAAATTCGATTAGCTTTTTCGTAAATTAAACCATGAGTTAGTCTAATTACCTTATCGAGGTCTAAAGTATTAAGTTTTAATTTCAAATCTAACGCATCTAAACTTGTCGCAATTTGATTAATTACCGGCATGATGCGCTTGAGATGAGAAGGAATATGTTTAGAAATCAATTCATACGCACTATTCTTTCCATCATGTAACAAGCTGCGTAATTTCAAATCGTTTTGAACAGCGTGCATAATTTGAGAAAAAACTTTAATGCTATTAGAAATCCGTTTAACACAATTTCTGATTTCGCGTACTCGGTGGAAAATATCCAAAATACTTGAAATAAGAAACAATACCATCAGCTCGTCGGGTAGACGCTGTCCAAAATCTACATCATTAATACCTTCATCTTCTACTCCAGCAATGAGATTTTCTGAAATACCAATCATTAACAACAACTTATCGTTTAATAAACCAATCAATTTATCACTGGCATCATTAAGGTGTTCAAAATGTAAATGACTGTCATACTTAGTTAATAATACATTTTCATTTTGCATTTCCTGTTTTATCTGCTCAATATTTGGTTCATGTAAATTTTTTTTAAGTGCATCACTAATGGCAATCAAAACAGGCGTATTTTCATGATCTTCATGCTCTTTCATTTTCAATAAAGCTTTAATAACTGGAATAACAGCATTAATTCGCTCGATATGGCGCGTAATTTTTAAAGTATTATTAGCAATATTCTGTGTATGTTGATTTGCGTTTTGTAAAATTTGAATCCGTTTTGAAAATGGCTTACCATGAGTTACTTGTTTAATAGTTTTACTTTTTTGATTGAGTAATTGCGAAAATTGCACTAACTGATCGGAAATTAATTTTTTGTCATCAATATTAACTTCATAAATACTACCGGCTGCAATATCTATTGTTCTTTCTATTTCCAGCAATTTTTGCGATTCTTCGTATACCCGCGCATACTTTTTCATTTGTAAATATTCTGGAATGCGATCTTCTAAACTGTTAGAAATACGCTCAAAATAGTTACTTAATGACGTTCTAGCGGGATTATTACGCGCTTTAGGTATTTTTGGCAGTTTTGAACGCATTGTAGATTCCGCAGATGGACTCTGTTGGTTTATCTTAAAATCAAGGTGCTGCAAATTCTATGACTATTACTTTATACTATTTAATCATCACAACATCAAGATAACGTTTGATATGACGTTACGCTATAGATTTTGCTAAGATATGATAATATTTTTCAACCCATCGAGTTAAGCCATGATGAAAACAAAATTTGTAAAATTATTACCAAAGGGTTTTACTTTACTAGAAATGCTAGTTGTACTGGTTATTATCGGACTTTTGGCAGGACTGGTCGGACCTAAATTATTTACTCAAGTAGACGCTGCAAAAGTAAAAACTGCAAATACGCAAATTAAAATGCTCAAAGGTGTCTTAGATGCCATGTATTTAGACATTGGTCGTTTTCCGAGCACCGAAGAGGGTTTAAATTTATTGCGCACAGCACCTATTGACGAGGCAATTAAACCATTTTGGAAAGGTCCCTATTTAGACGATATTATTCCCCTAGACCCTTGGAATCGTCCTTATCAATATGTAAAAACACCTAGTGCCAATGGTCAGCCATTCAGTTTGTATTCGTTTGGTGCAGACGGCGTATTAGGCGGCGTGGATTTTAATACAGATATTGGTTATGTGCCCGCGCAATAATATTTCTTATTTTTAGAGTTAATCAAGTTTTTTATCACATTTTTGGGATTTTTTATGGATATTGATCACGTTAATTTAGAACGTAAATTTATGTTATTATTGCGTAAAACATTTGCTAGTGTTGTACGTGAAACAGCACCAAGAGATGGTATTTCCTCACCTTTTACAGAACAAACAATTGATGATATTCGTTTATGTTTATCTCTGATTTCAGAGCGTGAACGCGCATTAGCCGAAAAAAGTGGCGTTGAAAATCAAATGCGTCCGCACTTTGTAGATGAACCACAAACTACTGCGCAAGTCGTTACTTTGCATTCGCGTAAAAAAGAGTCTTAATTTTTGAGATAATTGCACGGAAGTTCTACTTCCTGCATTTTATTTGATGTCATTAATTTTATTTAAGTACCATTTTTCACTAGATTACTAAAAAATTCATGTTAGAAAAACCACAAGTTGATTTTTACATTTTACGACAATCTACAGGCGAACGATTTACATGCCAGCTTGTAGATAAAATATGGCATCAAGGTTATAAAATTTACATTAATACTCACGGCTTGACCTATGCAAAAACATTAGATGATATGCTGTGGACATTTAAACAAGATAGTTTTATTCCACATGACTTACATCCTGATGATGTCGATTCTATTGCACCGATAAAAATCGGCTATTCCACCGAAAGTTACGCGTCGGCTGATGTATTAATTAATTTGGCAGTGACTGAAACACCAGATTTTTATCAATATTTTAAACGTATTGCAGAAATTATATTTAATCATGAAGTTGCTAAACAGTGGGGACGATTGCGCTATAAATTTTATAAAGATAAAGGATTAATCGTAAAAGTACATAATTTATGATTTTTTCGCTACTTTTTGAATAGAGCTTAAAATACCACGTAAAATATTCATTTCTGATTGATTGGGTTTGGCACGATTGAACAAACGCCGCAATTTACGCATTGTCAAACGTGGTTTATCTACTTCTAAAAAACCAGTATCTAATAATGTTTGTTCCAAATGTTGATAAAAATATTCCATTTGCTGCATTGTGACCGCGTCTCCAACAGTTGGTAACGGATTGTTTTGATTCAATTCGCTTGTACGACGCAATTCGTAACTTAATATTTGTACTGCGGCGGCAACATTCAGCGAGGAAAAATTAGGTTCAGTTGAAATTTGCACCAAAGCGTGACAATGCTCTAATTCCTCATTAGTCAGACCTGAGTCCTCACGCCCAAAAACAATGGCGACTTTGCCTTGTTGCATTAAAGCTTTTTCTGCGCATTCTGCGGGAGTGAGCATTGGCCAAGTAATTGAGCGTAAACGCGCACTGGTTGCAATGACCAATTCATAAGGATTTAGACTTTTAACAAAATCGTCGTATACTTTGGCATTGGCTAGAATATCACTAGCACCAGAGGCTCTTGCAGTTGCAACAACACTGGGAAATTCGTTTGGTTTTACTAAAATTAATTGTGATAAACCCATTGTTTTCATGGCTCTAGCACTTGCGCCAATGTTACCCGGGTGTGAAGTTTCAACTAAAATGATGTCAACGTTGTTCATGAATGGTGAATATATCAATTATGAAAAAGTATAAGTTTTCCTCGTTCTACGCACTGCATAGAATGAGCTGTTGACGCACTGCGTCAAGTTTAGGTAGACGCTGGAACGTCCTATTGGGCGACGGTGCAATGCACCGTTACGAGCAAAATTTGAAAATATCAGTATAATCTGAATAAATTTAGTTCAGTGTAGATTTTTAGCTATTTGTCAATTTAAGGATATGATGATGCGTATTTTTAGTTTTATTTTCATTATTTTGATATTAATTAGTTGTGGTACAACTCGTGCGATTTACGGTATACCAGAAGATAAATGGCAACAAATGTCCGAATCAGAACGCCAAGCCGCGATTGAGCAATATGAACAACAACAAATTATTTACGCCGAAACCCGTGAGCAGGGGGAGAAAGCACGCCAAGAAGCAGAGGAATTCGCCGCTAAATGTCACGATACTGAAGCCCCTGATGAATGTGAGGTAATTACACGCCGTAAATTTGGCTGGTAATCATCCACCGATGTGGATCACAATCGAACGTTCGCCACCGCTATAACGATGTTCCCACAGGAAAATGCCTTGCCATGTACCTAATGTTAATTGATTATTCAAGATAGGAATGCTGAGATGTGTTGCTGTCAAAGTCGCTTTAATATGTCCGGGCATGTCATCTACGCCTTCGGAAATGTGAGTATACAAATTATCATTTTCTGGCACAAGACGATTTAACCAATTTTCTAAATCACGTCTCACCGCAGGGTCGGCATTTTCTTGGATCAATAGGCTGGCAGAAGTGTGGCGAACAAATAGGGTACAAAGTCCTTCTTGGACGTGGCTATTTTTGACGATTTCTACGACTTGAGGTGTAAATTCAAATAAACCTTGTCGAGATGCGTTGACGGTAATGATTTTTACTGGCATGGTTCATCCCCAAAGTTGGCAATTTAAAAAGCTTTTTTTATATTTTATCAGCGGTTGGTGTGATTAAACGAACCGTTTAGCTATTTTCGCTCAAACTTTCCAGAAGCGTTTGTTGTGCAGAAATAGCCTCTTCGCCTTCTTGTGGACTTGAATGTTCATACCGTCCGTCTTTATCCAATACCCATGCTTGGGTGTTGTCCTTTAGGTATAATTCTAAGCCATTGATGATTTCTTGTTTAAGTTTTGAATTTTCTACTGGATAACATTCTTCAACCCGTTTTAGTAAGTTTCGATCCATCCAGTCCGCACTAGCACAATACACCTCTGGCTCATCGTTATTGTGGAAGTAAAAACAACGAGTATGTTCTAAAAAACGTCCTACGATAGAACGTACATGAATATTTTCTGAAACACCTTCGATTCCGGGACGTAGACAACACATACCGCGTACAATTAAATCAACTTTTACTCCGGCGATTGAGGCGGCGTACAAAGCACGGATAATTTGAGGTTGAGTTAGTGCATTCATTTTTGCCATGATACGTGCTGATTTACCTTGTTGCGCAAAATTGGTTTCACGTTCAATCCGTTCTAATAAACCTTTATACAGTGTGAAAGGCGATTGTAATAATTTTTTTAATTGCGTACCGCGACCCAAAGTTGTTAATTGCATGAACATTTTATGTACATCTTCGCCGATAGCCTCGTTACAGGTCATTAAACCATAATCTGTGTAAATTCGTGCGGTACGTGCATGATAATTACCGGTACCGAGGTGTACATAGCGGCGTAATTTACGTCCTTCACGACGCACTACCATAATCATTTTAGCGTGGGTTTTATAACCAACTACGCCGTATACGACATGTGCACCTGCTTCTTGCAACCGATTTGCTAGACGAATATTTTCCTCCTCGTCAAAACGTGCTCGTAATTCAACGACAACGGTGACTTCTTTGTTGGCTTTGGCGGCTTCTACTAGCGCGTCTACTAGTACTGAATCTGCACCAGTACGGTATAATGTTTGTTTAATTGCTAATACTCGTGGGTCGGCGGCGGCTTGTTTGACAAAATCAATCACGGGCGTAAATGAATTGAATGGGTGATGTAATAAAATATCGCCATCACGAATGGAGGAGAATAAATTACGTCCTAGTCCTCGTGGTAGACTTGGTGTAAAACTCGGATATTTTAAATCTGGACGATTTACCATGTCTGGCACAGCCATTAAACGATTTAAATTTACAGGTCCATTGACTTGGAAAATATCACCTTCGGTTAATTTAAACTGACGCATTAAAAAGTGAATCATGTGTTCTGGACAATTATCAGCTACTTCTAAACGCACTGAATCACCGTAACGGCGGCTTGGCAATTCACCTTCTAGGGCACGTAATAAGTCATCTATTTCTTCTTCGTCTACGAATAAGTCACTGTTACGTGTTAAGCGGAATTGGTAACAGCCTGTTACTCTCATACCGGGAAATAGGTCGCCCACATAAGCATGGATGATTGAGGATAAGAAAATAAAATCATAAGCGTGTTCTGAATATTCGCTAGGTAGTTGAATCACACGGGGTAATGAGCGAGGTGCTTGTACAATTGCCAGACCGCTATCACGACCAAATGCGTCTTTGCCTTCTAATGAGACGATAAAATTTAAGCTTTTATTTAAAATTTGTGGGAATGGGTGGGCGGGGTCTAGTCCAATTGGACTGAGAATAGGTAATAATTCATCTTCAAAGTAGTGTCGTACCCAATCTTGGGTTGCAACTGACCATTGATCTCGTTTGATAAAATAAATATTTTCAACTTCTAAGGCTGGTAAAATACATTCATTTAGTAGGCGGTATTGTTCGTCTACGAATTCGTGTGCAGCACTGCTAATATTCTCTAAGATTTCGTTTGGGGATAAATTATCGGGTCCTGCTTGTAATGAGCCAAAAGCAGCTTGTTGTTTTAAACCTGCTACACGGATTTCAAAAAATTCATCTAAGTTGGTGCTGGCAATACAAATAAAACGTAATCTTTCAAATAGGGGTAGGCTTTTATCTTTAGCTTGTGCCAATACGCGGCGGTGAAACGCAAGTAAACTCAATTCACGGTTAATATACAAATTTGCACGACTTAGGTTGACTTCAGAACTGGATTGGACTGGTGTAGAATCTTTTTCTACTATGTCACATAGTGGCTCTCTAGTGATGTTCATGGTGTTATCCGTATACTAAAATTATAATTGATAGGGAGTATAACAGGTGTTTTGTGGAATATAACACTAAAATGTGACGAATTGATGTTTAAGTTACTGAACATCGTGGAGGGGGTTAATGAGCGGGGAAATTAGAATTGACACAGAAGCATAAGTACAACCCGAATATTCATCACCGTAGGTCTATCCGATTAAAGGGATACGATTATTCGCAGGCAGGATTGTATTTTGTGACCATTTGCGTCCAAAATCGGGAATGTTTATTTGGTGAAATCGTCAACGGTCAAATGGTATTGAACGATGCAGGAAAAATGGTGGAAAAATGGTATCGTGAATTGGGAAATAAATTTCCCGATATAGAACCGATTTGAAATCTAGGTTAAGTAGCCAATCTTTTGATAAGAAGCC